>DATJWZ010000098.1:0-37037 GCA_035500795.1 Candidatus Eiseniibacteriota bacterium | reverse complement strand
TGATGCGCGCCCGTATGGCTGCCAACGAGGCGTCAGCCGTCTCCTCCTTGCGAACGATCGTCACGGCGGAGACCACCTATCAGTCCACATACCCGACCGTCGGCTATTCACCGAGCCTAGTTGATCTAGGTGGCGCATTGGGTGCCGCCTGCGTTCCGGCTTCGACGTCGGCCTGCTTGATCGACTCTGTTCTGGCCAACAATGGCAACCCCGTGAACAGCGGTAAGAGCGGGTACTCGATCCTCACTGGCGCAGGCACTAAGATCAACGGCATCAACATTGGCTTTACCGCCCAGGCCAGCCCGATGACGCTCAATGTGACCGGCGTCCGCGGTTTCTGCGTGGAAGAAGACGGCGTGGTTCGCGTCGATCCCGCAGGAAAATGCTCGAACACCGAGGCGGCCATCAGAAGCTTCAATCCTCTGCAATAACGCGGGATATATCGAAATCGGTCCAGGCAGCGGAGATCTCTTCCGCTGCTTTTCTTTTTATTGCATTTCTCTCAAAACGCCTCTCTGCCACCTCAGAGGAAGTTCTCAGGGCGCTCAGCGGTAGCTGCTTTTTGTCCCCGAAAAAGATTCTGATAATGTGCAAGCAGGCAAGAAACCCGCGTTCTCTAATTGTCGTTCGTGTGAAAGAAGTTGCACCCGGATAAATTCTGTTCTGTGGCCGCCTCCGAAACGAGTTAAAATACGCGCGATGCCTTGCTGGGCGCGGAGAATCGCATTGCACCAGCGGCTCCAGTAAGCCCGGAAATCACTTGCGACGTATAGTTTTCGGATAGGAAGTGGCGGTTGCAAATCCCAGGGGAAGATATGCGAAAACAAAAAGGTTTCTCATTGATCGAACTGCTGATTGTAGTGGCCATTATTCTGATCATCGCGGCCATCGCGATCCCAAACTTGCTGCGCGCCCGCATGGCGGCGAATGAATCGTCCGCAGTGGCATCGGTCCGCACCGTCACCACAGGAGAGATCACTTATCAGAGTACCTATCCGACGGTAGGCTATGCCCCTGCCCTGGTGAATCTCGGTGGGCCGCTGGGAGCAGCCTGTGTTCCGAGTTCCACGACTGCCTGCGTGATCGATTCCGTTCTGGCAAACAACGGCAACCCGGCAAACAGCGGCAAGAGCGGCTACATGTTTACCACGGGCGCTGGCGCCCAGGCTGGTGACGTGAACATCGGCTATACGATCCTGGCCTCCCCAATCACGATTAATCAGACTGGAATCCGCGCATTCTGTGCTGAGGAAGATGCCGTGATTCGTGTCGACCCCGTCGGCAAATGCTCCAACTCCGAAGCCGGCATCCTCACCTTCAATCCGTTGAATCAATAATCTGCTTGAATATGGTGACCCCATTTCTCGCGTGCCGTTCTGCGGGAAGTGGGGATTTTGTTTTCTCTGTGTGACCCTGTGATCCGCGTGGTGAGCTCTCTTTCCCCGGCCGCATGGATGTAACGCCCAAGTTCATGCTGCAGGATTACAAACAACTTCCGGCCCCATCGGACATCTGAGCATCCGGTTTGTGTAACCTTGCTCCTCAAAGCTGTCTCTACCTGTCCGAAACCACGGCCGTCTAGGGCAGGCCGAAGGCATATAGATTGCCGTTGGTTGAGGCGACGTACACCTCACCATTGGCAACCGCTGGAGACGAACTGATAGCCCCTCCGGAAAGCCAGTCGCTCCACAGAAGGGCACCCGTCTTTGCGTGCAGCGCGTAGAAAACCCAGTTGTAAGTGGCGACGTAAACCACGCCATTTGCCACCGCGGGCGAGTCCCCTACATTGTTACCCGTCTCGTAGCTCCATAGTCCGACGCCGGTGTGGGCATTTACGGCGTACACGTTGCCGTCGCCCGATCCGATATAAACCACCCCATTTGCCACGGCGGGCGAGGAAGACTGCGGATAAAATCCGCCTATGTTGTAGCTCCATAGCTTGGAGCCGGTGCTGGCGTCGAGCGCGTAGAGGTTGTTGTCATTCGAGGAGAAATAAACCACGTCCTTGGCGATGGCAGGCGAGTCAGCCCAGCCACCGGTGGTGTAGTTCCACAATTTCGCACCCGTTGTGGCGTCGAGCGCGTAGAGGTTGTTGTCACTAGAGCCGACATAAACGACACCCTTCATTACCGCGGGAATGGAATTTACAGCTCCGCCCGTGGCATAACTCCATAGCTTGGCGCCGCTGCTGGCGTCGAGTGCGTACACGCTACCGTCGTCCGAGCCAATGTAGACAACTCCGTGGACTACCGTTGGGGACGACTCGACGTTAGCGGCGGTTGCATAACTCCATACCTTCTCACCGCTGCCCGCTTTCAACGCGTACACCAGGCCATCCGTGGAACCGAAGTAAACCACTCCATTTGCGATTGCCGGTGAGGAATGATTCGTCCCGCTGGCAGTTTGGTAGCTCCATAGCTTCTTACCGGTGCTGGCCTTGAAGGCATATAACCGGCCGCTGTTTGTGCCGATGTAGACCACTCCATACGCAACCATAGGCGAGCCATCCGTCCGGCCGATGGGGTAACTCCACTTCACTTGGAGGCCTCCAACATTATCGATGCCAAGCACCTTCTCACATGGATTCCAGCGCTGCATGTCGATCGTGTGGAACTCGGTCCAGTTGACCGTGGCCGGGCACGTGTACTTCTGTCCCCATGCCGCAGGCGCAAAGCAAACACATAGAACCAAGAGCGCGACAATGGTTCGTTTCATGGTTAACCTCGCAAAGTTGGACTTTTGTTACGGACCCACGTTCCCCGGTTCGGCCCATTCGCCTCGTGAGTGCGCCTTCATAACTGGCAGGAACGCTCTTTAGAGAGGCAGAATGCGTGTATCGAATACGAAGGTGAGACCCTCGTCAGTGATTGGCCTCACGAAACTGTGTGCGCGGTGATCGCGAACGCTCTCAGCTGAATTGCCAGACTGGATCCTTTAATAGGAGGCCTCGTGAAAAAGCATGAGGTTTTCGCGTTCGTGTTGGCGATCGCGACTCTGTGCGTAGCTCAGAATCCATTGTCGCATAGGCCAGACAAGTTAGCGCCCGGTGAGCACACCGCCGACGTCGGCGGGATTCACTTCTGGTACAGAGTTACGGGCAAGGGACCGCTGCTTGTGGTGCAGTCTCCGGGATGGGGTGTCGGCTCCGAATATTTGCAAAATGGTCTCGCTGTGTTGGAAAAGGATTTTACTGTCATCTACTACGACACGCGAGGAAGCGCCCGCACGAGCCGCCCCAGCGATGCGAAGCTCATGTCAACGAACGATATGATCGACGATCTGGGAAGGCTCCGGGCCTACTGGGGGCTGAATGCAATCACCGTCCTGGGCCACTCCAACGGAGGAGCCATCGCGTTAGGCTATGCCATCCAGCATCCGGAGATGGTGCACAAACTCATCCTGGTGGACATGTGCACGGAAGACTATGACTTCAGGGCCGAAAGAGAAAAGGAAATCGCCGCCCGGAAAGATGATCCACGCTTCAAAGATGCGATTGCCGCGATGGGTAACTTCGATGCAAAAACCGACGAAGAATTCGGCGCCTACATGAAGAAAATCACGCCACTGTTTTTCTACGACCCCGCGTCGGCGATGCCTCGCTTCGCCAAGACCGATACGATGCTGCCTTCTATCTGGGCTCGCCGTGCCGTCGAGGCGCCCGGGCTGCCGATCACACAGCAGGAAAGCTTGCTGGACCATGTGAAGGCGCCGACTCTTGTCTTAGTTGGGCACGACGATTGGATCTGCCCAGTCACCCAAGGAGAGCGGCTTAACAAAGGAATCCCAAACTCCCGCCTCGTGGTTTTCGACAAGAGCGGACACTTCCCCTGGATTGAAGCGCCCGCTCCATTCTTCGACGCAGTCGTTCAATTCGCGAAGCAATGAATGAATCAGCCGCCTACGGACGATCGAGATCCGCAGTATTGGGACTTCACTGACAGGTTAGCGAAGCAGTCCCGTTTACGGTTGACGAGGTGTTTTGTACCCCGTTGTTGATCGTAAACTGCAAGTTCTCAGGAGCATTCGCAGTGATCGTTATCGTGCCCGGAGCCGAACAAGTAGCTTCGCCAGTCGATCCGATTGTCGCCGCCACGGCGCCTGCGCCTGTCGGCGAGGTTTTCCACGTGAGCCCATCTGCTTGCGACAGTTCACGACTTTTTCCGTTGGCAAAATGTCCCGTCGCCGTGTAGCCAACTTGTCCCTGATTGCTGGGGGCCGTCGCCGATTGCGGACTAACGTCAATGCTGGTCAAATTCGCATGACCTGCGCCGCATCCAACGAGCCCGACTGCCGCTAGCAAGAACAACAAACCCGAGTGTCTCATAGTGGCAGTCGGATGCCTCTGCTTTGCTGGAAGGTTGCTGTTTCGAGGTTTGGGTAATTCCCCTAGGTGATTAGACCTGCACTACTCACGGTAACGACCCGGTCTTCACCCCGTTAATCGCTGTATCGTCCGCGCTACTCCTCAGTCGTCGACTCCTTCCATCAGTAGCAAGACACGCTTGCGCCATAACTAAATTCGATCCATCCGATCAAATAAAAGAACGAATGTCCTGACTCATTTCCATGCTCTAATGGCGACCAAGTTCACGTCAGGAGGCCGCCTATGCTACGAAGGAATTTCCGCGTCGTAATGCTTCTTATGATGACTCTCGGAGTCGGCTTTGCTCAGAAGGACTTTCCCCGCCAGCCCGACCGGAATGCCATGGCAATCGAGAACGTCAAGCAACTGCTGCTCGTCATGGATACAGATAAACAAGGCAAGATATCGAAACAAGCGTGGATGGCATTTATGGAGTCGGAATTCGATCGGCTGGATGTAGAAAATAAAGGCGAACTCGACCAGACGGCAATCCGACAGTCAATGGCATACGTCCGGCACGTGCGTTTCTCAGACCTGGGTAGATGATAGCCTCTTCATACGGTCGTGCGGAAATTGGAACGTCTGCGTTTCGCGGCGCGCTTATGGCGATTTCACGATTAAGCCCGGTCACGTCCCCATAACCACTACTTCACATGAAAAACCAAATCACTGGTCAGCGTTCCGCTTGGCGTCTGCACCCACCATCTAACGAATTTTTAGTTCACCTCTGGTATCTCTGCCAGCTATGACCCGCCCGCTAGATCGCTCAAAATTCTCTTTTAGTCTTCCCCAGATTCAAGCACCGGCAGCAACTCTAAATTCATCACGGTAACAAGATCGGCGACTACAAATGTACAGCTGGCGCGAACTCTATCTAAGAGCAATATTCGAAGATGACCGTAGCAGGTTGCCCTCACGTATCCACGAAGCTGAGGAAGCCCTCAATCTTCGCCGTAGACAACTCTTTACGATGTCGGGCAGCATGGTGGAAGAGCGGGAGGCGATTGATAACGCCCTGCACCAACTGCGTGCGTTAAGTTACTGCGCACGGTTTGACTCGAAATCAAACGCGGTCGCCTGATTTCCACCATGCCTCGATTGGCCCGCGCCAATCCTCATCACAGCTCCAAACGCATCCAGCAGGCGCCGGCACCAGATCGCGCTCTCGCTCCAGTGTTCTGAGCGAACTGATTTCGTGCCGTGATATTCTCTGCTATTCCGTTCCAGAAAACTGGTTTCAGCCATGTCACTCCCGGAGTGGGACATCATCCTCGGCCTCATCACCTTGATCTTTATGGTCTGCGCGGGCCTATGGCTCAACTACGCGGTTGACAAGCAACTGAAATCCCGGCAGCGAAGTAAGTACAGAAAAAAATGAACCCTCGCGAAACCGTGCGCAAGGCGAAGGTCACGCTTTCATTTCCACTTTTCGTTTCGGGCCTTAGCGCAGAACCTGAAACGCTGCATTGCGTTCAGTATTCCGCTGGGTACCCACCGGGGTTTCCGCCGCCTTCTGAAGTGCGAGCCGTTTGCGCACTAATGTTTGCGAACCAATGAGGTGAGCGGAAGTGGTCGAGAGGGTGCGCAATGTCCGACCCTCTGTGCTTCTCATCAACACCAACAGCCACTGCGGTAGATGAGTCTAATAGCCGGTTACCGGCACTCAACAGAGAGATCCGCGTGTGCACACTATCCTGCAGCTTCCATAACTTCCACTTGCGTTGCATTACACGTGACAGGGACGCAAGCTTTCACAGTCGTGCCTTCGTGTGGCTGTGAATTGATGGACAGCTCACCACCGACCGCTTGCAGCCTCTCTCTCATACTGATGAGCCCCAGGCCACCACGCTCCATTGCTTCCTCTGGATCGAATCCGCGTCCTCGGTCCCTCACAACGAGTTGAATCTGCTGGAACTCTGATTTCAGTTCCACCGTGATTTGCCCTACCCCGCTGTACTTGACGGCATTGTGTACCGCTTCCTGCAAAACGCGAAAGAGACAAATCGAGGTTTGGCTAGAAAGATCACGTGGTATTCCTGCTTCGACGAAGTGAATCTCCACTCTGTGCTGCTCAGCCATCTCTCGGCACAAGCCGCGTGCCGCTGACGCGAGCCCCAGATACTCGATCTTTGAAGAATGTAAGCGGTGGGACAGAGCCTGCACGTCATGTCCCAAAGTCGACAGCCGTTCGCATTCAAGGTGAACGGCCTTTCGAACCTCAGCATCATCGCCGGAAAGGGATTGCCCCAAGCTGACTGTGATTAACGCGATCCTCTGGTTGATATCGTCGTGCAGTTCTCGTGCGATCCGCTTTCTCTCCTTCTCTTGGGCTTCAATGAGGCGACCTCCTAAGGTCCGTAACGCCTCTTCACTTTTGTGGCGCTCCGTTGTATCCAAGGTAATTCCCATCAGAAGTGGACGGCCATCAATCGCAAACACGCGCTGACTACCCCTCGACATCACCCAACGTATCGTGCCGTTCGGTAGCACGATTCGATATTCCTGGTTGATTTCTTTGCCTTGGTTCATTGCTTCGATCTTCTGCCGCACCGACTCGCGATCCGCGGGCTGCACCATGGCAAGGAAAGTGGCTATATCGATTGTGTCATCCGGCTTCAAGCCGAACAGCTCTTTCAGTTTCGGCGTTGCCCAAATGGCGCCCGTTTCCATGTCTAACGTCCAGAACCCTGCGCCTCCGGTTTCAGCGGCTAGTTCCAGACGCGCTTCACTTTCGCGTAATCGTCGATCCGACACCGCGCGCTCGATCGTGCCCGCAAACACCCCGGCAATGATCCTGAGCCGTTTCTGCAACCGCTCCGGCCATTCGCGCCTTTCTGAGGTGCTGTCGATGCCCCAGAAGCCCAGAGGGCGACCCCAGCCAGTGCTCAACGGGATGACGAGTGCGGACACGACGTTGTATTTCTTCCAACTCGCTTTATCAACTGCCGCTTCCTCCGGCGCTGCTTGCGTGTCGGGCAGGTAGATGATCTCGTTGGCGATGAGTTTCTGATTGCACCAGGGGAAGTTGTCGGTCGCAGTAAACTTTATTGTCGGGGGCGGTGGCAAATCCGGATCACGAAGGACGTAGCTCAGGACGAAGGTGTCGGGATTTTCAATCTCTCGCAGATAGATCGTGGACTCGTCGATTCCTGCAGAATCGCAGATCAGTCGCAGAGCCTCTTCAATGCCATGATCCACTTGATCGGCGGGAAGGCTTACTAAACGAGCTGAGATTTCCGCGAGCAGTTCTTCAAAGCTCAGATCCTCTTCGGGCTGAGCGCACCAGAAATGCCTCAATCGTGCAGAGTACAGGGTCATAGGTGCTTTCCCCTGGGCACTGATTAGCCGCTATCCGAGTCGTTTTGATCAGTCTGAGAAAGCCATTTGCAAGACAGGCCCTCGGAAGCTGTAGTCAAAAGCTAAAGCGTTTGTGTCATGGCTGCTGTGACCGCAATCACACTGGCGGCACGACGCTCGAAAGCAAATTGGAACGAACAATAGTTAACGCACCGCGGTCAGGGATACCGCCTGCTACTCTCGGCACTCCGAAATCATGTGGCGCTTGCTTCTATGTGGCTCTCGTCATGGTTCGGTGCAAGCTCTGCTTCCCCAAGCAGGTGATTTCGCACAGCAAACTTTACGAGATCAGAGTAAGACCTCGCGCCAATGCGTTCCATGATTTGGTACTTGTGAAACGCCACGGTTCGCCCTGTCAGCCCTAACGCAGAACCGGCCATGCTCATTGTGCTCCACTCAAGAAGCGCACGTAGAACCTCGCGCTGCCTTTGCGTCAAGCGGTCTGATTCATCGCCTCCCGTCTTTTTCTCCCAGCGCAAGCGATCAACATCATCCTTCAACGACGGCGAAATGTAACTCTGATTCCTGAGAACTGTTCGGATAGCAATCGTCAACTCGGACGCCGAACATGTTTCCAGTAAGTACCCTGACGCGCATCCGCGATCGAAGGCCTCCACCACCAAATTCGGATCGGTATCCGCAGTCAAGTAAATAATCTTAACTTCAGGAAGGATAGTCGATACCCGTTCGGCAGCTTGCAGAACATCCGGCAATGACACGGAAATCTTGCAAAGAATCATATCTGGCTTCACCGCGAGCGCGCGCGGCAGAAAATCAATGCTGTCCGTAACTATCCCAGCAATTTCGAACTCTGGTTCGAGCAGTTGCTTCAGGCCCTCAGCCACAAGTTCATGATTGTCGACGATTAGAATCCGAGAATGAAGGGTGGGTGTTGCCTGCGTCTTTCCCATGATTGACCGCGTCCTCAAAAAGTTATGTACGAAATCAGGCTGCCTCGGCGTGCTCCAAAGCGGTCCTGAATGCGCGCAAAGCATATAGTGCGTCTTCTAAGGCTTCCTTCTCTTCGGGACTGCCGCTTCCGTAGAAGACCTCCCGTCCACGGGCTAGAACGGCTTCTTGTGCTTCTGCGAGTCGTTGTGCGATGACGCTCTTGTTAGTTTCCAAAATTGCGGCTCGGTACAGAACCTTCCAATCCGTCCGTTTCGAAGGGAGGGAGGATGCTGTCTTCATAACAAACTCCAAAAAATCGCGGCAGACACCGTTTTGATTGTCATCACGTAAGAGCGTTAATAATTTTACGCAATCCGAGTGCGCTCAGTCAGGCTGAGAATCCGATCACAGGGGCGTGCCAAACCTCCTTAAGACGGCGAAGGTCAGCATCCTCTAATAGAAATTCCGTGAAGCCGCACTCGCTACAAATCTTAACTATCGGGAATGCGAGAACCGATGGGACGTCAACGTATTTTCGATCGTGAGGAGGATGGATATTGACTTCGGACGGGACCTCTTTTTGGTGTTCTGATCCGCAACATCTGCAGGGCATAGGTTTGCCTCCTGCGCATAACCAGAGGCCCACGGGAAGCTCTATGAAGAATGCGCCCAGCGAATTTTGGTCCGTACATTACCAAACTGCCCGTCAGCTGTTCCGTGATTGAAATCACAACATTAGGTGATCTGCATTGGCGTAATCTCCCTCACGTTCAACACCTTCCTGCCGTAGGGCATTCGGGAAGGGTGATACCGGCACCTGGCTGGTGAAACATCGCGGTTTCACTCATTCTGCTTTGTTCATCTCAACCGCCCGCCACCCGACTGCAGGCTTCCTCGTCAGCTCGCCGACAGTCCTCCACAATTTGTGTCTCGAAAAGATTTCCACAGGCGCAGTATGTGACATCTGCCCTTGTCGTCCACACCCAAAATGTCCGACGATAAGCTCATCCGCAACGCGGATTACGCTTCTAAACGGTGGCCGAAAACTAAGTCTTTGTTTTCAATAATTTGACAGTAAGTGCCGTTATTTCAATATTTTGCGGCGACAAGACCAGCACGGAAGCAACTAAGTTATTTGAAAACAATACCTTGGCGCCCTGGCGACAAAAAAACTGCACCGCAGCGAGTCCGAGTAATCCTTTGTCCTGCAATATTTTGCGCGTAAATTCTCTGGATTCAATATTTTACGCAGTATGGAAATCCCGAAAGCAGCTTAACTTACCTGAAATCAATATTTTAAGACATTTGATCACAAAAAAATCCCACCAATACCCACCTCCTTACGAGCAGCAGCGATGACAGGAATCGAGTAATGGCCAGCGACAAGATCAAGGTGCTCAAGACCTCGGCTCATGCTCTTCTGGAAAGCGGTGCGAGCCAACCCGGGCCTACATGACCGACGTAATGCGGCACGGGTCTAAATCCGGCGAGCCGTTGCATATAATTTTCTTCGAAGCGTTCTCTCGGAAAACGGCAAACAATGGCAGCGATTGAAATCCTGGGTCTGGAAAAGACCTACATGGTGGGGTTCTGGCGCAAGCGTCCCAAACGCGCCCTTCATCCTCTCCATCTTAAAGTCGAGGACGGTGAAATCTTCGGCTTTCTCGGTCCGAACGGCGCCGGAAAAACCACGACGCTGAAAATGCTGATGGGCCTCGTCTTTCCCACCGCCGGCAGTGCGCGCATTCTCGGGAAGGACTGGACCGATCCCGAGGTTAAGGCGCAGATCGGCTTTCTTCCCGAGCAGCCATATTTCTACGACTACCTGACTGCTCACGAACTGCTCGATTACTTCGGGCAACTTTCGGGAATTCCCGGAAAAGATCGCAAGGCAAAAGTCGAGGAGATGCTGCACCGCGTCGGTCTCAACGACGTCAAAGGGATGCAACTCCGGAAATTCTCGAAAGGCATGCTGCAGCGCGTAGGAATCGCGCAGGCCATTCTGCATGACCCGAAGGTCGTCTTCTTTGACGAGCCGATGTCAGGACTCGATCCGCTAGGCCGCCGCGAGGTGCGCGACCTGATGGAGCAGCTCAAACAGGAAGGCAAGACCGTCTTCTTTTCTACCCACATCCTCTCGGATGCGGAGGCGCTCTGCGATCGCGTGGCCATCATTCACAAAGGTGAACTGCGCGGCGAAGGAGCTGTTGAAGATCTCACCGCGGCGGTTCAAGGCAAAGTGGAAGTCGTCTGGAAAGGCACTCAGGTTCCCGCTTCGATGAAGGCTTTGGGAGCCGAATGCCACGTCACCGGAGAGACCGTGCGAGCGATCGTTCCTGAAAACCAGCAGGACGCCGCCATCGACGCGGTCCGCCGCGAGCGGTTGCACTTGATCTCCATCATTCCTCTGCGAACTTCACTCGAAACTTATTTCGTCGAGAAATTGCAGCATTCTCAAACCACTGCGGGGACATCGGCATGACATCGCGGATCGCGTACATCGCTTCGAACACCTTCCGCGAAGCCGTTCGCGACCGGGTGCTCTACAACCTGATCGCCTTCGCCGTGCTGCTTTCCGGCGCCGCGATCCTGGTAAGCCAGATTTCCATCGAGATCGAACGCCTGGTCGTCATC
This sequence comes from Candidatus Eiseniibacteriota bacterium, assembly GCA_035500795.1. Taxonomy (GTDB): domain Bacteria; phylum Acidobacteriota; class Terriglobia; order Terriglobales; family Acidobacteriaceae; genus Sulfotelmatobacter. Next base: position 25,792 of record DATJWZ010000098.1, on the reverse strand, counting down.
AATCTTGGTTTGACCTCGGTCTCTCTTTTCGGCGTGGTCATCGCGATTTTTATCGGGATTGGACTCGTATCCAAGGAGATCGAAAAACGTACCCTCTACACGGTTCTCTCGCGCCCGGTCCGGCGATGGGAATTTATCGTCGGGAAGTTTTTCGGCCTGGCCGGAACGCTTGTCGTCAACACCTTCTTCATGGCGATCGGAGTATTCGCAGCATTGTTGTACGTTGCCCACAAATTCACCGGCGGTGACGGTCTTATTCTTGTGGCCCTCTATTTCATCGTGCTGCAATTCCTGGTCATTTGTTCGCTCGCGCTGCTGTTCTCATCGTTTTCATCGCCGCTTCTCTCTGCCATCCTCACGTTCTCTCTATTTGTGATTGGCAGTTTCGCGGATGACCTCCGAGGGTTCGCCAGCATCACGCACGGATTGACTCATTGGATCGCCACGGGAGTGGCATATCTTGTTCCGAATTTTTCGACTCTGAATGTCATCAGCGCGGTCGCGCACGGGCAGCACATCTCCGCGCAACTCGTTCTGCAGAACACGCTGTACGCTTTGTTCTACTCCGCCATGGCTCTCAGCGGCGCAGTGTTGATTTTTGAGCGCAGGAATTTGAAATGACTTCGCGCCAGCGGACTACGTTTTGTGCGGCCAGCATTCTGCTGTTCTCGATGATCAGCAGTGTGCTCCTGATTCATCGTATCGATGAGATCCGTCCGCGCGAGATCGTCGACGACACTCTCTATATCGCTTCGCCAAAGCTCCTGAAACGCGCCAGCCTCGGATTCAACGGGCTCATGGCGTGCATTTACTGGACGCGCGCAGTGCAATATTTTGGCCACCGACACCTTCTGCGCAGCAAGAGCTTCAACGAACTCGGACCTCTACTCGAAATCACGACCACGCTCGATCCTCAGATGTTGCCTCCGTATCAGTTTGGATCGACCTTTCTCGCTCCCGCTCCTCCGAATGGCGCGGGCCAACCGCAGCGCGCGATCCGGCTCATGCAATTTGGCATTCAGAACAATCCCGACAACTGGCGTCTCTATTACGATCTTGGCTTCATCTACTACACCGAACTGAAAGACTTCAAGAAAGCCGCTGAAGCGTTCGAGAAAGGGTCGCAGGTTCCAGATGCACATCCGTTCCTGAAAGTTCTTGCCGCAAATACCGCACAACACGCGGAGGAATACTCGACAGCCCGGCTATTGTGGAGCGCCGCCTACCAGACCAGTCATGAGGAGAGCATTCGCCGCAATGCGATTGAGCATCTGCGCGCGATCCAGGTGGATGAAGACGTCAACAATTTGCAGAACGCAGTCACCCGCTTCGTTCAGGCGAACGGACGCATTCCTACCAGCCTGTGGGAGGTCGCGACCGCGGAACATCTTGCTGGAATTCCCGTCGATCCGGATGGAGTGCCCTACGAACTCTCGATCGACGGCCAGGTACTCGTTGCCAATCCCGATGACTTCCCTTTCATCACGAAGGGCACGCCTCCGGGATACAAGCCTGGTCCACCCCATTTCCACAGCACGAAATAGTTGCCGCCCGAGAATCTTCTTCCCTGCCCAATTCGCGCCTTTCTGGGAAAATGTGTTCGTGCCCGCCCGTCAACAAAAGCGCCCCGGCATCTGTTCAACCGCCTGGAAATATTGGAACGGGCGACGAATTGAGTCTGGATTTGTCGCCGCGACCAGCGACTTGTTCGGTGCGCTTTGGGAATTCTCCCGCGATTCCACTCCCCAACGGCTTCGCTCACGTTTCGGCGATGCAGATTATGACTGGGATCACCGCGTCAATACGACGAGTGGTGCGGTTGGATGGCGAGATCGCCTTTTGGGCGAGTTTCATTCCGCATATCAGCCAACCGATCCGGCTTTCTTCGCGGAAATGATGCATGAACTGCAGCGGCATACGAGCTTCAATCTGCAGGAATTCACGTTCATCGATCTCGGTTCGGGAAAAGGGCGCGTGCTGTTGATGGCCTCCGAGTATCCTTTTCGCCGGATCATCGGCGTCGAGCTACTGCCATCTTTGAATCGAATTGCGCTCGAAAACATTGCTCTCTACAAGAGTGAAACTCAGAAGTGCTCTGCCCTGAATTCCGTTTGCGGGGATGCCACGTCTTTCCCTTTGCCCGAAGAACCGATCGTGCTTTACCTCTTTAATCCGTTTCCGGAACCCGCACTGAAGCGGGCCCTGGCGAACTTGGAAACGCATCTTCACGCGAGCCCGCGTGTCGTCTATCTGCTCTACCACAATCCTGTGCTCGAGCACGTTCTGGCTGCTCAGCCTTTTCTCAAAAAGATCGGCCGCACTGACCAGTGCTCGATCTACGCTGGCTCGCTGCGTCCTTAAAACGCAAAACCGATCCCGCCCGAAATCAGGTTCGAGTGCCAGTTGTATAAACTGCTCGGATTCCCCGCGTTTTCGACGAACTTGAAGTAGCGGTTTTCAAACGTCGCCTTGACGTACCAGTTTTTAGGAAACACATAGCCAAGGGTGCCGCGCACGAAATATGCATGATCGAGATTGGGATTAGGGAGCGAAACCAGGGACGCGGAAGAGTGTTTGAAGTGAGGCGTGAACTCAGGCGCTCCCTCGGCCTGGATGAATACCCGTTTGTCAGGACCGAACTTGTACTTGATCAGCAGCGGTATTTCCAGCAGCCTCATACGATCTCGTGCGAAAACCTGATTGTCCACAGTGGATGGGGGCAGATCGATTTGGCGGAGTTGGACGTGAAATCCAATCGTAAAGTCCCGGGGATGAAATTCGGGTCCGCCGAAGACCGCGTATTCCCGAGCATGATTGCCGGTGTTGGTTGGATCCCGGATCTCGCCTCCAGCCACAAGCGCCGGACGACCGGACTTTCGGTTTGCCTGGAACACGATAATTTGCCCGTCTACCCCGAATTCCAGCCCGGAGTTGGAAGGCAAGGTATCGAACTTGTCAGACGTCTGCCCGATGTCGATCCCAATAGTCCCTCGTTGACAATAGGCTGGGACCACGGCCAAGAGAATTATGCAAAAGCGCGTCAGCACAGTCTGGCAGCGCGTCATTCCTTAGGTTTCCTCCCTTATGGGAAAGTACACACTTCCGCCAACCTCACTCGACACAGGGCGGATGTGGTTTTCAAGATTCTAATTCTATTTGGATAAAGCTGGTTTGTGGGATGCAGAACAGCGGGGAAGCGTTTTACGCACCATAGAGGGCGGTCAAGTTGACGAGGTGGCAACTTGACCGCCAGCGCGATGGACGATATCAAACCGAGAACATTACGAACCTTGCTTTTCCAGGACGATTGCGGCTTTCTTCGCAACCTGCTTTTCTTTGCGGTAAGCGCGCGCCACGTCGCCGAGGGGCACAGGCTGCGATATTGGCCCAAATTCCCACAACGGCTGTTCCCCGTGAGCAAAGGTGTACGTGTTCGAGGAACCCCCAACCAGCGGCTGGTCGCTCGCTAAAGGCGCATATGAGGCGTGTTGCGGGTGGTCGGGAACGTTAATCAGTACGGGTTGACTTGAGATTGACTGTCCGAATGCGGCGGCCGCACAGAACAGAATCGCGACGAGAATGAGTGTATGTTTCATAGTCCTTGGCCCTAAGTTCACAGTAAAATATGCATGGACCATGCCAAACATAAATCATTTATTAACAATAGCTTGCATGGAAAGCCTCAGGCAAGGCGCAATTCGTTGCACACGGGAAAGCCGGCGAACTTCCATTTCCCGGGCGACTGATTGCTTCGCGCCGGGCATGCGTGTATGTTTGCCACGGCAGAGCGACTGTTATGCGAGCGTAATGAAGAATCGAGAATTCAAGGCGCGAAAAGCTACAGCCATGAAGCAGGCTGCGTGGATTCTTCTGCTGGCCTCTGCCTCTTTGAGCTCAGGTCAAACCGATTGCATGGATAGCGCCACTCCCCTTGAGACCGCGCCGCCAAAGGGAATGACGTCGGAACAACTGATTCAAAAGTTCACGGCGAACGAGAGCAAAGTGCGCGATGCACGATCCCAGTACACTTTGACCCGAGATGTCATGGTGCAGACCCTCGAAGGCACCACGTCCAGCGGGCAGTGGCATGAGGTCGCAGAACTCTCCTATGACGCCAAAGGCAAGCCGGTGGAGAAAGTAACCTACTCTGAAGTCTCGACCTTGCGTGATATTCAAATTTCGGAGGAAGACCGGGATGACATTCGCACCTTCATGCCTTGGATCTTCACGAGTGATCAGTTACCGGACTACAAACTGACTTACGCAGGCGAGCAGCATGTCGATGATCTCGACACCTACGTGTTTCACGTCGAACCCTTAAAATTCGAGAAGAATAAACGCTATTTCCAGGGCAAAATCTGGATCGACGGCCGCGACCTGCAGATGGTGAAACTCTGTGGGAAGAGTGTCCCAGAACAGATTCACGTCAAGAAACATCAACCTGCGGAAGTGCGCCCGACATTCGTCGCGTTACGGCAACTTGTGAATGGCTGGTGGTTTCCGGCATATGCCCGAGTTGATGACACGTTGCACTTCGGTGTCGGATCTGTACACGTCCGGGAAGTTGTGAAGTTCAAGGACTATCGGCGGAATGGCGGCACCCTCGCAGGTAATAAGCCCTAAAGGGCACGTTTGCCGCAAAATCAACGCAAGACTTGAAGAACATTTTCAGGTATGCTGTACAACGCTTATGGCTGAACCCAAAGAAAAGAATCGCACCAAAGACATCGTCCTCTGGATCATTACCGTCCTCCTGGTCGCGTTAGCGATCTTTTGGTACCAGAAGCCGAGATAGTGTTGTCCCAGCAGCCGTAGCCCGCCATTCCTGCCGCACCCGAGCATGCAGGAAGAGTTTGAGGTGTTCCGCCGGTGCGAGGCGTCCGTTCGTCTCTTTTCTTGTGAAGTGACTCTCCAGCTTTTACAAAAACAGAACAGAAGAGGAATGTCGATTTTTTTCACATCGAATCGCGGTTTACTGTTTCGATGAACTCGTCCACGTCGGTAAGTCGGGTTGGACGTTGACTGTCACGCGCGAGTTGGCGCCGTTTGGTCGAAATGGTTCTGAGCTTTTGCGTAGCCACTCCCCCCATTGCAAGCCCGCTCCGCCAGGAGCGGGCCTTTTTATTTCAGAAGCATGGTGAAGAGTGGCAGATTGTCACCGTGCACAACTCGAAGCTGGCTGCTAGCGATTTGTCGCCGTTTCCGGCGAGGCCGCAACAACTACCCTTGGCCTAGGCCTCACCGCTAGGGTTTCCTGCATTCCATCGGGTAAGATACTCCGGCTGACAAAACACGAGGTTTTGTCTGGCAGCTCTGTTTCCTCGATGAATCGCGAATACCACAAAGCTTACAGTCAGGAATTGCACCGCGATATGGAGGCGCTGGTCTTTGGCCACGCCGGCACTCCGGTGATCGTGTTCCCCACGTCGATGGGGAAATTCTTCGAGTACGAAGACCGGGGAATGATTGGGGTGCTCGCTCCAAAAATTGAACGTGGAGAACTGCAGCTCTTCTGCCCGGACGGCGTTGATACCGAAAGCTGGTACAACAAAAGCGTCCATCCACGCGTGCGGGTGCTGCGACACCTGCAATACGAACGCTACATTTTGCATGAACTGCTTCCATTTATTCGCTGGAAGAACCAGGCCTGGCAGCTGGGTGTCACGGGATGCAGCTTTGGCGGCTATCACTGCATGAATTTCGCGCTCAAGCATCCGGACGTCGTGACACATTGCGTCAGCATGAGCGGAGCATTCGACATCCATCAGTTCCTGGATGGCTACTATGACAACGATTGCTACTTCAACAATCCTCCGGACTTCGTTCCAAATCTCACGGACGATTGGTTCCTGAGCCGCTACCGGCAGATGAAGATCGTGCTGGGATCCGCGGACTGGGACATCTGCCTGGATGCGAACATCAAATTTTCGGCGGCGTTGAATGGCAAGGCGATTCCGCACTGGCTCGACGTCTGGAATGACAATTCGAAGCATGATTGGCCGCTGTGGCTGCGGATGGCGGGGAAATATTTCTAGGGCGGTCGTCGACCATTAGTCGTCGGTCGTTGGCTGGCTGATTTATACGGAGAGTGTCGTGAAGAAAATCGGCTTTTTGTTTGGCATGGAGAGCACGTTTCCGCCAGCTGTAGTGGAAAAGATTAACTCGATGAATATCGAGGGGATCACGGCGGAGTTCGTGAAGATCGGCGGTATCCGGATGGATGAGCCGAAGAAGTATGACGTCATCATCGACCGGATTTCCCAGGACATCCAGTTCTACCGGGCGTACCTGAAGAATGCCGTGCTGCATGGGACGGTTGTGGTGAACAATCCGTTCTGGTGGACTGCTGACGACAAGTTTTTCAATTACGCTCTTGCGCACAAGTTGGGGGTGGCGATCCCGCCGACGGTGATCCTGCCGCACAACAAGCATCCTGAGGGCACAACTGACCAGTCGATGCGGAATCTGATTTTTCCGCTGAACTGGCAGGAAATCTTCGACTATGTCGGCTTCCCGGCTTTTCTGAAACCGTACTCGGGCGGCGGATGGAAACACGTGTACAAAGTGCACTCGCCCGAAGAGTTCTTCCACCACTACAACCAGACCGGCGATCTTTGCATGACGCTGCAGCGCGGCGTGGAATTCGACGAGTACTACCGATGCTATGTGGTGGGCCAGGAAAAGGTCCACATCATGAAGTACGATCCGAAGGCTCCGCATCATGAGCGATATGTGAAGGGAAATCCTCCTCCGTCTTCTCCGGCGTTGAAGGAGCGGATCGAGAATGACGCCGTGACTCTCTGCCAGGTACTCGGATACGACCTAAATACTGTCGAGTTCGCTGTCGAAAAAGGAGTTCCGTACGCGATCGACTTCCTGAATCCGGCTCCCGATGCGGATGTGAATTCCGTAGGCAAAGAGAACTTTGACTGGATTGTGAACGCAGTGGCTGAGATGGCAGTAAAGATGGCGCAGAGTGATGCGACCCCATCACGAGAGCTGCGTTGGGCAGGGTTTCTCGCAGGCACGCAAGTACAAAAGCCAGCGCCCCGCAGGAAGTCAAAGGCCAAAGAGTCCGTATGAATAAGGCAAAATCTGCCGGATCGGGAATGGGCGGCAAGGTCGCAAAGACGCCCGACGAATATCTGGCGAATATTCCAGAACCCGCCCAAAGCACATTGAAGCACGTTCGAGCGGTGATCAAGTCGGTCGTTCCGAAAGAAACTACCGAGGCGATCAGTTACGGCATCCCCATGTTCAAGTTCAACGGGATGCTCGTGGGCTATGCAGCGTTCAAAAAACACTGCAGCCTGTTTCCCACGGGCTCAGGCGTGCTCGACCGGTTCGAAAGGGAGTTGAAAGGCTACCGCACTTCCAAGGGCACGATTCAATTTCCGCCTGACAAGCCGCTTCCCGATGAACTGATCAAGAAGATCGTCAAAGCGCGGGTGGCGGAAAACCGAGAGTGGGACTGAAGATTCGGTGTTCTCTGACGGATTGTTATAATAATCACCGCCTTGTTCTTCCTGCCCGCGATGGGTGCGGATGGGCTTCAACAAACGGTTTCCTGGCTAGAGTTCACGGGCGAGGCGCCGGCTCCACATAACCACACGCATATGTTGCCGACTTTCACGATTGGAATTGAGGAAGAGTATCAGACAGTAGATCCGGGCACCCGCGACCTGCGCTCGCATATCCAGGTCGAACTGCTGGAGAAGGGCAAACTTCGGCTCCAGGAGCGCGTCAAGGCGGAGATGCACCAGTCTGTAGTGGAAGTCGGGACCAGTGTTTGCAAGAACATCAAAGAAGCCAAGGCCGAGGTAAAAGCCTTACGCCGCGAAATCATTCGCCTTGCCAACGAAAACGGGCTTCGAGTCGCGTCGGTCGCAACCCATCCATTCTCGGACTGGCGGACACAAGAGATTCATCCCGACGAGCGCTACAAGAATATCGTTGAAGACATGCAGTTAGTCGCGCGGGCGAACCTGATTTTCGGTCTGCACGTGCACATCGGGATCGAGGATCGCGAAACCGCGATCCACATGATGAATCATGCTCGGTATTTTCTTCCGCACATTCTGGCGCTCTCGACCAATTCGCCGTTCTGGCTCGGGATGAACACGGGGCTGAAGTCCTATCGCTGCAAGGTGTTTGACAAGTTCCCGCGGACCAACATTCCCGATTATTTTCCGAGCTGGGGCGAGTACGAGAATTTCATCAAATTGCTGATCAAGACCAACTGCATCGATAACGCGAAGAAGATCTGGTGGGACATCCGCCCGCATCCATTCTTCAACACCATTGAATTCCGAGTTTGCGATATTCCGATGCGCGCGGATGAGACGATTGCGCTAGCGGCGCTGATTCAAGCCACAGTGGCGAAGCTTTACAAGCTCTACACGGCGAACCAGGGTTTCCGGTTGTATCGTCGTGCTCTGGTTATGGAAAACAAGTGGCGCGCGGCGCGGTATGGTTTGGACGGCAAGCTGATCGACTTCGGCAAACAGAAGGAAGTTCCGGCGCGGGACCTGGTGCGTGAGTATCTTGAGTTCGTCGATGATGTTGTTGACGAACTCGATTCGCGGGAAGAATTGGAGTACATCCACAAAATTATGGATGGCGGGAGCGGAGCCGACCGCCAATTGCGAGCCTTCGCAGAAACTGGGGATCTGAAAAAAGTAGTCGATTACATCATTGAAGAAACGGAAGCTGGGCTGGCGGAAAGCGAAGAGTCGGCGACCGTGACGAAAGTAGGTTAATGAGTACTTCTGTACGTCTTAATCACATCAATCTGAATCATCTTTCCTTCGACCCTGAATTCACGGCGGGAGCCCGCAATGCAGTGAATGTGTGCCTCCGCATTCAGCCAAGCGAGAAAGTGTGCGTCATCACGGATGAAGCCACGCTGGAAATTGCGGCGGCCATCGTTGCCGAACTCGAGCGGCTCGGCTCTCCTTATCATGCCTGGATTCTGGAGGAACTTGCTCCACGTCCGCTGACCGATTTGCCTCGTGAGATCCTCGCCGATCTGGAGACTAGCCAGGTTTCTATTTTTGCCGTGCAGGTGCAGACCCATGAGCTGCGATCGCGGATCCAGATGACGGATGTCGTCAACCGGCGGAAGATCCGTCACGCGCATATGGTAAACATCAATCGGCAGATCATGCTGGAAGGAATGCGCGCCGATTTTCAGCGCGTCGACCGCCTCAGCCAGAAAGTCATCGAGATGGTGCGAAAGGCGTCTAAGATTCGCGCGACCACCGCGGCTGGAACTGAGCTGACTGCTGATCTGAATCCAAACTACAAGTGGCTCAAGACGAGCGGCATTATTTCTCCGGAGAAGTGGGGTAATCTGCCGGGCGGCGAAATATTCACGACTCCCGGTGAGGTGAATGGAACGTTCGTCATCGACGGCGTTGTTGGCGATTATCTCTGTGCGAAGTTTGGAGACCTTCAGTCGTCACCCCTCACAATCCGCATGAAGGGGAATCGCCTGACGGAGGCGCATTCGGAAAATCACGAACTGGAAAGTGATTTTTGGAAATACACGCATACCGACGCGAATAGCGATCGTGTCGGCGAGTTTGCCATCGGAACAAACATCGATCTGAAGAATGTCATTGGCCAGATTCTGCAGGACGAAAAGTATCCCGGCATTCACATTGCGTTCGGCAATCCATACGGAGCCCACACGGGCGCCGAATGGGATTCGACGACGCATATCGATGTTGTTGGCCGCAAATTCAACATCTGGGTCGACGATCAGCAGATCATGAAAGAAGGAAAGTTTTTGGTGGAAGCGTAGGTTCGAGTGACTTCAAGCAATGCTATCGAGCTGATCAAGAAGGCCTATGCCGCTTTCAACGCGCGCGACATTGATGGTGCTCTCGCCACGATGACTCCTGACGTTAATTGGCCGAACGGCATGGAGGGCGGAACAGTTCATGGTCACGACGGCGTTCGCGCGTATTGGACGCGGCAGTGGGGCATGATTAATCCGCACGTGGAACCGAAGACGATCGAAACGGATCCTTCCGGCCGCATCGTCGTAGCGGTCCATCAGGTAGTGCGTGAGGTATCGGGAAAGTTGCTTCTCGACCGAATGGTCGAGCACGTTTACACGCTGAAAAACAGCCTCATCCAGAGCATGGAAATCCACGAGTGAAGAACATTTTGTAATTGGGTAATTTGGTAATTGCGTAATTTGAATCTGCGACTCGGAATCAAATTACAAAATTACCAAATTACTCGATTACCCAATTTCCCCATGATTCCCTCGCTCCGCAAGCGGTTCAACGAGAATTTCACTCCAGAGAAGTATCAGAAGTTCCTCCGTCGTATTGACGATCTTTCCGGAACGCACGTGCAGTTTCGGCTCTCCGAGACTCCCTGTTTCTTTCCGAAAGAATTGATTGATCAGATGTCTGACGCGGGCGAAAAACTCGTTCGCCAACTGGTTGACAATCCGGAGTACCGGGCAAAGTCCGATGAGGCGGTGCCTGCGGCTTTTAATGTGCCCAGCGAAGCCCCTCATCCCATGTTCATCCAAGTCGACTTCGGACTTGTGCGAAACCAGAATGGCGAGATCCAACCGAAACTTGTCGAGTTACAGGCCTTCCCGTCTCTTTATGCGTATCAGACATTTTTGGCTCAGGCTTACATCGATGTATACGGATTGGAGAAGCTGACTCCGGGCTCCGGGCTTCCGGCTTCCGGACCTCTGAAATATTTTCTGAGCGGACTCGATGACAACAGTTATCGCGATCTACTTCGCCGCGCCATTATTGGCTCACACGATCCTGAGAACGTCATCCTCATGGAGCTCCATCCCCAGGAGCAGAAAACCCTTCCGGATTTTCTTCTGACCGAGAAGATGCTCGGGGTGCGCGCCGTCGATATCGTTGACACCAAGAAAGAAGGCTCGCGGCTCTACTACGAGCGCAAGGGTAAGAAAATCCCGATTCGTCGAATTTATAACCGGGCCATCGTGGACGAACTTGAGCGGAAGAACGTGAAACTCTCGTTCGACTGGCGCGACAATCTCGACGTCGAATGGGCAGGCCATCCCAACTGGTATTTCCGCATCAGCAAATTTTCAATTCCCTACTTAAAACATTCAACCGTTCCGAAGACGTGGTTTCTCGACCAGTTGCCGGAAATTCCGCATGACCTCCAGAATTACGCGCTGAAGCCGTTGTATTCATTTGCGGGTCTCGGCGTGGTGATCGCTCCGACAAAGGAAGAAATCACGGCCATACCCGCCGACAAGCGGCCGTACTACATCTTGCAAGAGCGGCTGAATTTCGAGCCTGTCATTGAAACTCCATTTGGGGGCACCAAGGCCGAGATTCGAGTGATGTATATCTGGCTCGACGAACTGAAGCCGGTTCTCACGATCATCCGCACAGGTCGCGGCCTGCAGATGGGTGTCGACTATAACAAGAATATGGAGTGGGTGGGCGCTTCGGCGGGATTGTACTGCGATTCGGCCTAGGTCCGCTCAAGCGCTTCCCGCTCCGGTATTCTCTCAAGGCGTTTGCTCAGCATGATTCCTCCCATGACCAGCGCGACCGCTAATACACCGAACGTCACCAACCAGCCCCAATGCTGCGTAGGATGCCGCAAGACGCGCAGCAGACTTCGCCCGTAGTGTCCGGCGATGTAGGCAACTCCGAAATAGCGGACGCCGCGGCATATTGTGACAATCGCGAGGAACCTTCCAAGCGGATAATCTCCCGCGCCAGCCGCAGCAAAGAACAGGCTCGTTGGCGTCGGCAACGGCACCGCTGTCGATGCGATCAGGGTGCTCGTGCCCCATTGCCTGAATAGTTTCAAAAACTTCGCCACTTTGCCTTTCTTGAACTTGGAGTCGAGATAGGCAGATCCAGCTGTCCTTGCGAGCCGGAATGTGAGATACGCACCAATGACTGAGCCGGCGGTCGCTGAGGCAGCGTACTCGTACCAGAGTGGGCGATGGCTGGCAGCCAGAATGGCGGTCAGGATGTCAGGGCCGCCGAATGTGGGCAAAGGCGAGCTGTCGAGAATTGCGAGGAAAAACAAGCCCGCGGCTCCAAGATGCCGCAGCGTGGTGAAAAGCGTCTGATGGCCCCGAGGCCGCGGCCTCGGTCTCGGCGCGAACAGAACCAACATCTCTGCAATATACCAACTCGCTGCTAAACAGCTGCGGCGCCGCGGGCGCCTTAGCCAACTGTCTTCACGATTCTGGTTTCGAGTACACGACCGTTGGGGCGGTGCACCAGCATCCGGTCACCTTCGATCACTACGGGTACCCCTTCGCCCGGAGCAAACTCTCCTGGGACGTAACCGTCGGAAGATTCCGGCTCGTACTCGCCAACGTATTTCACGCCATGCACCTTCACCACAATGGCATTCCTCGTTCTCTTTTGCTCATGTCGGGCTCTGATTTCTCTCTCAGCCTGCGCCCAATTTTCCAGGTCGCGGCCGGGAATTTCTCCACTCTCGAAGTAGATCTCCTCCGCGCGTCGGCGGATGGCATCGTGAAGATCGAATGTGGGAATAAAGGAAGTGCTTGAATCAGGCTCTTCAGGTGTTTTCATTAGCGGTATCTCCGGCGAATAAAGGAAAATCAGCACAATTGCTATCTCGCCACACGTCTCCAAACCACAATACAACGAGCCGCATCTCACTGCTGGAGATATCGGACTCTTGCCGGGAAAACTTGAGTTTTTTGTGAATCGTCCTGGCTGCCCGGCTCTACAGTCTCTAACCCGGCCGTTCCACAACGCAGTTGACCGAAATCGGCAGGGGGCCTAACATTACCGCGACCGCCGGGCAACGTCTCGCTCCTATGATCGGCCAGCAGGTATCCCATTACCGCATCCTCGGCAAGTTGGGGGGCGGGGGTATGGGCGTCGTCTACGACGCGGAAGATCTCAAGCTGGGCCGACATGTCGCTCTCAAGTTCATTCCCGAAAACCTCGCGGGCGATCCGAAATCGCTGGAGCGTTTTACTCGCGAAGCGCGGGCTGCTTCTCTGCTCAACCACCCGAACATTTGCACGATTCACGGCATTGAAGACAACAATGGCCATCCTTTCATCGTGATGGAGAAACTGGAGGGCGAGAGCTTAAAGCAGCGGATCGCCGGCCATCCGATGGACATAGACAAGGTGCTCGATGTAGGGGTTCAAGTCGCCGACGCACTAGTGGCATCCCACACCAAGAATCTTGTGCATCGGGATATCAAGCCGGCAAACATCTTCATCACGCCTATGGGCCAGGTGAAGGTTCTCGATTTCGGGCTCGCAAAGATCGTTCACCACCTGGGCACGGAAGATGATGCCGGTGCGGACAACTCGCTTACGGCCGTAGGCGTCATTCCCGGAACTGCGGTTTATATGTCCCCCGAGCAGGCCCGCAGCGAGACGGTCGATGCCCGCAGCGATCTCTTCTCCTTCGGCGTCGTTCTCTATGAAATGTCCACCGGCAAGAAGCCATTCACCGGGGCCAATTCCCTGGTCACGCTGAATGCCGTCCTGCACAACAAGCCCACACCGCCCCGTGAGATCAATCCGAAGATTCCAATTGAGCTTGAGGGGATCATCGGGAAGGCGATGGAGAAGGACCGCAACCATCGCTATCAGAGCGCGGCCGAGATGAAGTCGGACCTCGCACTGTTGAAGCGCGAAACAGAATCTGGGCAAATCAAGAGCGGCAGCCACACCGCTAGGCTTCGTGCAGCCACCAAAACTTTCGGGCACAACAATCGGCTGCAAACCTATCTCTTACTGGGCACGGCTGCGCTTTTGGTCACGGTGCTGGCTGCTGTGGGCGCGTGGTGGCTCAAACATCGCGCCTTGGCCAATGCCGAGCAGAGAAACGCCATCGCCGTACTCCCTCTACAGAACATGAATGGCGACTTCAACGTCGACTATCTCCGGTTTGCGCTCGCTGACGAGTTAACGAGCGTGCTGACGTACTCCCGCACGCTTGAGGTACGGCCGTCATCGATGACGCGCCGGTATACCGAGCTCGATCTGGATCCGAAGAAGGTGGGGCTGACACTCCGCGTTGGCAGGTTGCTCACTGGATCGTTTCGAAAGCAGGGCGAGCAAATCCTGGTGACGCTCGAGTGCGTTGATGTACCGACAGATCGGCTGCTCTGGCAGACGACTGTCACCGAGAAGGCTGACAATCTGATCGGATTGCAAGAGCAACTCACAAGTCAGGTCCAGCATGGGCTGCTTCCGATTCTGGGCGGCGGAGCGGGCGCCGTCGATGCCGCCGCCTCTCGTCCAAAGAATCAGCAGGCCTATGATTTCTATTTGCGCAGCATCGCCGTGCCGCATGACCCTGGCCCGAACAAAGAAGCCATCAAAATGTTGGAATGGGCCGTCGGAATCGATCCCACTTACGCCCCAGCATGGGAAGCACTCGGTCAGCGATATTACTTCGACTCAACCTGGGGCGGCGGTGGTGAAGAGATGTTCCAGCGCTCCAATGTCGCCTATGAACGCGCGGTCACGCTCGATCCCAATCGCGTGATGGCGGCCAGCAATCTGATTACGAACCGCGTGGAACGCGGTGAGCTTGGGCGTGCGTACGATGCGGCAACAGATCTGGTGCGGCGTCGTCCGCAAAGCGCCGACGCGCACTTCGCGCTGGCGTACGTACTCAGGTATGCCGGGTTCCTTGATCAATCCGCACAGGAGTGCAATGCGGCGAGACAGCTTGACCCCGGCAACTTCTCCTTCCGGTCGTGTGCCTGGTCATTTCTGGAGATGGGGAAAACGGATCGCGCCATGGATTTCGCGCACCTCGATGCTGGCTCTGAGTGGGAGAAATGGGTGGCGCCATACATCTACCTGGCAGAAGGCAATGTCGCTGAAGCGCATACGGCGGCGAAGAACATGGGTAAGGCCAGTTCGTATCACCGGGAGTTAATGGACGCGTGCACCGCACCGCAGCGGCCGCCAGATTTGGCCAAGATTGTGCGCGACACGGAATCCTCGGTAATGATTGAGCCCGATCCTGAGGCGTGGTATCACATTGGTGCACTGATGGCGGCCTGCGGACAGAATGAGCCTGCCATGAGGCTGTTGAAGGCTGCCGTACAGCAGAATTACTGCAGCTACGAGGCGTTGCTCGACGATCCATTGTTGAAGGACTTGCGAAAAGAGACGGCTTTCAACGAAGTCTTGACGGCCGCGAGCAACTGCCAGGCCACTCTCAAAGAAAATCGCCAGCAGTAGCTGCCATCCGCGGTAATCTACTTCCCTACATGACTCCCCTTACACGACGGGAACTGCTGAAGTCTTCTGTAGCAAGCCTTGCCGCAGCGCAGGTTCGACCTGCGCTTGCATCCTCCACGCCGCGCAAAGGCCGTATTCAACAGTCTGTCTGCCAATGGTGTTATTCGAAAACTCCTATCGACCAACTGGCGGAGTACGCGGCCAAAATCGGCCTGAAAGGCATCGACTTGCTGAAACCCGGCGAATACGAAATTCCTCGCCGCTATGGCTTGATATGCACGATGGCCTATGCCGGCGGTGGAGAGATCGGGAATGCCTTGAATCGCGTGGAAAATCATGCCACCATCGAGCAGGCCTTTCGCACGAATATTCCTTTAGCCGCGAAGGCCGGCGTACCGACCGTGATCACCTTTTCCGGCAATCGCGCTGGAATGTCCGACGAGGAGGGCGCGAGGAATACCGTTGCCGGCCTCAATCGGGTGAAAAAGATTGCCGAAAACAACGGAGTGACCATCTGCCTGGAACTGCTGAACAGCAAGCGCGACCATCATGATTACATGTGCGACCACACGGCCTGGGGGGTCAGGGTCGTGCAGGAAGTTAATTCTCCCAACGTGAAACTTCTGTACGACATTTACCATATGCAGATCATGGAAGGGGACCTCATCGACACGATCCGCAACAACGTTCAGTGGATCGGCCATTTCCACACTGGCGGAGTACCCGGCAGGCATGAGCTCGACGGAACGCAAGAGGTTCAGTGGGATGGCGTCATGCGAGGAATTGCCGACACGAGTTTTCGGGGATATGTGGCGCACGAGTTTATTCCGACTGCGGATCCGTTCACGTCATTGCGGAATGCTGTGGACTTGTGCGACGTCTAGCGCCTTCGACTGACAAATGAACGGCTAACTTCCAAGCCGCGTGGAAGTCTAATTCAATGAAAGAATTTGCGTCAAAACGGGGTTAGGGCCCATCCTTTTAACGTGAGACATCCCGGACCTGCCCGCAAGCCGTGGCGGACTCGCCACGGCCTTTTTAAAATCTTTCTACTGCCTTCTTTCGTGAAGTTGAATCTCGTGTGGCTGGTAGCGCTGTGCGCGCTGTCGGCACCTGCGCAGGCGCCGTCGACGGCCAAGGCTTCGGCGAAGAATACAACCACCAGTTCGCTACTTGAGCCTAATGCCGATCCGCCCGGACTCCTTTATCAAGGTGTTCCCGCGCCTATTCCGCAAGATCAGGGCGTCTCAGGCCTGCGGTTTGAATTACTGCGTCTGGGCACGACCGCACGCCTGATGCAGGTGGTAGCTCATCCCGACGATGAAGACGGCGGCCTGTTGACGCTTGAAGCCCGTGGTCACGGTGTGAGCACGCTACTGATGACAATGAACCGCGGTGAAGGCGGACAGAATAAGATAGGCAGCAATTTGTCCGACGTTCTCGGAGTCGTTCGAACCGAAGAACTGCTTGCCTCCGATCAACACTATGGAGTGCAGGATCGCTTCTCGCGCGTAGCAGATTTTGGATTTTCCAAAACTGCCGACGAAACGTTCCAGAAATGGGGCGGACACGACCCCGCGCTCGCAGACATGGTCCGCGTGATTCGCACATTCCGTCCGGACGTTCTCGTGGCACGCTTTTCCGGCACCGAGCGCGACGGTCATGGAAATCACCAGGCCTCTGCCATTCTCACCAAAGAAGCGTTTCGCGCCGCTGCTGATCCCAAACGTTTTCCCGAGCAGATCGCGCAGGGACTCGAGCCCTGGCAGCCCAAAAAACTTTACCGAGGAAATGTCTGCCCCTGGGGCTCCATGACTTGCCCTGACAAAGACTGGACGGTCAGGTTCAACACGGGCCAGCGCGATTCAAACCTGGGTATGTCCTATGTCCAGTTCGCGATGGAAGGGCTGCGACACCAGAAGTCCCAGGGAGCCGCCAACTGGACGGTGGATGATGGCGACCGGTTTACCTTTTACCAACTCGTAGATTCCACCATCCCCTCTGCTGCGGATAAGAACGGCCACGAACATAGTTTCTTCGATGGGATCGATACGACCTGGTGGGGGCTCGCGTCTCGTTTCGACGATGCAGGATTGCAATCGCAACTGGCGCAAATCGCACAATGGATCGCGCAAGCATCTGGGGCAGCGAAAGGGAGTGATCCCTCTTCGGCGTCAGCGCCGTTGATGAAGGTTGTGTCAGCGCTGAAGCAATGCCGAGAACAGATCGAAAGCAGCAACTTGAGCGCGGAGCACAAGCTTGATTTGCTTACGCGTATCGCGGAAAAACAACAGCAGGCCGAAACCGCATTGAATCTTGCGCTCGGAGTCAGCCTCGTCGCCGAAGCGGGCACAACTCCGCGGAGCCCCATATCGCCCAGGGACGATGACGAGTCCACAGCCGTCCGAACGGCGCCTCCAAAAGAAGACGACGCTCTTACGGCGGTCTCACCCGGACAAGAGTTCATCGTCGAGGTCATACTCCAGAATGGCTCCAGGCTGCCGCTGTCGATCGATCACATCAAGCTCGAAGTGCCCGATGGATGGAACACCATCAACGGACAAGTGCGCCCGGAGACCGTCCAGCCAGGAAAAAATATTCGTGCAAATTTTCGTTTGAAGGTGCCAAGGGATACTCCATACACGCGGCCTTATTGGCATCGCGACGATCCCAACAGCGAAAGCCTGACTCACATCGACAACGAAAAGTACGCGACGCTCCCCTTTCCGCCTCCGGCATTGCGGGCGCGTGTTGAATATGCGGTCGGGAGTGGTGGAGCGCGCACCCGAAACGGAATTACGGTTCCTGTTGTTACCCCGTTTGTCGATAACGAAGGCAAGCAGCGTTCCCAGACATTGGCAATCGTCCCGGACTTTTCCGTGATGCTGGAACCCGCCACACAGGCATTTTCTACGCACAACGGTTCAGACTTCACCGTAACGGTCGGAGTGAGTACAAATCTGGACCGTGAACAAAAAGGCGAGCTACACCTCGACCTACCGAGGGGATGGCGTTCCGAACCGGCGCAGATTTCGATCGACCTAAAACACCGCGACGAAAAACAGGATTCTCATTTCAAAGTCTTCCCGGCGAACCTGCAACAGGAACGGGCTGCAATTCGCGCAGTTTTCGACTCCAACGGCGAAAAGTACAGCGAAGGTTATACCCTCGTTGCCCGCGAAGATCTCGGCAGCTTTTATTACTACCAACCCGCCCGGCAGCGCGTCAGTATCGTTGACGTCGTCGTGCCGCATGACTTGAAAGTCGGATACATCATGGGCGCAGGCGACGATATCCCAACCGTTCTGCAACAGCTCGGAATGGACGTCACACTTATTCCCGCGGATCAGCTTGCACAGTCAGACCTGGGCAAGTTCGGAACAATCGTCCTCGGCATTCGGGCCTATGACACGCAGAAGGGCGTAATCGACAACAACAAGAAACTTCTGGATTTCGTCTCCGCAGGCGGAACCCTGATCGTGCAATACAACACCGGTACAGGCGACTTCAACAGCGGCAAGTTCACTCCGTATTCCGCCGATCTCAGCCGGGCGCGGGTGTCGGTCGAGGAAGCTCCGGTCGATATTCTCGTGCCGCAAGACTCCGTGTTCCGTTACCCCAACCAGATTACGGAAGCTGATTTCAACGGCTGGGTTCAGGAACGCGGGCTTTATTTCATGAGCAAGTGGGACGATCACTTCACTCCGCTCCTCGCCTGTCATGACCCCGGTGAAGATCCGCAGAAGGGCGGACTATTGCGGGCGCAATACGGCAAAGGAACCTACATTTATGCGGCATACGCCTTCTTCCGCCAGCTGCCGGCCGGGGTCCCGGGGGCCATCCGCCTTTATGTGAATTTGTTAAGTGCAGGCCACGACAAACACTAAGAGCCGCTAGTCGCGATACAAATGCAATCTTCCGACGATCCCAAATCCGGCTCTCACAGCCTGATCCGCGGAATGGGCCTGGGCAGCGCAACGGCGCTGAACATGATCGACATGATCGGCGTGGGCCCATTCATCACCATGCCCCTGGTCCTGAGCGCGATGGGCGGACCGCAGGCGCTGCTCGGATGGATTCTCGGGGCGCTCCTGGCGATCTGTGACGGATTGGTGACAGCGGAACTGAGCGCTTCCCTGCCGGGATCTGGCGGCTCGTATCGCTATCTCCGGGAGAGTTACGGTGCACAGAAATGGGGACGCCTCATCTCCTTTCTTTTTATTTGGCAAGTGTCGTTCAGCGCGCCCCTTTCCATTGCCAGCGGTTGCATCGGACTGGCAGGCTACGCCGCCTATTACTGGCCAAATCTCGACACCGTCTATGCCTATCATCAAGCAGGCGTGCACATCCCTGGAGCCGGCCTGCTGCAGGTGACGTGGGTTGTCAAGCCCGGAACGGCTGTCGCCGTCCTGATTTGTTTTTTTACCATTTTGCTGCTTTATCGGCGGATTACTGTTATCGGGCGGCTGTCAAAGATCCTGTGGTTTTTCGTGATGGGAACGATTGGCTGGATCATCTACGCGGGGATCACGCACTTCAATTCCGCGCTTGCATTCGATTTCCCGCCTGGGGCGTTCACTCTTTCCCGCGGCTTCATCACTGGCTTAGGCGGGGCTATGCTGGTCGCCACCTACGATTATTGGGGCTATTACAATGTCGCTTTCCTGGGCGATGAGATCAAAGACCCGGAAAAGAACATTCCTCGCGCGCTTCTGCTTTCCATTCTGCTCGTAGCCTGTCTATATCTTGCAATGAATGTTTGCATTCTCGCGGTGGTCCCCTGGCGGGAAATGCTGCATGCAGGACAGAACAACGACAAACTGTATGTTGTCTCGTTATTCATGGAGAAGGTTTACGGATTTTGGGCGGCGCGGTTGGTGACTGGACTTGTCATGGCGACTGCCTTCGCGTCTGTGTTTTCGCTGATGCTCGGTTATTCTCGCGTTCCCTATGCAGCGGCCAAGGACGGCAACTACTTCAAGGCATTTGCGAAAGTCCATCCTGAACACCGATTTCCACATATTTCATTGATGGCCTTGGGCGTCGTAGCAGCGGCGTTCTGCTTTTTGCAGCTCAAGGACGCGATTGCCGCTTTAGTCGTGATCCGCCTCATCCTTCAATTCCTCGTACAAGCGGTTGGACTGATCGTGCTAAGAATTCGCCGTCCCGATTTGCCTCGTCCTTTTCGGATGTGGCTGTATCCCGCGCCAGCGATTTTGGCAAGCGTTGGTTTCTTGTACGTCCTATTCGGGCGCCCCAACTGGCAGAAAGAAGTGCGTTACGCAGCCATCATTCTGCTGAGCGGAATCATCATTTACTTAATTCGAGCCTGGAAGCATTCGGAGTGGCCGTTCCGTATGCTGCCCGAGGCGGCACTTACGAAGTCATAGAACGGCATATGTATGGCAGATAACTTTGCAGTTCCGTCGGTCGGAGGGGTGAACCGAGGTCATGGTGAAGCGGCATGGGCCCCACTCCGCGAACCGCTCTTCCGGTCACTGTGGATTGCAGCGGTCATCTCCTACACCGGGACTTGGATGCAGAACGTGGGCGCCGGATGGTTGATGACGGAACTCACTCCGTCTCCGCTGATGGTCGGTCTAGTTCAGGCTGCCTCAGCCGTCCCGGTCTTTCTTGTTGTATTGCCGGCAGGAGCCCTCGCGGACATGGTGGACCGCCGCCGGCTCTTGCTGTTTACGCAGAGCTGGATGATTGTCGCTGCTGTTGCCCTTGGCGTGCTGACGTTGCTCGGCGGAGTAAGTCCCTGGATACTACTTTTCTTTACATTCCTGATGGGAGTAGGGGCCGTGATGAATGATCCGGCATGGCAGGCAATCACGCCGGATGTAATCTCCCCTCCTCGTCACGCGTCGGCGGTCGCGCTCAATTCGGCCGGATTCAATGTCGCGCGAGCGATCGGCCCGGCTCTCGGTGGGCTCGTCGTCGCAGCTGCCGGTGCAGGCTGGTCCTTCTTGTTGAATGCAGTTTCGTTTCTTGGCGTGATGTTGTTTCTATATGCCTGGAAGCACACGTCGCAAGCTCCATCGCCCTCGCGCCGTTTAGGCAATGTCATCGCGGAGGGATTCCGTTACGTGCGGGGCGCGCCGGAAGTAAGTTCCGTGCTGATCCGCACCGGTGCATTCAGCATTGGAGCCAGTTCGTTACTCGCACTTCTGCCAGTCGTCTGCCAGCCGCACGGTGCGCAAGGATATGGTTTTCTGCTGACCTGTTTCGGGTTGGGTGCGCTTGCCGGGGCGGCGGTGCTCCCAAGACTTCGACTGCAATATTCAGTCGATGGGCTGGTCGTCGGCGCCACTATCGTTTTTGCGCTCATGACCTTTGCCGCCGGACAAGTGCATATCTTTGAATGGCTGTGTCTGGTATTGTTTACGGCGGGCGCGGCATGGATCGGCATTCTTGCCTGCTTCAACGTCGTCGCCCAGACCATGTGCCCCAGCTGGATGCGAGCGAGAGCGCTCTCGATGTATCTGCTGGTTCTGCAGGGAGGAATGGCAATTGGCAGCGCTCTTTGGGGAGCAGTCGCTACGAAGGAAGGCGTCCCCGCAGCTTTAGCGTGGTCCGCAGTAGCCATGGTATTGGGGCTGTCGACGATTCGACGTCACCGGCTGAACGTGGTGCCACTGGAGATGGCTCCGGCAGTAGTCAGAGATTGAAAAACCAAGGGGGAATCATGAGGACGAAGGCGGGGTTGATCACATTGCTGATGCTGGCCACGCTGGCCGCGGCGCAGATGCCCAAACCCACCGATGAACGCCGCACCGTCACGATGATCCTCGACCACACCGTCCTCAATCTGGAAGGCGAATTTGTTCCCGCCGCCGAAGCGATGCCCGAAGATAAATTTAGCTTTGCCCCGACGAATGGCGAATTCAAAGGCGTGCGCACCTACGCAGAGCAGATCAAACACGTGGCTGCCGTAAACTACGAACTCGGCGCCGCAATTCTGGAAGAGAAACCTCCTGTGGATTTGAATGCCGAGGCAGGCCCAGCCTCAGTTGTATCCAAAGCCGATATTCTCAAGTACCTTAAGGAATCATTCGAGTACGTACACAAAGCGATCGCTACCATCAACGAATCAAATTACACCGGCACTGTGAGAAGTCCTTTTGGCGAAGGCAAAGTCTCACGGATGGGGCTCGCGATGTCCGTTTCCTGGCATGGCTACGACCACTACGGCCAGATGGTGGTCTATCTCCGAATGAACGGAATTGTTCCTCCCGCCAGCCGCTAAATCAGCCGTTCCGAAGCTCATGCCCATTGATTGGCAAACATTTCGCCTTACCCTGGAGTTGGCGTTCACCGTATCGATCATTCTTCTTCTGCTTGGCCTTCCAATCGCTTATTGGATCGCATTCTCGCGTTGGCGCTGGAAATTCCTGATCGAAGCCGTTGTTGCATTACCCATCGTTCTGCCTCCGACGGTACTTGGATTTTATGTGCTCGTGGCGCTCGGCCCTCGCAGTCCTCTGGGGCGATTGTGGATCTCTCTAACAGGCCACACAATGGCCTTCACATTTTGGGGACTAGTGATCGGATCGATCCTTTACAGCCTGCCGTTCGCGGTACAACCGTTCGCAGCTTCGTTCTCAGCAGTTGACCGGAAACTGATCTCCGCGGCAGCAACGCTGGGTGCGTCTCCGTTTCGAACTTTCCTCCGCGTCGTCGCTCCCCTTTCCCTTCCCGGCCTGGTCACTGGAACCGCTCTATCGTTCGCGCACACAATGGGCGAATTCGGAGTCGTGCTGATGGTCGGCGGAAATATTCCCGGCATCACGCGGACGGTCTCCATCGACATCTATGATCGCGTCCAATCCTCAGACTACGCAGGCGCGAATGAAACAGCGCTGATCCTGCTCGTTGTCTGCTTCGCCGTGCTTGCGCTCGTCTATGGTCTGAATAGAAGACCATCGGTAATCTATCCCGTAAAATAAGGCGCAATGGACGAAACCGAAATGTCTGTTGCTACAGCAGCTACGGATGCGGTGTCGTCACAATTCGTGGCCGCACTGCGGGCAGATTTTCGAAAACGGCTGGCGCAACGCGATCATCACTTCGAATTGGACGTGAAGTTCGAAAGTCCGGCGGGGTTCACGATTCTCTTTGGGGCGTCGGGCGCAGGAAAATCGACCTTGTTGGATTGTGTGGCAGGCCTATCCACTCCGGATTCGGGCGTCATCTCCACCTCCGGTCGGATTCTCTTCGATTCTTCTCGGCAGATCAGCGTTCCCGTCGCGCAGCGCCGCGTTGGATATGTGCTGCAGGACCTGGCGCTCTTTCCTCACATGACCGTGGCCCAGAATGTCGCATTCGGGCTTTCGCAGTTGCCGCAGTCGGCGCGGACCGAGCAGATCGCAGCCATACTCGACTCTTTTCGCATTTCGCATCTCGCCGAAAGGCGCCCGCGACAAATTTCAGGAGGCGAAGCCCAGCGAGTTGCACTGGCCCGAACGTTGGTGACGAACCCTGATGTGCTGCTTCTCGATGAGCCGCTCGCGGCACTCGATGCCCCCACCAAGTCGCAGATCATCGCCGATCTACGCGAATGGAACCGGGCACACAACATTCCCATTCTCTACGTCACTCACAGCCGGGACGAAGTTTTCGCGCTCGGCGAACGAGTCCTCGTGGTCGACGCAGGCCGGATCGTGGCTCAGGGCACTCCGCACGAGGTCATGACGGCGCCTATGCAGGAAACGGTCGCGCAGCTCGCTGGTTTTGAGAACGTGTTTGACGCCGAGGTGCAGGCCGTACGGCCCGAGCGCGGCACCATGACCTGCCGCATCGCGGGAGACGGTGGAACGATCTTCCTGGAGACGCCATTAGTCCGCGGCGGCGCTGGCGCAGCACTGCGCATAGGAATTCGCGCTGGAGACATTCTGCTAGCTACGTCTCCTCCCGTCGGCCTCAGCGCCCGCAACGTGATTCCCGGCCGGATTGTGTCTCTGGTGCAGCGCGATGTAATCGTTTCGGCCCAGGTGAAATCGCGCGTGACGATGGAGGTTCACCTAACCCTGGCTGCCCGCGACTCGCTCCAACTGGAGCCCGGCAAGGAAGTCTGGCTGGTCATCAAGACGCACTCGTGCCACTTGATGCGTCCAGCGCAAGAATGAGGCGGCCCTAAAAAGTTCTGCGGGCGTCCGCATTCAAGATCTCTTCATGCTTCAGCTCAATCACGGCAGCCCACTGGCCTTTCCGTTCTTCCGAAAATATGACCTGTCCGCCGAGCATCTGCGCCGCCACCGCGGGCGGCAGGTCCCGTTCGTATCCGAAGAATTGTTTCTTCAGCCGCACCCAGGTCTGCCACCGATCCAACAAGGGATGCGGCGGTTCATACTTCGTCGAAAATACCAGCGCGACATCATAGTGAGAACGGAAGTCAGTCGCAGAAAGAATCTGCTCCAGCGAAAAATCCTCGATGCGCACCACCTGCATCGGCCGCGTCGTGTATCCAAGCCATGGCCGCGTCAGTTCATCCGACGCAGGCCAGGCGGTAAGCACCCGAGCCATCGGATAGCGCGCTTCAAGAAATCGCTCAGCATCCTGATGAATCGTCACGTAGTCGCGATATCCCAGGTTGTCTTCAGGAGAATATCCGTAGGGTGGATTCCAGAACCAGGCCGCGACAAACGCAATCGCCACGAACGCAACCGCCGCACGCCAGTAGCGAAGCCTTCTCCGCAAGGTCGAAACAGCCATGATGATGACAAGCGGAACTGCCGGCAAAAGATAACGCGCCAGCACAGCGCCCCCAATGAGGGCCATGCTTACGACGTAAGCAAAAATGACAACAAAGAACATTATCTGTATCGGAATCGCGACGCGTGGACGTACACCGTCAGCGTCCTCGACCGGAGGCTCCGTCAAGAGCAGCAACATTGCTCCAGTCAGCACCCACAAATGCAGATAGCCGAACGACTGCCAGAGGCGCAACAACAGCGCCAGAAGAAACCGCAACGGGTTCAGCGTGGCCGCGACGTTGTATCGGAAAAACTCGGGATTGCCGAAAGTGTATCCAGTGACTGCTCGGTGATAGACATACCAGAGAATCAGTGGCAGAGCCGGAATCAAAAGTCCGACGAAACTGCGAGTATCCGTCGGGGAAACCTCGAATTGTTGTGTCCAGCGTTCCAGCCGCCTTCTAACCACTGCCAACCGGCTGATCACTTCCCATGCCAGAAGCGCCAGCGGCGCGATTATTGCAGTTTCTTTGGCCAGTGCTGCCAGCGAGAACCACAGCGCCGTAGCTTTCCATCGACCCTCGATGTGCGCCAGCAATCCCCAAAAGATCAGTCCTGCGGCAGCAAGGTCCACTTGGACCAAGGAACTCTGCGAGAAGAACACGGGATACACCCCAGTACAGAGCGTAGAAGCGAAGGCCACTTCCCTGTTCGCAACACGCTCCGCGAGTCGATAGATACCCAACAGCGAGAACGCCGCAATGACAACCATTGCCGATCGCGCCACGACCGGAGCGTAGCCCGCCAGTTTCCACCACAACGCCACCCACGCCATGACCAATGGCGGATGCGCGTTCGAAAC
>DATJWZ010000097.1:0-28237 GCA_035500795.1 Candidatus Eiseniibacteriota bacterium | reverse complement strand
CCTTCAATGCTCACCGAAGATATTTTGGCCCGTTTCCCGATAACAGTCGCAAAACTCACATTCACGATTTTGTGTCGGTCATCAATCGCCGGCTGAGCCTTGACCTCGGCCTGAAAGTAGCCATTTCGATACAGGAAATTCCGGAGCGCATCTACAGCTACGGGGATCTGCGCTGGATCGTACGGATCTTCGTCCGAGAGATTCGCAACCTGTAGCAGCCGTGTGTACGAGAACAACTTGGTTGCTTCCGGGAACTCCACCACTCCCAGGTAATACGCTGGCTCGAGAAGATATTGCACCCGCAGCCCGTTGATATCCGGTACCACGCTCGCCTTTACTTGCTCGAAGTGGCCAGCTTTCTGTAACGCTGCGGTATCAGCCTCAATTTTGTCTTGTGAATACGGCTCGCCGATTTTCTGTGTAACCAGTGGGTAGAGGCTTTGCAGATCGCGATTTGGATTTGCAATCAGCGACACGCGGCTGACATTTTGGCCGTTATAGGACTCCGAGGCAGGCTGGAACATCAATTGCGCAAATGCACTTGCGCTTGCCAACAGCACAACGACGACGACCGCGAACCGCATAGGCTATCAAGTCAGCTTCGATCGCACACCTTCTCAATATACTTGATTCACGAAGCGTCCCACTTTGATGCGCCTGAATTCCCTGCTGTTGGTACTGTCTGTCCAAGAAGGCTTCTAGGCGGTGTACTCGCGGCGTGTGTTGATCGTGAAATAAAATGTTGCCCCTTTTTCTTTCGCAGCCGTAGCCCATACTTCTCCCCCGTGCCGCCGGGCAATACGCTGCACCGTCGCCAGCCCTATACCGCTTCCCGGAAATTCGGTTGCCGAATGCAGCCGTTGAAAGGGTTGGAACAGCCGATCGGCAGCTTTTGGGTCAAATCCGCTCCCATCATCCTTCACAAAATACACTGCCCGATGATTGTCTTGCGTAATCCCAAACTCGATTCGTGCATGATCATGATGTGATGTATATTTCCACGCATTGCGCAATAAATTATCCATCAGAATGCGCAACAGCCGCGCATCGCCAATCACGTCTGCCCTTTCCGCGGAGACGAACTCCACTTTCCTATCTGGTGAACTCGCGCGGAGTTCTTCCATAATTGACCAAGCCATTCCTCCCAAGTCCACCGTCTCAGTGCTCATCGCACTGCTCGTCACGCGAGAGAGATTCAGCAGGTCATCAATCAGACCCGTCATTTTTCGGCTGCTCGCCCTGATATTCTCCAACAACTCCCGCTGTGCTGCGTCCATCTCTGGCCCAAACTTCTGCATCAGCAGATAGCTGAAGCCATTGACAGCGTCGAGCGGTCCACGCAGATCGTGCGAGACGGAATACGAAAATGCCTCAAGCTCACGATTTGCCGAAACCAGTTCGCGCGTCCGCTCCGCAACCCTCTGCTCCAGTTCCTCATGGCTCTTTTGAAGTTCGCTCAGCATTTCGTTGAACGACTTCACCAGAACTGCCAGTTCATTCTGCTCCGCCGGAGGTTTCACTCGCATTGCGTAGTTTTTATCGCGTGAGAAGCGCTGCGCAGCTTCCGCCAGCTGGATAATCGGTTGCGCCACTGATCGCCGGAAGGTCGATGACACAGCATTCGCTGCAATCAACGACACCAGCAGCACGCCAAATGCGATCAGTGCATATCGCCTGAGCCGGCGATCGATATCTGCGAGGCTCGCCCTTAGGTAAACGAACCCGATTGGTTTGCCTTCCGAGACAATCCTGCGTATCAGAATCACTCGACCGCTTTGGAACCAGTGGCCCTCTGTCTTTCCGGCATCCAGTTGTGGGATATTCAGGATCTCTTTCGCTGCATCGCGTGAGTATTGCGCCAAGACGCGTCCGTCACTCGCAAAAATTCCTGCTGCCGAAATATTCGGCGAGCTTTGGAGAGCCGACAGCGTCCCTGACGCCGCCTGCGGATCGTTAAACAGGATTGCCGACACGCTGTTGGATCCCACGATCTGTGCCTGTGCCGAGAGCGTTCGAAGCAAACCCTGCCGGAATGTGATCTGATCGTAAGTAAAGAATCCCGCACACGCCAGCAACAACGCCACTCCGCTCACCAGCATGTTCATGAGTGTGAGGCGAGTGGAAATCGAAGCTGGACGTTTCAATACCATTGTCAGTTCCCGGCCTGATTGCCTCCAATCACTCGGAGTGCAACCTTTAGCAGCTCTGAACTGAGCCCGAGATGGCATTCCTCGGCTCGAGTGCGGTTCACCTCGAAACGAATCCGGTCATTATGGTTTATCAAGCCGATTGTGCCTCCTCGTTCGGCAAAGTGTGGCATGTCACTCACGGTGAGCACATGCACGCGCTGCGCTTCCACAACGATGGTCGGCAAGCGCTTTTCCTCGGAGGAGCTGACAAAAAGAATGTTGCAGGATCGTACCTCTTGTATTTTCGAAATCCGTAGAATCCCAACCTTCTTGCCGTCGATCTGCTCCCCGTTCACAGTCTCGTCCAGAACAGGTCCGAATGGATCTTTGCCTATGACGCAGATGGAGAAATTCTCAGCAGCCCCTGCTCGATCGTTTGGCCAGGTTACGAATTTGCCGAAGTTGAATAGGTAGGCAGCTTCGACTTGCGATTCGCTGGGTTTTGACGCTTGAGCCCACGATAATGTGCAGGTGAGCAGTACGACCGCAGCGCAACAAGACTGCAAACCCCCAATGGGGAATCTCATCCGGCATGCGCACCACGGTTTGCGCACTCTCGCCATGTTCACTTCTGCCACGTAATTTGACCGTAGACGCTGCGCTTGATAGCAACGTTCGGAGCCGGATCGCTGGCAAACTCGTAATGGTAAGGCTGAAACAAGTTCTGTCCCACAACCGAAAAGCTCAGTGGCCACCGCGTGTGCCACGTGAATTGAGCATCCGCCGTTGAGTACGCGCGGATATTCTGTGCCTTCAGCCGGCTTACGTAGCGATAGATCAAATCGAGACTGAAGGATTTATTGAAGTCGACTCCGGACTGGGCCGTGACTTGGTGCCGCGGGCTTGATCCCTCTGTGATGGGAGAGGTTCCAATATCTTCCGAGTTCGCGCCCGGCATCAGCCGCGTCTGCAAAAATGAATACGTCGCCCGCAAGCGCCAAGCGGGAAGAGGCTTCCATTCCGGCGCGATTTCCACGCCTTTGGTGGTGCCCACCAGCCCATTTCCAAATTCCGCTGGCAACAAATAATGAGGCGGTCCTGGATTGTTCTCGAGGTAGGTCGAACCCGTAATATCTTCGCTGAATAGATCGCCGTAATGATTGTGAAACGCCGCAACGTCTACGTAGATGTTCTGCCGTACCAGCTGTCTGTATCCGAACTCGTACCCGTTCAGTTCTTCCGAACGAAAATCAGGGTTCGCGTTGAACCTCGCGAAAAACGGCAGGTTATTGACGAACGATCCCGTAAACCCCGTTAGATAGAATGCCCTCTCCGCATCCGATGGCGTACGCACCGCATGAGTAAATGCTCCCCAAAATGTCTGCGTAGCTCGTGGCGTCCACAGAAGTCGCACGCTCGGCTGCCATTCTGCACCCGTGTAATTCGTCTTCAGCAGCTTTGTTCCTAATTCGAGAACCAGCTGATCATCAATCAGCCCAACGTCATCTTGCAGAAACGCCGTGTATAGCTGATCTGTTCGGCTCCCCGGAAGAAAATAAAGTCCGGAAACAACAGTCGGATTTTTTCCATAGCTCCAGCGCCCTCCAAATCCCCACGAGATCTGCTGCCTTGGCAACCGGAAGCGATCCACAAAGTCGACGTCAAATGTGTCTCGCAAGTCCTCAAAATTCAGCTCATGGCGGTTCGTGCGGTCGTAATACGCCTGCAGCTGAAAGTCTTTCCCCTCACCTTGGACGTGCTGCCAGTGCATTACAACGTTCCCGCCCGAGAGTCCAGCGGTGCCATTCAGAATCTGCGAATAGGGAGGAGCATACGTTGTCGCTGTAACGCTCTCTCCCGTTCCCTCATCGTAAACATCTCCCTGGAGCGTAAATCGATTCGGCCCCCCAGTTGCCCAGTCCATGCGGAATCCGCCCTGCACCGCTCGCCAGCGGTCGTAATCAATTCCGCCGGGATGGTATTCCGGTCCACGATCAAACGCGAGTCCGTACACGCGGTAATTTAGGCCATCCCCATTACCTCCGCCATATCGCGCGTTGACCATTCCTTGATCTACATTTCCACCTGCCACGCTCACGTACTCGCCGTGCGTCTCCTTGCTGCTCTTGGTGATGATATTGATCACGCCATTCACGGCGTTCGGACCCCAGATCGTTCCTCCCGGCCCGCGGATGACCTCGATCCGGTCGACGTCTGCGAGCATCAGGTTCTGTACTTCCCAGTACGTGCCTGCCAGCAGTGTGGTGTAAACAGTGCGTCCGTCGATCAGAACGAGCACATCCCGCGTCAGACGGCTTCCGAACCCTCGTACGCCAATCGACCACCGGTTGCTGTTGATGCGTGCGACTTCTACTCCTGGTACAAGTCGCAATGCCTCCGGAACGGTTGTCGCACCCGACCGCCGAATATCATCCTGTGTCAAAACGAAGATCGCAGCCGATGTCTTCCAAACCTGCTCCGGGGTTTTCGAAGCCGTGGTGACTTCAACATTCCCCAGTTGCGACAAGGTCAGTTGCTTGAGCGTCTTTTGTTCGTCAGGCGGGTTTGAAGACTCGCTGGCACGGGCGATGGAAGCGAAGCCCTGCAGCAAGACAAGGGATAGAATGATTGCTTTCCCAATGAAACCCAATGGGAGTAGGCTCCTGTCCGCCCACATTGAATCTTCGAAAGATACGGGATGGCCAGGTCTCATTCGGGACGGTCGTTCTGTGGGTGAATTTGACGAAGCTTGATTAGTCGATCGACCTCATTCACAAGGTTCTCAGGATCGAGTTGCGATTTCCGGATCCAGGAGTCGACCAGTGCACCCTCCCCTGGCAGCGCCGTAAAACCTGACAGCATCAGGATTGGCGTCCGCGGTCGCATACGTTTCATCTGTTCTGCGACGACCGTCCCATTTCCATCCTGGTCCGATAACCAATAATCCATGACTACAGCGTCGGGAGGTTGTGCAGCGAACAGATCGATGGCGCTCTTGGCTGATCGTGCCTCGAGCACGCGATACCCAGCCGCTTCAAACAGCATCTTGCGGGCTCTCAGCTGAAGCTCCTCATCCTCTACGCAAAGGACTATTCTCTGTCGATCGCTCGTGCCCGCCTCCTTGCCATTCTTGGCAAGTATTTCGGCAATCGTACCCAGCAAGACTCGCGGATCTTGTCCTTTCCTCACGCTCGCATTGACGGTCTCCTGAAATGATTGGGGCAATTCGTTCGCCGCAGACACTGCGATCAGGGGAAGCTTCGGATACAGCTTCTTCAGCTGCCGAGCCAGTTCGTCTCCTCGCATCCCCGGCATCATGTAATCCAGCAGTACCAGATCGACTTGCGCCCCATTCTCCAAATGACGCAGCGCCTCCTGCCCAGTTTGCGTCGATAGGACCTCATATCCGCTCGACTCCAGCAGAAGAGCACGCTGTCGCAATGTCTCCGCGTCATCGTCGATAGAAAGAAGATGTTTCGTAGTCACTTCCCATCCTTGGGCGAGCAGGCAAAACATCTATCCTCTCAGGTGTCACGGGCCTATCGTATACAGGGTTCACCTTATAATCAGCTAGTTACATTCCGCCCTACTCCTCTGATTCCATACGGGTAAGCGCACGCGTTGTGATCGAAATCACTCCCGTTCGAAGTGCCAATCACGGCCTCTTTTCTCCCGTCTGGCTAGCATGAACCTGACATCAGGGATGCCCCATGTCTCGCCGGCTTGCGAAACATGGGAAGCTGCCTGCTTTCAGAGTTTTCTATAGCTGGACGGTTTAGTGCGCCGCGCATTGTCGGCTGCTATGTTTCGCAAACTTGGTCCCAAGCTAATCCTCTCGCTCACGGTCCTCATCGTCGCCATCAGCGGCGTCAGCGGATACCTCAATTTCCGCACCCAGAAAAAGCAGCTGGTCAACACCATGGTGCTCGGTGCCGACGAACTCTCCCGCAGCATCACTAGCGCCACCTGGCAATTCATGCTCGATGACGACAGACGAGCCGCCTACCAGATCATGCAGACCATCGCCGACAAAGAGGGCGTCGACCGGATCCGCATGTTCAACCGCGAAGGCCGTCTCGTCTTTTCGACGGACGCGCGCGAACAACCCCATCAAGGTCTTGTGGACTTGAGCAACGATGTCTGCACGACCTGTCACAGCAGAGGCCCAATCATCGACAAACCTGTTCAGGCCTCCCGCGTTCGTTACGCCACGTCTCCCGAGGGACTGAAGACCATCAGTATGGTCACTCCCATTTACAACGAGCCCTCTTGCAGCAACGCAAGCTGCCACGCGCACAAAGCATCGACAAAGGTTCTCGGAGTGGTCGACGTTGCCCTGCGCCTCGATCCGGTGAAAGCGCAGACTCGCAGCATCACTCTTCAAACTATCGTCTGGACTCTTCTGGAGGTCACTATCGGGGCCGCTTTCGTCATTCTCTTCACCCGACGCTTCGTCGGCACACCGATTCAACAACTGATTAAAGCAACAAAGGCCGTCAGCGAAATGGACCTCGATCAACACATCGAGATCACGGAACGCAGCCAGGAGCTCGACGAACTCGTCGACTCGTTCAATCGCATGCGTGAACGTCTGAAGCTCGCGGTGAACGAGTTGAACGAGATGCAGCAGACGCTCGAAAGCAAAGTCGACGAGCGCACTCAGCAACTCCAGACCGCGCAGCGCAAACTCGTTCAGTCCGACCGCCTCGCTTCATTGGGGCAGCTCGCCGCCAGCGTCGCCCACGAGATCAACAATCCGGTTTCTGGCGTGCTAAATCTCTCGATGCTGCTCGAACGTCTTATGGCCAGCGGGAACTACCCGCCAGGCCGGGAAGCCGAGTTCCGCAAATACCTGAGCTTGATCTCTACCGAAACCGCCCGCGTCGGACGCATCGTCTCCGATCTCCTGTCGTTTTCACGTCGCTCCAAACCCCAGCGCGCACCCGCAGACCTCAACAAGCTGATTCGCACCACGGTGAACCTGGCCCAGCACAAACTCAAGCTTCTTAGCTCCGAGATCGTCCTCGATCTCCAGGAAACATTGCCGCAGGTGGAGTGCGATTCGTCGCAGATGCAGCAGGTCGTCCTGAACCTGGTCTTGAACGGCGCGCAAGCCATGCAGCCCAAGGGCGGCGGCACCCTCACACTGCGCACCCGCCTCGTCGATCAGAACACCAACGTCGAGCTTTCGGTCACAGACACAGGTGAGGGTATTGCCCCTGAGAACATCTCGAAAATTTTCGACCCATTTTTCACGACTAAAGCTGATGGCAAAGGCGTGGGACTGGGTCTCGCTGTGCTGTACGGCATCGTGAAAGCACACGACGGTGAGGTTGAAGTTACAAGCCAGCGCAACATCGGCACAACTTTCACAGTCACGGTGCCGCTGAAGTCGCGTAAGACCGATTCGGATCTTCGGGAAGTGCAGGTGCAAACTGTGTGAGCGCTCTTTACCTTGTCGCTGTCGGAAATGTTCCGGACAAGGTTTGGCGCTGGATCACAAATGCGACCGCGGAGTGGTTCCCGCTGCCCATCAAGCATCTCGCTGGACTATCCGTTCCCGCGACTGCCTTCGATCCGAAGCGGAAGCAGTATCAGTCAGTCGACATTATGCGATTGCTTGCTGAATACGCTCCACCTGACGCCACCCGCATCCTCGGCGTCACGGAGGTTGACCTGTCCATTCCGATGCTCAGTTTTCTTTTCGGCCAAGCACAGCTCGATGGCAAGGTAGCGGTCGTTTCACTCTGCCGCCTGCAACAGCAATTTTATGGATTGCCCGCCCAAGACGACGTTCTCCGCGAGCGCCTGACTAAAGAAGTTCTTCACGAGATGGGACACACCTTCGGCCTGGTGCACTGCTCCGAACAGAAATGTGCGATGAGCCTTTCGACCCATATCGGCATGGTCGACACCAAGTCTGAACAGTACTGCGATCGCTGCGGATCGCAATTGGCGCAGCGCTTTGCATCCCTGGATGGAGGAGTATGAAAAAAAATTGGCCAATCCTCGTCGTCGACGATGAAGACGTTATGTGTGAATCCATGGCCGCATGGCTCCGCGAAGATGGATACCGCGTCGATACCGCTCCCAACGGCCAGCAGGCCGTCGAACTCGCCAAGTCCACCGACTACGCCATCTGCTTCGTTGATCTGAAAATGCCCGGCGGCATGGATGGCATCGAAACCATGATGGAAATCCACCGCGTGCGCCCAGAAGCCTCCGTCATCATTATTACTGCCTACGCCACAGTCGACACCGCAATTCAGGCCATGAAAGAGGGCGCTCAGGAATATATCGTGAAGCCCTGCAACCCGCAGGAAATCTCCATGCTCGTCTCGCGCATTCTGAAGCTGAAAAAGCTGCAAAGCGAGAACGCCATTCTGCGTAAGAAGCTCACGCGCCAATATCGTCACCACGACGTCATCACAAAGAATCCCCGCATGGAAGAAATCCTCGCCCTCACTCAGGAGATCGCCAGCCTGCGTAGTACAGTTCTGATCCGCGGAGAGAGCGGCACCGGCAAAGAACTGATTGCCCGCGCAGTTCACTTCTCCGGCAATCGCGCAGAAAAACCCTTCATCGTAGTAAGCTGCGCCGCTCTGACAGAAACCCTGCTCGAAAGCGAATTGTTCGGCTATGAAAAGGGTGCATTCACTGGCGCAACCGGACAAGTTAAAGGCAAGTTCGAATTAGCCGACGGCGGCACCATCTTCCTTGACGAGATTGGCGACATCTCGCCCAAACTTCAGGCAGATCTCTTACGCGTTCTCCAGGAACGCCGCTTCTACCGCGTCGGGGGTAACGAAGAAGTCCAGGTCGATGTCCGCATCATCGCCGCAACAAACAAGAATCTCCCGCAAGAAGTACAGCAAGGGAAATTTCGCGAAGATTTGTACTACCGTCTGAATGTAATCGAAATCCGCCTGCCCGCTCTGCGCGAACGACTCGAAGACATCCCGCTGCTCGCCGAACACTTCGTCCAGCGTATCTCTTCAGAATTAGGCAAGGAAGTTCACGGCATCTCCCCGGCAGCCTTGAAGGTTTTGATGGCTCACGATTGGCCAGGAAACGTCCGCGAACTCGAAAACGTGATCGAGCGCGCCATCGTCACCTGCCGTAACGGTATGCTCGATGAACAGGATTTCTCTTGGCTCCAACGCGCCAACCCGCAGCAAAACTGGGAGATCCCGGACGTGCCACTCGGTGAGCTGGAACGCCGCGCAATCGTCGCCGCTCTGGAACGTAAACACGGCAACGTGAAAGAGGCCAGCGCGGCGCTAGGCATCGACCGCTCCACGCTGTACGACAAACTAAAACGCTACGAAATCTCGCATTAACGGTCGCTCGGACACCACGGCGAGTGATCTCCTCAGCTCTTTGTCATTCCGAGGAGCAAAGCGATGAGGAACCTGCTGCCCTGTCCCTCATATTGAAACATCCCGATAACACATAGCCCAAAGCGATGGGTGTGCCTCATGTCTCGCGCGCTCTTTGCGCGAGACATGGAGATTTCCTGTGGGCTACATGAGCTCTAGCTTTTCATTCAGAGCCGGACTCACACTGCCAAGAAGGTATCCGCAATCACGGCGTCCCAGTTCGCCGAAGGCACGGCGTCGATCAGTCCATGCACCAGTATTCCACCGTCGGCCAAGCTAGGCACCGTTCCGGCCGGTCGCAACTGCAACTGTAATCTCTCCAGCTCCCGTGCGATCCATCCATGCACTTCCGGCCCTCGCAGAAGATGCCGCAGCGATTTTGGATCCCCTATATCCACTCGCGGACGCACCTTTAAAGTCCACCCATCTTCGCCGCCGGTCGATAGAACAGTTCCCTCCAGCGGAGCCCGCACGCCAATCTCATGCCCATTCTTCTTGATCCGCCACGCAGTCTGGTTCACTTCGAGTTCGTCGCCAGGCTCAGGCAATTTCACCGAATCCGGCTTCCCAATCAGATGATCCGCCAGTGCATCGATTCCGATGCTGACCGTCCCATCCTCTTCTGGTTTCACCCAGGTATGTCCACGGTGATACAGCCGGTCCGTTGGATAATCCAAACCCAAATCACGCGCATACCCAGTCGCTGGCAGCACCGAAAAACGCGAATAGTTTTCGCAAGTCCGGCAGTCAAACTGGTGATCGCATGTCCGCGAGATCACTCTTCCCGCCAACTCATGCCGGCATCGCCGGTCCGCGATCGGCAACTGCGCGAAGCCTGCCTTCCACCACAACGCAATCGCCCTATGCGTGCGAAAATCGCGAGCCGTACGCAAGCTAGCCTTCAGCACCGTCACCGCAATCGTGACCACGACGATAAAGAACAAACATAAAAAGATGACATGACCAGCAGCCCAATGAAACCCATCAACGCCCGGAAACATCTCCATCCTCCCGCGCCGCTCTTGGAAACAGCGGCAGATAGCGATATGACAGCGAATACACAATCACGCCGTAAGCGATCACTGCTCCGAAGCTCGCCACTTCTTGCCAGCTCGGTGTGTAACTCAGAAAGCTATCGAACTGCAGCGTCGGCAGCGCCAGCGTCTGCACGGTCATCACAAAGCGGTTCATCAGAATTCCGCAGCACGCCAGACCTGCGCCAAACAGGAGCCACCCTCTGCGCTCGGCCGTCCGCCGAAACGTCAGCAGAAATGCCGGCAGAAGCCCGAATACTACGATCTCTGCAAACAGCACCGGCGTCCCAAATGGCTTATAGATGTAGTACTGCCATGGCGCAAATCCCTCAGCCGGAGACGTGAAGTTCAGCCAGATCAATGTATCGATCGCCTTCGCCGCGACATAAATCCCCAGCAGGACACCGGAAATCTTGGCCAATCGCCGAAACACCTCATTCGCTACCAACCGCCGCCCCGTCACCGTCTCGACAGTGGCGGTCACCAGCATCAGAAAACTCGGCCCAGTCGCAATTGCTGACAGGATGAACAAGAAAAAAGTAGAAGGCCAAATGAAGATTCCTTCGCGAAACGCAAACGGACGCCCGCGTAACACTCCGTACAGTCCACCAAGTGAGCCCTGATGAAAGAACGACAACAGCGTTCCCACTCCCGCCAGCACCGGTACCAGCTTGTGCAACTGGTGCTCAAAAATAAAGAACGACGGAAGCTTTTGCAGTTGCCTGTTCTTCAGAATGATTGGAATGTATTCCAGACACAGCACAGTCAGGTAGCACGTGATGCAGAATGTCACCTCAGTCAGCATCGAGTGCGTATTCGGATGCCAGAACGTAAACCAGAATCTCAACGGCTGCCCGACATCGATTGCCAAAATTCCCACCGCTCCGCTGTAGCAGATGAACCCAACTACAACGGCAGTGTTGAGGATGGGTTTGAGTTCCGCTCGCTTCAAAATGTAGACGAGGAATCCCGTAAAGAATGCTCCCGCCCCGAGGGCGATCACTCCCAGATCAAGAAAAATCCAAAGCCCAAAAGCGAAGCGATTATCCAGGTTTGTCTGGTTCAGTCCGTAGTACAGGCACAACCCGGCTGCGTACACTCCGATCGCGAGCACTACCACCCACGGACTCAACCACGCCAGAAACCGTGGCAATGAAGTTCGCTCTTCGCCGCGAGCGATCCATCGACTGTCGGCGAGAGCCGCGCTAGACATGTTGTACCTCCGAAATCCTTTGCGAATTCTCCGTCGCCCTTACGGGACTCCCACTCTCTCCAATCGGTTCGGCCATCTTCCGAACCCAAGCCTGGTTCGACTTGTAGTAAATCTTCGGTTCGGTCCCGATCTTCTCCAGTAGGCGGAATGTATTCCTAGAATGAATCTCTTGCGCAACCGGATCGTTCTGGTCGGCAAGATTTCCGAAACGAATTGCTCCCGTAGGACACGCCTCCACACACGCCGGAACATAATCAGCCAAGTCCACTTCGCGCTTACCTGCGGCCGCCGCTTTCTCTTGGGCCCCATGCAACCGTCCATGGCACAGATTGCATTTTTCCACCACACCGCGCATTCGCGAAGCGACGCCGGGATTCAAGCTCTTCTCCATCCCCGCAGGCCACGCCGGATCCCACCAGTTGAAGTACCGCGCATGATACGGACACGCCGTCATGCAATACCGGCAACCGAGGCATCGTTGCGGCATCTGCATCACGATCCCGGTGGCTTTATCAACTTCCACCGCCTGCTGCGGACACACATGCACGCACGGCGTCTCATGCTCACACTGCATGCACAGGATCGGAATGAATGCTTCTCGCCGCAAATTTCCATCGAGACCGTTCGACACTCTCCGCACCAGCATCGGAGTCAGCCCGGTCCGCGCCGTAGCTTGCGGCAATGCGGGAACATTGTTCTCCGCCCCACATGCGACCATGCATGATCCGCAACCCGTGCAGCGGTCCAGATCGATCACCATGCCGTAACGGGCGCTCATGCATTCCTCCCTGATTCGCGCAGCCCAGATTCCTGATACAGTTTCGTCGCCAGAGCCGGCATTACCGCAGCTGGCCAGCTCCCGCTCAACTCAAGGGGCGAGCTGGCATCGGCTGCGGGCCATTGTTTGAGCGCGCAGCGAATGCTACCCCCTGATGCCGGCTCGCCAATCCAAACTGCTCCACTCGTAAGTTGCTCTTCCGCCTTTTGCGCAGACTCGATCTTCGCAACCGCAACCGCGTCGTGCGACTGAATTGTCCCGCGTCGCGCACGGAACAATTCCGTGCACCGCCCATGAACGATTTTTTCTGCTGAATCCAGACTGGAATCAAAGCTCGCCAGAAACTCCGCGCAGCTTTGCGTCTTGTGCAAAGCCTTAGTTAAAGCAGGGGCGATTCCGTAAGTCTCGACGCCAGAAGTCGGAGCGCTCGGCACATCCGTCAGTTCCTCGAGGAACCCGGGGGCCGGCAACAGCCAATCCGATTTCGTCGGCCCACCATTCCACGCTGCAAACCGAAATACCTCCGCATCAGTCGCAGGCTCAAAATTCCACGGCACACTCGAATCAAGTACCACGACTCTTGCAGCTCCGATACTCGCATCGGCAATCAGTTGCGAAGTTGCAGAGGAAGATCGCCGCACGATCCCGCCGCGATTCCCGATCGCTCCTAGCACAACATTCAAAGCCGCAACCGCCGGATTCTCATCCCGCGCGATCGCCACCACAGGCCCCTGTGCAGCAATCGTCCGCGCCAGCTCGCGGATCGCATCCGTTTTCAACTCGGTCTGCGATGCAGCGTATTCCAGCGTTAATTCCGGCATCGGTCCACGCGCCGTCACCAGTTTTTCTTCCAGCAGCACGCGCGCAATACCGGAAGCCAATGCGCTCTCCGATCCTGGCCGAGTGCTAATCCACTGATAGGCATTTGTCGCGGTCCGCGATAACGAAGGCTCAATCTGAATCACGCGAAGCTGCGGATCATCTTGCCCTGCCGCTTTCTCCGCCCACAGCCGTGTGAATCGTCCGGGAGCTCCCCACCCATCCAGCAACGGCGCGCCGAAACTCACAACTGTCCGCGCATTTTCCAGGTCATATCCAAGTGCAGCAGCCGGCACGCCAGTCCATTCTTCAAAAGGCGAGAGAGCCCGTGTCTCTGCACCGCGTACCACGCGATACTCGCCGTGCTTTTCTGCAAAGTTCGAAAGCACCTGCGAAGCCGCGCGCCCCGGATATCCATCAATCACGACCACCCGACCGGAGCCACACGCCTTAGCAAACACAGACCGCGCATCTTCCCAGGACGCAACAGCGCCGCGATGTCGCACAACCTTCAACCGCTCCGGATGCCAATTCAACTGGTGCGCTCCAAACGCCAGCGGACAAAGCGCCCCGTACGTCACCGGATGCGTCGCCACTCCCGCTACTCCAACCGGCCATCCGCCGGCCATCCGTACTCGCACTCCGCATCCATTCGGACACAGCGTGCACGCCGACTGCTTCACCTCCACCGGACCACGCGCAGGCTGCGGAATCCATCCCCAGTTCTGACTCCACTTCGCCGTATCATCCAGCAGTTTCCACGGAACCGGCGTCACTGCCAGACCCGCCGCGGCTCCCGCGCCCCATACCAGCAGATCTCGACGTGAGAACTTCATGCTTCTCCCTTCACTTGTGACAACCTAAGCAACCCACTTCAACGTGCCGCGCCCGGTGGCATCCCTCGCAATCCAGCATCTTCATGCCGTCTCCCGGAGCGCGCCGCAACCGCGACATGGAATGTCCCCAAACGTCGCGGCTGTATCCGCTGATGCGGTTCACCTCGTACACCTTCACTTGGTCCGACTTGCCGTACTGCCCGTGACAGTTCTCACATTTCAATCCAGCTCGCTTTACATGGATCGCGTGCGAGAACCACACGTTCGCCGGCTGTTGGGCATACACCAACCAGGGCGTTTCATGTCCCGGCTTGATGTACGTATCAACCAGCGTGGCCTCGGCCTTGCTCTCTCCGAGCTTGTCCGAGTGGCAACTCGCGCATTTCTCCATCGCGGGAAGTCCGGCAAATGTTCCATCGTCGTGCAGTACGTGGCACTCGCTGCACTCCGCTACGCCGGACTTCTCCGCATGTGTCTTATGCCGGAACTCGAGCGGTTGCGCTTTCTTCACATACAGCGCATGAGGAAACGCCACCCACCCGGCAATCAGCGCCACCACAAACCCCAGACCGAACATCACCGCATACCGCCTCATGCTCACTCCTCCGCCGTCCAGCCACGCTTCGAGAAAAAATGCTGGAACAGGCACACCACATGCTGACGCGACAATAACTGAGCCACTCCTCGCACCGGCGCTCCGCCATCGCATCCGGGCGCATGCGTGTCGTGGATCTCCCGCTCCAGCCGCACGCGTTCCTCCGCTTGCCAAGCCTCGGCTTGTTTTCCGGAGACCAGGCCCGCCCGCGTCCGCTCTGGCACTTCGTATCCTTCAAATAACCACCCAGCCCCATACGGATCGGCTGTCACTCGTGCCGGATCGCTCCTCAACCGGCTGTTCACTCTCTGAATCATCACCGGATTCGGAAAACTCATCGGCCACTCGACGCCGTTCACCGTAAACGCCAGCGCAGGACAATGCGTCCCGTGCGCCGTCGCATACGTTACGCCGTCGATAT
This sequence comes from Candidatus Eiseniibacteriota bacterium, assembly GCA_035500795.1. GTDB lineage: Bacteria > Acidobacteriota > Terriglobia > Terriglobales > Acidobacteriaceae > Sulfotelmatobacter. Next base: position 13,033 of record DATJWZ010000097.1, on the reverse strand, counting down.
TCCCGGCCACCTCTGCGAGGAATCCGTCAATGCCGATGTGGCACATTCCGTTCTCCTCGCGATCAAGCCAGAAATGATTCGGAGAAAACATCAGTTGTCCATCCGGATCGCTCGCGTGCGGACGCGCCAGCGCCAGATACGAATCGCAATATCGATAACTGTTGCTCGTGCAGCTCGACAGCTCCGAATCGCTGAACGGCACCAGCTTCGTGATCGCCGAGACGCCGCAATACTGCACCCGCACTTCCTCCAGGTGCGGACACCGTGCTTCTTCCGGAGCATCCTGCGCCACCAGCTCGCACTTGCGATAGGCCGCCGATGCGCACCTGCCCCCATCCGCCGCGCCGGGTCCGTCGAGGATCAGCTTCCTCACAGGAGCCGCGTGGCAGTACCGCGCACGACCTTCCTTAAGAAATGGGCAGCCCATAAGTCACTTCCGTATCTGCTTTTCCGACTTCTTGTCGGACGGCTCAACTTTCTCGCCGCCATCTGCCATCGTTAGCCCAAGTCCCGGCACCGACAGGCTATGAGCATCGCCCCAGCCCGCGCGTACTTCCGCCATCAGCCGCTGCATGTTTACGCCGCTGATCTCGGCAACATCGCCCCTACGCGCCTTCCGCAGCCACATGAAGAACAGATCCCAGCTCACGGCTCCAGCCACAACGACCACCGCCAGCAACGTCACGATCCCAAGCGCGAAGTTCGTTATGTTGAGCCACATTGTCCAATTCTCTCCAGCCATGATTGCTTGCCTCCTCTTTCTGCCGCTCAAGGACAAACGGCCACACTTGCAAATGCAGTTGGAAGGCCAATGCAGAAACAAACAACTTAGGAGATTTTCGTCCGTCGAAGTGTTGGGATTACCAACGAAGTCGTCGTCTTTCCCGACAGGCTGACCCATATCGCGGGGAGTCTTATAGCGTTTGTCATTCCGAGGGTCGCGAAGCGACGACGGAGGAATCTGCTGTCCCATCCCTCTCTCGTTGTGCGTCCCGAAGAGGAGAAATCGACGCGATCGGATGTCCAAACGCAAAACACAGTGATCCCAATCACTGCACCCGCCACCCATTTCGATAATCTGTCTCGTCCATTCCACGGAATGGCGCAACTCGTAAACCATGCGCCGTAACGAAGTCGGTCCGCGACGATCCCGCGTTCGGTGGCACGCTTAACTCTGTACAGCCGCGTCCGCATTCAAAGGTGAACTCTATGAGCCTGAGCCAACTGGCCCGATCCATCAAAGAGTCGGCGACTCTTAAGCTGAACGAAACCGCCGCTCTCCTCCGGGAAAAGGGAGAGCCCGTCATCCATCTCGGCGGCGGGGAGCCCAAAACCAAAGCTCCCGTCGACGCCATCATCAATTGCGCCTCCCTCCTCAACACCGGCGAGATTCGCTACACCGCTCCCGATGGCATTCCCGCACTGAAAAGGGCGGTCATCCGCTACACCGAGGAGCACTATAAGAAAATTGTCTCCGCGAAGAACGTGATCGCCTCCGGCGGAGCCAAGCAGGCCCTGATGGTCCTCCTCCACGCCATCCTCGACCCCAAAGAAGAGGTCGTCTTCCCCGCGCCCTACTGGGTGAGTTATCCCGAAATGATCAAGCTTGCCGGCGGCGTCCCAGTTCCCGTCACCGCCGAAGATGGCAGCTTCTGCCCCACGGTGAAAGAAATCACCGACGTCGTCACTTCCTACACCAAAGCCATCATCCTCAACAGTCCCAACAATCCTTCAGGCGTGATGTATTCAAAAGATTTCGTGCAGGAGATCGTCGAGTTCTGCGACAAGAAAAATCTCTACCTGATCATGGACGACATCTACAACCGTCTCACTTTCGACGGCAAGAACGCGCCCATCTGCTACGAGTTCTCGAAGACTCCGCTCGAGCAGTCCAAGATCGTCGTGATCAACGGCGTGTCCAAGATGTACGCCATGACCGGATTCCGCATCGGCTGGGCCATCGCCGCTCAACCGCTTGTCGAAGCCATGGCCACAATCCAGTCGCAGCAAACGTCAGGCCCCTCAGCTCCCGCGCAATGGGCCGCGGCAGGCGCGCTCAACGGAGTGCAATCCTCCATCGAAAGCCTGCGAGTGATGCTTGAGAACAATCGCAACGTCATGATCGATCGCCTGAAGGCCTTCGACGGCGTTAAAATTCACATCCCCGATGGCACCTTCTACTGTTTCCCGGATTTCAGCGCGTATATGAAAGACTCGCAGAAGCTCGCGAATATGCTGCTCAACGAAGTGCGCGTAGTGACAGTCCCAGGCAAGGAATTCGGCTTCGAAGGCCACCTCCGCCTCAGCTATTGCGGAACGATTCGCGAGATCACGGAAGGACTCGACCGCATCAAGTGGGCGCTCGATCCCAACTCGGCCAACGAACTTTATCTGGGCGATCGCAAGCTCGTCAGGGAGTGGGTATGAACATCTATCTCGATGTCCAATCTCCCGCAGTCAAGGAAGCCGGCAAACTCGCCAGCGTGTACGGCCTGCAGAATCATGGCCTGGTGAATCTTCGCCGTGCCTACTGGAACCTTCCAACCCCGGCGCTTTATGAAGAGAGCGTCTTCCGCTCCGAGTGTAGCCTCTCACATCTCGGGCCGTTAGTCGTCAACACCGGCAAGCACACCGCTCGCGCCGCCGCCGACAAATTCGTCGTGCACGAACAATCCACCGAAGACAAAGTCTGGTGGGGACAGTACAACCGTCCATTCACCAGCGAAACCTTCAGCGCGTTGCTTACACGCCTCCAGGGCTTTCTCCAGGGACGCGACGTCTTCGTTCAGGACTGCTACGCCGGATCCGATCCCGAGCACAGTCTGCCCATCCGCATCATCACGCAGAAAGCCTGGCATAGCCTCTTCGCTCGCACCATGTTCCTGAAAGTCCCCAGCCAGGATCAATTGCAGCGCCACATCCCAGAATTCACCATCATCGCCGCGCCCGCCTTCCAAGCCTCGCCGATGGTCGATAGCACGCGCACGGAAACATTCATCATCATCAATTTCCGCGAGCGCCTCGCCATCATCGGAGGCACCAGCTATGCCGGCGAAATCAAGAAAACGATTTTCACTGTCTTGAATTACCTGCTTCCGTTGCAAGGCATCCTCTCGATGCACTGCTCGGCCAATGTAGGTACTGACGGCGATGTCGCGATCTTCTTCGGACTCTCCGGCACCGGCAAAACAACTCTCTCCGCCGATCCCAAGCGCCGTCTCATCGGCGACGACGAGCACGGCTGGAGTGACAACGGCGTCTTCAACTTCGAAGACGGCTGCTACGCGAAAGTCATTCGTCTCTCTCCTGAGGCCGAGCCGCAGATCTACGCCTGTACTCGCCGCTTCGGAACAGTCCTCGAGAACGTCACCTTCGATCCGGTATCGCGCCGTCTCGATCTCAACGACTACTCTGTCACCGAAAACACCCGCGCCGCATATCCTCTCTCGTATATCGAGAACAGCATGCCCGAAAAGCGCGCTGGACATCCGCAAAACGTCATCTTCCTTACCTGCGACGCTTCCGGCGTGATGCCCCCAATCTCAAAGCTCACTCCCGATCAGGCCATCTATCATTTCGTCTCGGGCTACACCAGCAAGATCGCCGGAACCGAAATCGGCCTCGGCACCGAGCCCGAGATGACCTTCAGCACCTGCTTCGGCGGACCATTCATGGTCCACCATCCACTCGTCTATGCGGAACTTCTCAAGAAGAAAATCCTGAAGCACAAAGCAAACGTCTGGCTGGTCAACACAGGATGGACTGGCGGCTCATTCGGCGTCGGCAAAAGAATTAGCATCCGCCACACCCGCGCCCTGCTAAACGCAGCTCTCGACGGATCTTTGCTGAAAGTGAATTACAAAAAAGACCCGGTCTTCGGATTCGAAGTCCCAACAAAGTGCGAAGGCGTGCCGTCGGAAATTCTCGATCCAGCCAACACCTGGCCCAGCCGCGACCAGTACTTCAACAAATACGACGCCCTGGCTGCCCGCTTCATCGAGAATTTTAAGTTAATGATCGGAGAATGCCCCGAGCACATCCTCGAAGCCGGCCCCAAACGCCTGATAGGAGCCTTGGCGCGTTAACCATCAATCAATGTGGTAAAGCGATGGGTGCCCCACTTCTGGCCGGTGTTGCCAGAAGTGGGGGTTTTAACTTTAAACTCGGTTGCGGATTGCCCCATATCTCGCCGCTGTAGAGAGGCATGAACCCTCACCCCCTGTGCTCCTCTGTGATCCCTGTGGTGAGATGTTTTTTCGGTTGAACCTCTCGGCGTCCTTAGCGTCCTCTGCGGTAATCATTCAGCTAATAGAATTCGACACTACTCGCGCCGCCACGCCAAATTATCAAACCGCAACCCCTCCCCATTCTTAAACTCAAAGATCACCTTCGAACTCGTATCCCGCCACTCCGTCCGCACGCGTCGAGTCTGCCCAGGCTGCACCGTGACTGAAATCTCCCGCGTCTCGGGCGACCGCACCGTCACAACAGCCTCCGACGCTCCGCCGTTATACACATCAATCCCCGCAAACACGCGCGGCCAATAAAAACGAAACTCGGCACTCGAAGCCTTAGCGTCACTCAACTCAAGATTGAAGGTCCCGAACCCTCCGTCAGGCACTCCGATCCGCCACGCGCCTTCACCCCAATCAATCACCCCCGCAGGATATTCCCCCTTCAACACCGTCCCAGCGGACTCATGCGGATCATCGAACGTCACAAACTCCACCGGCGCATGTCCACCTTCCCCCTGAATATCAATATCCCGCGCATCATCATGCCGAATCCGCAAAACTCCACTCGCCGCATCGAGCGCATACCCAGGCCCATCCAGATCACTGCGCAACCCGAGCGGCCTTCCACCAGCCATCACTGTCTTCGGCACGAAATCTACTCGAAGCACATCCGACGAAGACGCATCGAACGTCGAGTAAGTAACCGATCCCCGACCATATCGAATGCGAGTCACGACCGAACTCGATCCCAGCAAATGCGATTCATCTGCCGGAGCCCACTCCGGCACTGCCCAGAACGCGTCCATCAATCGCCGCGGCCCGTCCGAGAACTCATCCGTAAACCACCACTGCCCCGTAAACGGCGCATGCGCCCCTCCCGGCAGCCCCTGAAAATACGTCACCCAGTTGTAAGACCGAAACGCCGCCTCACGATAAGCCACATCCCCAGTCTTCGCGTAGTACAGTGCCTCCACCGCCGCCAGCCGCGACGTATGGCTGTCGCAACACTGGTTCGGATCGTTGCAGCAAAATTCTTTCCCATTCCCCTGTTCCGTCGTCACCAGCGCATCGTGCACCACATACTTCGCCCACTTCGGCGTCGTCCTCACCCATTCAATAATGTGCCGCGCATGTTCCCGCCATTGCGGATCCTTCTCCGGATGCAGCAGCACATATCGCGCAAACTCCAGCGGGATCACCTGATTCATGTTCTCCATGCTCGCCACGGTGTCCTCGAAATATCCCACCCAAACATCCTTCGCCAGCGGATACTTCTCAAACCATTCCCACGCCCCCGCCCGCACTCGCGTATAACCCGCAACATCCCCCTGCCCGATTCGTATCAACTCATCGAACAGCATGATCGGCTCAATCACATTCGACGAATACGGCCCCATCGGACGCTCATCTGCCCGTCCATCCCGCGCATAAGCCCGCACCGGCCACGGCGAATGCGTCTCATCCCCCGACTTGTAGTTCTTCACCAGCGCATCCGCGCACCGAATCGCCGCCTGCAGATACTTCGTATTCCCCGTCATCTCATACAACCGCAGATATCCGTAGCCGTCTTCCCCAACTACATGCGGCTCGATGTAATCCTCCGCCCCAAGCTGGCTCCATCCCGTATATTTCTTCGCGCCCGGGTTCGCCGATGCATACGGCACTCGCGCCCACGCATACCCATCCGGCGTCGTGCCATTCTCCAGTTCGTACTCGACAAAGTCCTCGAGAAAGGTCAGCGTCCGCGCATCGCCCGTATACGGATAAAGCCGCTCAATGAATCCCTCCATCATCGCCCGCAGATATCCAGTCGAGTTCACCCAATGCGTATCCGGCACAAGTTCGAATGAAGCGCGGTCAAAATCAAAACAGCAATAGAAGTAATGCAGCCGCTGCCGGTTGTATTGATCCCACAAGATCGTCCACTGGCTCAGGAAGTGCGCCGAGTACGAATAGCCGATGTCGTCGGGCATTGGCCAAGGCAGCAATTTCCCCTTCGCATCAAGCTGCACCGGACGCCCCGCAATCGCCGGCGCATCAACCACCGACGTAACGGGAAATGGAGGTTTCTGTGCAACCGCAACTCCCCACAGGAAAATGCTCAAACCAACTGCAGCTTTCTTAGAAAGAGTCATAGAGAAGAACCGTTCAAACCCGCCGGGCGCAATGACGCAACATCTTACCGCCGTTCACGCAAAAAAAAGAGACGGCGACGTATCGCCGTCTCCCCTGGAGGCCGGACACGACTCCGGCGGTTAGAAGCTCACTCGGAACATCAACTGCATATTGCGCGCGCCAGTCGTCACCGTACTGATCGAGTTCGCACTGGTGTATGCTTCGTCCACACCTGGGGCGCTGCCCAGGTTCCGGCCACCCGGAATACCCAGGCTCTTGTGGTTGAACACGTTTGCCGCGTCAGCTCTGAACTCGATCCTCACTCCTTCCCAAGGCAACGCGAACGACTTCGCCATCGACATATTGAAGACGTTCATGCCCGGGCCATAGAGGAAGTTTCTCCTCACGTCGCCCCAGGTTCCGTCTGCCGGCTTCGAGAACGCCGCCGGATTGAACCATCCGTCGATGCCCTTGTTCGATACATACAGTGGCACGCCCGGAATGCGATTCGGGAATTGCGTGCCAGCCAGCGAATAATTGGCCTGATCGCCATAGACGCTGAACGGTTGTCCGGTTTGCAGAACAACTGTACCGGAGACCTGCCACCCACCTGCGATCAGGTCAAGCGGCGTGCTGTTGTTCAGGAACTGCCTTCCTCTGCCAAAAGGCAACTCATACACCGCGTACCCCTTGAAGGCGTGGCGAACATCGAAGTTCGAGTTGCTGTAGTTCGCCCCAGGATCGTACGCATTCTGATAATCCTGCTGCCCCGCTCGGCTTCCCCAACCTGAAGAATCCATATCGTCGAGGAAGTGCGCCCACGTGTAGTTGAAGCTGAGGCTCAATCCCCGCGTCATGCGCTTCGTGATCGACGCCTGCAACGCGTTGTAGTTCGAGATCGCATTGGTCCGACTGCTTGCAGTCTGCAGGGTTTGGTATTGCGGATATGGACGATTCTGTTGATCGCTCGGCGCCCAGCCGCTCTGCGGTACCTGGTTAATATCAACCGGGAAGGCAAGATTGAAGCCATGGCTTCCCACATAGGCAAGTTCGGCGACGATGTCCGTCGTCAACGAACGTTGCGCCCCAAAGTTCCATTGATAAATCTTGGGAACCGGTGTGTGGTACTGCTCATAGTTTTGGAATCCGCCTCCGTTGAAGCGCGTTGGATCCGTCGAGCCCGATGTGTAAGGCAGCGGCGTAGTTGAAACTCCGCCAGTCACTGGAGTGATAAGGTTCCCATTCCCACCCAGAGTCACCGCCGGCGTGATGCCATTGCTGGTGTCGGTGTAATTGCCCGACGCACCGACAGCATTGCCCATACCCGATCCATAAGTATCGAGACTCCAGTTGTAGGCGTAAAGCCCGAAGCCGCCGCGCACGGTCGTGTTGGGTCGCACTGCCCATGAAAATCCAACACGGGGCAAAAAGGTATCGTAAACGTTGGCTTCAAGCGCCGTCCGTCCATTGGCGTGCGTGCTGGCATACCAGGCTGCACCTGGAGTATTCGTTGCCGGATTGATGATCGTCGGATCGAAGTTCACGATGTTCCCGTGCACCTCATTCCAGCCATGATTGATCTGCCACCGCAACCCAAGGTTGATCGTGAGGTTTGGACGAATCTTGAAGTCGTCTTGCACGAAGAATTGCGGACTCTTCAGGCGTGCCCCATATTCTGGGCTCTGGTTTGCCGACCAGTTATTGATGTATCCCAACAAAAAGTCCGCATACTCAAATCCGGTTTCCGGAACTGTGCAAGCCGCGCCGTTGGCGCTCGCTCCGCAAACAGTAGGATCCGTTGTGTACTGCTTGGTGTATTGTCCTGAGTACTGCATGTTGCCGGCGGTCGCGTTGCCCCAGGCAGTGGAGTTATCCCGGTAAATCAACACTTCGCCGCCGAAGTGCAAAATGTGTTTGCCTTTGATCATCGTTACGACATCGGACGGATCAAAGACGTGCTCCTTGTACACCGAGTTGCTACCCGGCGTCAGCCATGAATACGGATACGTGCCGGTGGTCTCAAATCCCGGAAAATCGTCGACCTTCGCAAACTGCCAGCCAAGCTGAGCCGCATAACCCTTGCCCAGCGAACTGTCCGTAAAGTAGTTCATCTGGTTGGTGTAGCCGATTCTGGCTTCGTTCACGATCGTCGTACTGATGTTCCACACGTCGGTGATCTGCGCGTTGTTGTTATCTACGTAGCCGTTCTGGCAGCCGATGGGGCAATTCGAGATCGAACTCGGGCCGGGATAGGTGAAATCGGCCTGTGTATCCGATATCGTGATCCGATTGTTCGACTTCACATCCCAGTCCAAACGCCCGAAGTACCGCTTCGCCGGGTTCGAGGTCAGCTGGTTGTAGTACCAATTGTTGTTCGGCTGGCCTTCGCCTCCGATTGACTGACCACCGGGAATCGGAGTCAGGAACGACGGGTGATTCGCCGTGGTCGGAAAAGCGAGCGCCTGAAATTTCGCCGCGACTGGATCGAACATCGTGGTCGGGATTGCATTGGATCCATACTCGCTGGCAAAGCTCTTCCTCACGGGATAAGGATTGCCCAGAGCGTCGTACGCGATGGTCTGCGTCGTCGGATCGAAAATCTGGTTCATCCCGGTAAAGTCGCCGCCAATGTTGGCATCCGTCGGCAGAGTGTTATAGCCGTGATTGTTCCCGTGATTCACGATCTGGTCATAGTTGAAGTAGAAGAACATCTTGTTCTTCAGCACCGGACCGCCAATCGATCCGCCGAAGTTGTTGTATCGCAGGAATGGGATCGCACCCGTGCTGAAGTACGGATGCGCCGTCAGCATATCGTTCTGAATGAAATCGTATGCCGTCCCGTGGAACTTGTTCGTTCCGCCCTTCGTGACCTGGTTGAAGATGATGCCGCCGATCCCGTACTGCGCTGAGAACGACGACGTATTCACCTGCACTTCGCTCACATTCTCGAATGTCGACGGATTCGCATTCTGGCTGTGAGACAGCGTCGTCGACGCTCCGTCGGCGATCACATTGCTGTAAGGCAGGTTTCCGTTCACCGCGACTTCCTGGCCGGGATTGTTCGTGCTTTGTGAGCAGGAGCCGTTATTCAGGTCGGCGCAACCGCTCGCTCCCGGCAGCAGGATCATGAAGTTCTCCCAGTCCTGCGTCACCTGGGGCAGTTGCGTCATCGACTTTGACGTAAACGTCGTGCTCTGCTCGCTGGTCTCGGTCTTCAGCAACTGAACGTCTGCCTCAACTGTTACCGATTCCGCCGTCGACCCAACCTTCAATTCGCCATTCACGGTCGTGAATCCGACCTGTAGCGTAATCGGGCCGCGCACCAGTTTCTGAAATCCTTCTTTCGAGAACGTAACTGTATAGTTCCCCGTGACGATCGAGTCCGAGTCGTACAGACCCGCATCGTTCGTCGTGAATGTCTTCGACACACCTGTGTCCACGTTCGCAACTGTCACCGTGACGCCGGGAATCAGTGCGCCCGATGCATCCGTCACTGTGCCGCGAATATCGCCCGCGTTCGTGCTCTGCGCAAACGATGCAACGCTTGCCATCACGAAAAACAGCGGGAGAGTGCAGACCAAGAATCTCTTCATAGAACCGCCTCCAGACTGCTTTAACCTGTAAGGGATACAAGACCGCCACTCGACTGCAGGCAAACTTCCATTCACCGGCAAATCGATTTAGGAAACTGTTAATACTAGATTTCTACTAGGCCGCCCGTCTGCTGTGCATAAGTAAGGTGAGTGCACTCTACTTTCGTATAGGTAAAAGGTTTTCGAAAACGTTATCGGTCCCCAAACCACTAAAACGCCAAATCGCCCGGCGGAAAAAGGCACCCGCGAAGCGGCGAAAGAGTACAGTTCACGGCGCAAGCTGTGGGTGTGAAGTGGGGCCCTAGGAGGCTCCGAAGAAGCGAAAGAAACGCTCTACACAGACTTCTGCGCGACGGCGACGGCGCAACCTATGGCGCCACAGCCAGAAAAAGAAAAACCGCAAATATAATGATGTGCACCACCCCTTGCAGCACGGTAGTGCGCCCCGTTCCAAGCGTAAGAATACTCACAACGAGGGTCACGGCCAGAAGCAGTTCTTCTTTGGGATTGAGCCCGAGTGTCAGCGGCTTTCCCAGAAAAAGCGAGATCCCCGCAACAGCAGGAATCGTAAGCCCGAGACTCGCTAACGCTGACCCCAGAGCCAGATTGACGCTGGTTTGCAGACGATTCGCAACCGCCGCTCGATATGACGCTAAGCCTTCAGGAAGCAAAACCAGCGCAGCGATAATGATACCCACCACGCTTTTTGGTGCGCCGACCGCGTCAATCGCGCCTTCGATGGCGGGCGTCAACGCTTTTGCCAACGCCACAACGATGACCAATGACGCCAGCAACAATGCCGAACTGGTCAGCGCCACTTTATTCGGTGGCGGAAGCGCATGTTCCTCGACACCATCGCCACCCGCGGGAAGAAAATAATCGCGGTGTCGCACGGTCTGCACAAACACAAATGCCCCATAAAGGACTAACGAAACCGCGGCCGCGAAAGCGAGTTGCGATCGGCTGAAGGTCGGGCCCACGGTCGTGATCGTGACATTGGGAAGAACGAGGGTCAGCGTCGTTAGCCCGATTAAAACCGTAAGCGCCGCATTCGCTCCGAGCAGTTGAAATCCCTGTTCCCGATGGCGCATACCGCCAGCAAGAAGACAGATGCCGATGATGCCGTTGCAAACAATCATCACAGCCGCGAAAAGAGTGTCGCGCGCCAGGCTGGCTGTTTCTGCTCCGCCTCCAATCATCATCGACACAATCAGTGCCACTTCAATCGTTGTTACAGCCAGAGCCAGCACCAATGTTCCGAAGGGTTCACCCACGCGCAGCGCGATAATCTCCGCGTGAAACACTGCAGCAAAAACGGTCGCCACCAAAGCAAAAGCTTCCGCGGCCTGGAGCACAATCCCCGGCCCAGCTACGAAGTGCACAACCAGAATGAGCAGACCCACGACAGGCCACGTCCACGACCACCAAGGAGTACGCGTTGAGTCTGTCAAAACCATGGAAAGATAGCTGCCTATGGACCCACGCACGACAAGGCTTGCACTTGCGATTGCCTCAACCGCAATCGTATCCAAAGGGCCGTCACGATGCTACGGCTTGCTTGCAGAACCCTCCCCACTTTGACCTTGGATTAGTCGTGGGAGAACCTTCGAATTTCGGGCCCACCCGCGGTTGAGGGCCCTTTCTGGGTTTTGATTGGCATCGGCTCTGTGACTGAGTCTCCGAAGACAATTGGCGGGAAGGTGAGCACCGAAAGAAGCGACAAGCCGTTCCCGGTGGGGAAATCCCCTGACACCCCGTCGAGAACGGCGACAAGGTCAACTTCTCCTTAGTGTCCTGCATTTTGACCACACTTGTGCACAACCGAACACTATCAAAAGGGACAGTTTCATATAAAAAATCGTATGATCTTAGAAGTGGGCAGCAGCATCAATCCTGGTTGATCCGACGTGTCGCGCTTTTCCAAAAGCAATAATTCTTGAACTGTCAAAAATTGCAGTTAACAGGCTCACAGCGAATGCCGATGCTTAGCGTCTTCAGTAAAATCTCGAACAAATGAGGAGGAGCAATGGGATTCATCGTCTGGATTATCGTCGGACTTATCGCCGGTTGGCTCGCAGGCCAGGTAATGAAGGGCGGAGGATACGGCGTCGTTGTCGACATCATTCTCGGAATTCTCGGCGGCATTCTGGGAGGCTGGATCTTCGGATTGCTGGGCATTTCAACTGGAAGCGGAATGGTAGGTTCCATCATCGTCGCCTTCGTCGGCGCTGTGATCTTGGTCGGAATCACCCGCCTGCTGAAAAGGGCCTGACAAACTGCCACGTTGCGCAATTTGGCATGCGTCACTTTCTGACTCTTCGACATCCGAATGGTATCCTCCGCGACCGCTCAGAGACCGCTGAAGGCATCCACCGCCTGAAAGAAGAGATCGCCAAACTCACCGAGCAGCAGACCGAAGCACTCGGTACCGCGACCTGTCTGAGAATGGCTACCGATGAAGCGAAAGAGTATGAACAGCGTCGGGAACGAATCTTAGGGCACGTGAAAGATCTGAAAATTCTCGAAGAGTCTCTGTGAGCGGCACTCTCGGCAGAACCAAATCGGCATCACGAATCTTTACCATTGTGCGGAACAAAGCGCGAAAGCTTGCCTATTCCGTTACACTTCAGCCAACCACGCAGACGAACCGATGTCTTCCGACGATACAACATCTACTCCAGCGAAATAATGCCGCGCCGCAATGCGGCAGTTGCGGCCTCCGTACGATCTCGTACGTTGAGCTTATCCAGCACGTGACTCACATGCAGTTTCACTGTCACTTCGGCGATGTTCAACTTCGCAGCAATCTCTTTATTCCCCATTCCTTTCGCCACCATCTTGAGGACTTCCAACTCCCGCCCGGTCAATGATCGTTGCGCCAGACGTTCTGCCAGCAATGACGCCACGGCTGGGTCCACATAATGTTTCCCATCGCACACATCGCGAATCGCTCGCAGCAATTCCTCTCGCATCACGCTCTTCAAAATATATCCCCGAGCTCCCGCCTGTAATGATCGAAAAATCTCTTCTTCTCCAGAGTGCGTCGAAAGCATCAGAATTTTCGCTTCCGGAAACTCCTCCATGATCTTT
>DATJWZ010000096.1:0-2494 GCA_035500795.1 Candidatus Eiseniibacteriota bacterium | reverse complement strand
TCTTTTGATCGCCGTGGTCGGGTGTTCCAGCCTGAGCCAAGCTCAAACCAGCGATCGCATTACGACGTCTCTTTACAGCGGTGAGATGGTGCAGCTAAAGGGGAATGTCCATAGCCTGGCGAAGCCGGAATTCGATCTGGGTCGGGCTGACAGCAGCAGACTGATCGAGGGAATCTCGCTCGTGTTCCATCCTTCGAGCGCACAGCAGAAAGATCTCGACAATTTTCTTAAGCAGCTCGGCGACCCGACGTCTCCCTACTACCACAAGTACCTCACGCCCCGGCAGTTCGGCGCACGCTTTGGCCTGAGCAGGAGTGATATCGCTACAGCCAGCGGATGGCTGGTCTCGCAGGGCTTCAGCAACATCAAAGTTGCGAACAATCGAAATCAGATTTTCTTCGACGGAACGATCGCGCAAATTGAGTCGGCGTTTTCGGTGGAGATGCATAGTTACTTATTAAACGGGGTTACGCACCTCGCGAACTCGGATGCACCTTCTGTGCCTGCCGGACTTGCGGCATCAGTAACGCAGGTGACTCATTTGAACGATTTCGCACCAAAGCCGAGGGCGAAGGTAAAGAAGAACCTAACTTCCTATGTCAGCGGAAGCCATTTTTTATCGCCCGCGGACTTCGCGACCATCTACGATTTGCAGCCTCTGTACTCTGGAGGCTTTGACGGTACGGGCCAGAAGATTGCTGTCGTCGGGCAAAGTACGGTTAAGACAACAGACCTGAACAATTTCCGGAGCGCCGCGGGTTTGTCGGCGAGTACTGTGACAATGACCTTGCAAGGTGGAACTGCCACAGAGTGTTCCGGCGACGAGGGAGAGTCTGACCTGGACATCGAGTGGGTTGGTGGCGTGGCCAAAGGCGCACAGATTACTTTCGTCTATGCGGGTCTGAATACTGGTGATTCCTGCACGGGAAGCCGGGTAAATAGTGTATGGGATGCCCTTCAATACGCTGTTGATCACAACGTCGCGCCCTTCATTAGCACGAGCTACGGATTCTGTGAATCTGGGCTGGGAGCTGCTTTTGCGGGGCCGAATGGAACTCTGGAAGGCTGGACCAAGCAGGCAATCTCACAGGGACAAACGATTACTGCTGCCTCGGGCGATGCGGGGGCTGCCGACTGCGATACTGGAGCCTCGGGAACCTCGGGATTAGCTGTGGATGCTCCCGCGTCTCTCCCTGAGGTGACAGGGGCGGGCGGGAACGAGTTCACCGGCGATCCAGCGGGAACTGTTTCCGGAACGGCCCCCAATACAAAAGCGGCAGCGACACAGTATTGGGGCGCATCCGGAACCGGGAGTGATGTGGTTTCAACGGCTCTTAGCTATATTCCAGAAGAAGCTTGGAACGACACTTCAGCCGACAATGCGCTCTCAGCTTCCGGCGGAGGTGCAAGTATCTTCTATTCCAAACCTAATTGGCAGGTCGGAACAGGAGTGCCCTCAGATGGCAAGCGCGACGTACCGGACCTATCTGTCACCGCCTCGGCTGATCACGACGGGTATCTAGTCTGCTCGACAGATACTGACGCCACGAGTTGCGCTACTGGGTTTCGGGATTCATCCGCTAACCCGGGTAGTTTCACGGTTGTCGGAGGGACGTCTGCCGCAGCGCCAACAGTTTCGGCGATACTTGCGATCGTGAATCAGTATGTTGGAAGTTCGGGCTTGGCTCCCTTGAACCAAACTCTCTACACCCTGCCAGGCAACAGTCCCAATCCGTTCCACGACGTGACATCGGGCAGCAATATTGTTCCGTGCACGCAGAACTCAACGGGCTGTCCCAAGACAGCACCTTTCCAATATGGTTTCAGTGCTGGTGCCGGCTACGACCAAGTCACCGGGCTGGGCTCTATTGACGCCAACAACTTCGCGCAGGTAATGAAGAAGGCGCCAACCACGATTGCGGTGTCGCCGTCGGCAACAAACGTAAATCTTGGTGCGAACGTTACATTCACAGCGACAGTTACTCCCTCGACCGCCGGGGGAATGGTCAATTTCTACAATAATAGCTCGACGACAGCTCTAGGATCGGGAACGCTATCGAATGGAACTGCGACGTTTTCTACGACCAACCTGCCGCTTGGCAGCAACAGTGTTACTGCTTCGTATGGTGGAGACTCGTCAGATCGAATCTCTGCCTCTGCCGCCACACAGGTCAATGCGACAACCAGCTTTACTTTAACTCCATCAGTTACGACGCTGACGGTTGCTCAAGGGCAAACGACTGGCCCCGTGCAAATTGTCGTGACCAGCTCTGCTGGATTCGTCGTCGGCAGTGGTTCGAGTGCCCAGACCCTGATGCCGGTGACCTACACATGCGCAGGTTTGCCAAGCGAGGCAAACTGCTTGTTCAACTCATCGAGCGGCAGCAGCACGGGAAGTATTACTACGAGCGCGACGAATGTCACTCTGACAATTTCGACGACGGCTCCGACTGCAAAATTGGAGAAACCCCTCGACCGTGGCCCACGTGTCTTC
>DATJWZ010000095.1:0-5506 GCA_035500795.1 Candidatus Eiseniibacteriota bacterium | reverse complement strand
CAGTGGATGTTGTTCTACGGCTTCAATGGTCGCAACGTGGCGCGAACCTGCCGTCATTTCAACATCAGCCGGCAGAGCTTCTACCGGTGGAAACGTAGATTCGACCGTCACGATCTGACCACGCTGGAAGGGCGCTCCCATCGGCCCAGGAAGGTTCGTCAGCCCACTTGGACACCAGCACTGGCTGAACGCGTTTTGGACCTACGGAAAAAGTATCCGCACTGGGGCAAGGATAAGTTGGTGGTGTTGTTGCGCCGGGAGAAATATAGCGTGTCGACTTCGATGGTTGGGCGCATCCTGACCCAACTAAAGCGCCGCGGCGTGTTGCAGGAACCACCCAAGCCGACCGTGTTGTTGCGTGCCAGACGGAAACTGCGAAAACGCCCATGGGCCGTTCGCAAGCCTAAATACTGGCGAATTGAGCAGCCCGGAGATCTGGTGGAGATCGATACGAAGGAGATTCGCATGCGTGGTGGCGTGACCCTGAAGCACTTCAGCGCTCGCGATGTCATCTCCCGCTGGGATGTGGTGGAGGTGCATCGGCGCGGGACCTCACTGGCGGCGGCACGCTTTCTGGACACCTTGCTGGACCGCGTCCCATTCCCGGTCAAGGCCTTGCAAGTGGATGGCGGGCCGGAGTTCGCAGCAGAGTTCGAGTTGGCCTGCCAACAGAAAGAGTTGCCGCTGTTCGTGCTCCCGCCAAAATCACCGAAGTTGAACGCCCACGTCGAACGCTCACATCGCACGCACAACGAGGAGTTTTATCAGGTGCACGCGGAGTCGGACCAAGTGCCGGCGCTCAACTTCCAGTTGCGCCGCTGGGAGAAAACCTACAACTGCATCCGCCCCCACCAGTCCCTCGCTTATCTAACACCCCTCGAATTTATTACCCGGTGGAAACGCAACCGAAGAAAGGCAAAGTGTCACTAATCTACTGGACGAGTACAAGCAGAAGCGAATAAATCTCCCGTGTGGCAAACTTGAGTGTCGGCAGTACTCCCGGCTCGAAGCATTCTGTAACGAACCTTGAGAACAACATTGTTGCTTCGGGGCGATACTGCCTTTGGTTAATGGGGCTGAGGTGAGCGTCTAGCAGTCTACGGGCTTCGCGACGGCCGGTAATTTCACTGACAGGGCCAAGCACGACCGAGCGCATTACTCGGTCAGCAGTTCCGTCAGCGAGAATCACGTCTTCTCTCCATCGTGCGACCCACATTTTCCGACGCTTACCGCGAACGAACAAACAACCATTCTGATACTGGCTACGAGCCATTTTTCTCCTCTCCATTCTGAGGTTGGCTCGTCCGCCTTTTCCTATGTCGGTTCCGAGTGTAGCGCGATTATCAAGACGCACAATCGCCTCCGCGCTGACTCTCAATCCACCTGTGGATTTCTTCCTCTCGAAACCGCCAGTATTTTCCAAGGCGAATGCCTGGCAGTCGCTGGCTAGAGCGTTTGCGCGTCCTTCCGTAAACCCAAGACACGGGCACATGCAGTATTGCCGCGACCTGCTGGATGGTTAGAAGGCCGTCGCCGTCGTACTCTCCCGCGCCTTTGGCCGCGCGAGGTGCCGCGGCCTGCGGTATGCCACTGGTATCTGCGTAGACATAATTTGGGCCGTTAGTAAGCGGCAACGACGCGCCACTCTCTTCATCTCTTCCATTGCCACCCGAGAAACTGCCTAGTCCTTGGCGTGAGTCATGTCGTCGGTCAGACGCTGGGTTCTCACGCTTGTCGAATTGGAAGCGGCGGTGCATGGGTTGCTGTTTCAGGCTAGTCGAACGATTCTCCCTTCGTCGTTTGTTCAGCGATGTCCGTGGGTTGGCCTGCAAGCCAGGACTGAAACTCCTTGTCTTTGTTGCACACGAGTTTGAGAGCCTCAGCTGCTACGTAGGAAGGAGAGCAGTCGAGGAACTCTGCGTATTTTGTGAGCTTGGTCCTGGTTTCGTCGTCGAACCGCAATTGAACGACCGTGGTTTTGGGTTGTTTAGGTGGCACTTTCAAGACAGGCATTGTGACTCTCTCCTTTCGGCATTTGAGACTCCTTACTAATCCGAGTTTCGGGTTGATTACGAATCTGTATGTACGGTGCTGGACAAGGTCACCGTGGATCGGCGAAGGGCGGGAGCGACCCCACGAACTTTTTGGGCGGCTGAAAGCCGAAAAAGTGGGGTCGCTCCCGCCCGTTTTGGTGTTTTTTCCACGGTGACTTTTTCTTGCATCTCTTCTCTATCTCCTACGCTTTAAAGGAATTCTTCGCGCCACAGGCTGAAGAACTTGCTGAAGACGAACGTGAAGTGTGTAGTCCTTACACTCTTCAGCCTTTTCCCTCAAGTTTTCGTTTCGAACTTGCAAGTTGGAAAAGCAGTTCAGTCGCAAAATGGACGGTCGCGTAAAAGCGATTGCTGCCCTTAAATTCCAAGCGGATGTCGGATTTGCTCGCTCGCACGCCTTTCCAACTGCGATAAAGATGCTCGAAGCGTTGACTCCCAAACATGGTTTTGGCTCGATGGCGGAAAATCAGATCGGCCTCGGATAAAGAGGTGTAGCAGTCGAGAACGCGGTGCAACGTGATGCGCCTTCCGCACGGCCATGGAGTGAAAAACCCGCCGAGGCTTCCCCCGCCGTGGCCCGCGACCTGTAGTCGGTTCTGGCCAGTCTCAGGTCCACCACAGTTGAAGGAGAGGTCGGAGAAGAACTTCCCCATATACCTAGAGTGTTTTGGAAGACAATAAACGGTCGGCGGTTTTTGGAAAGTCCGTTGTTTCGTTGCTTCGGATGGATGGCGCTAACACCACATTTGGATAGCCTGCATTAGCCGGAATCCCGTAGAAACCACCGATCCCCTCTAGGAGCACCCTTCATCCGGCAATGGACGAGACCTGTCACAGTGCACCAATACCCGTCAGCGGTGCCTCAATAAGATTTCTCCGATGCGCATCCCTTGGGTCGGCTGGGGCCGGCGCGACCGCCGTGCGCGATTAAGGAAGGTGTTAATTACGTCGATCCAAGTCCATTGCGATGCTACAAATCGCTACTGCTCTTGCCCTGACATTTCATCATCGGATCGACTCGTGCCCTTTATCTGCATTGTTTTCGCTTTATTTGTTCGCAGCGATCTCGATCCTCCGATTCCTCATAGCTAGTGAAGCCGCTTGCAAACAGGCACCGGGACCCACTTGTACGGTAACCGCGTTAATCAGGACCTGCATGCAAATAATGCTAGAATCGTCGCCATTTGCGTTATGCACCGAAATACAGCCTGAGTGATTGGTGGACCAATTCTTGGCGAACACTGTTCAAATTCGAGGTGACGGCAATGTCATTCAAATCGAGGTGTTTGGGTACGAGCGGCCCGACGCCGACGACGAACACGATGCAAATTGGCTTAGAGCGGAATGCTCAGTCACCGTGGCCGAGTTCTCTGCCGTCCTCAGCCTTTCACTCGTCACACACGACTTTGCTCGATTCACGGACCAATTGGAACAAGCTGTTAAGCTGCTTAAAGGGACAGCTACTTTTTCAACTGCCGAGGAAGGGCTTGCAGTTGAAATTAAATTCACGACTGCTGGCCATGCAGAGGTATTCGGAAGTGTGCGGTCGCAAACATCATTTGTGCCAGACCAGTCGATACTCTCATTCTCGTTTGAGACCGACCAATCATTCCTCGCACAAACTGTGCGGGAACTTAAGGCAATCATAGGCCGATTCCCGGTCCGCATCCGCTGAGTCCTGACATGTTCGACCCAGTACCCACATAGACGGTAAGCGCGTTTACCAGGACCTTACCTCCGTAATCGGGCATAATGCTGATTCAATACAAACAGGAGCCACGATGCACGTTGGTACGGATTCGGAAGTCGTACAGTTGCTTTCGGACAATAAGTGGGACTGTGGAATCAAGGTAGACGGGACGAATCTGTTTTATGACGATCCCGAGGCAAACTGTATCGAGTTGAAGTTTCCCGACTGGCCGGGAAGGGCCGCGTATTTTTCTTCGAAGGCATCAAGGCTGGGCCTTGTCAGTGATGAAGGACATTTCCAGGGTGCGCTTCTATGGATTACTTATTCAGAGCTTGGGAGCCTGGCACCGATTGGATGGAAGCTGGTTGAAAAAATGCGGCAAGGATTCGGTGAGAATCGGCCACTGCAGAACGCGAGGGCACATTTTTTCAGAAGCGACGAGTTGCTCGATTTGAAAGCATTTCTGTTGCCGTGTTTCGTATTCGGATGGGATGCATATCTCATCCCGTTCAGGAACAACGATTTCTTTGTTCACATTAGTCACGATGAATATTGGGGAGTCGTATCTCGAACGCGAAAGGCATACGACAGGCTGTTTGCCGAGTTGGAGGACTTGAATCCCACGGACTCGCCCGAGATGCGGAGACGGTTTTGCGTGGTGAGCTAACACCCAATTAGACCGTACTGGGACCCACTTGTGCGATTTCCGCGTTAATCAGGACCTTGCAGAGGGTTATCGCCTTCGTGCCTTGGCTTTTTTCTTTCTACTCAGCCGCTTCCGCCAGACTTCATTCTCGGAAAAAACCTCACCGTCCGCATAGGTGCAACTAACACGGTGCTTCATTTTGTTTTTCGAGAGGGCCGTTAACGCATGCTTAGACTTGTGCCCACTCGGAGGGAAAACGGCGGTGAAGTGCAGAGAGTTGCCGTCCCACCTGATTCGTGAGACTTCCAATGGAGTTCCATCCTCTTCGTCTTTCCCCAGCACGGCAAACTCTCCCTGCTCGACGCGGATGGTATATGAGACGGTCGTCGTCCCTCCGGGATTCGGTTCCTGCTCCCACGTCCCCACGAGAGCATTATTTGAATTCACTCTCGCGCCATATCGAAGCAAACTGCGACGCTTTTCTGTCATGAAAGGATTTTCCTGAGTTAATTATAGACGAGCGTGACCACGCCTTTCTTCAACTCCTGGTAAGTCGCGTAATCGGAAAAGTGGCTACTAGTACTTGCCGCAGCCGAATTTCGCTCAAACGAGCCCCAAGTTTTTAAGAGTGGACACCAACAATTCTTGCGTTTTACGATGTGGCTTACTTCGACCGGCCCTCAATTCAATAAGTTCGCGCCGCGAGAGGAGTTTTCCGCAAGCCTTCTCTAAAACCCACAGTTTGGCCCTCTTCAGAGCAGGCTGAATCTTTATAATCCATTCGCTACGTTTGAGATCAGCGTACTCGGTATAGACATTCTGTTCGGAGTGAACCACCCCCTCATCGACATTCTCCAAACTGTTCGATTCTTTGCCAATGCATTTGATCAGGTCATTCCTTATATGTCGACGCTGCAACAACCCTCCGCCGACAAAGCGCTCATTTACGTGCTCCGCAGCCGAAGCATGGTCGGGGCCGCACTCCAGGCGAGGCTAGGTGTCGATTCCAAATGGGTGGGCGTCAATCGGCCAGGGAACTACTTCTATTTTGAACTCGAGCCGGGACCCCATTATTTTTGTGTCGAGGCAGTTAAAATGGAACACGGGCTCCTCAGC
>DATJWZ010000094.1:0-2823 GCA_035500795.1 Candidatus Eiseniibacteriota bacterium | reverse complement strand
CAAGCGCCTGTCGGTCATATTGTTCGGCCTCGGGATAATGACCGAGGTCATACTTGATCGCTCCAAGATTGATCAGATCGTCGGCGACATGCGGATGGCGATCACCGTAGAGTTGACGATCCATGGCGAGAACCCGCTGATTCAAAGACTCAGACTGAGCGTAGTGACCAGAATAAAAATGCGAATTGGCTAACTCGGTAAGGGTTTCTGCAAGATCGGTGGTGGAACTGCCCTGCGCCATTTGAAGCCGGGCAGCTTCCTGAAGTACCTCAATCGCGGCATCATAAGAACCCCGATCCTCAAGTATTTTGCCTAGTGCGCTGGTTGCCCGGGCGATACTTGGATGATTGGGTGAAAGTCCTTGCCTGTCAATGGCCAATCCCTCGCGCACCAGACGCTCGGCATCATCGAATTTCCCCTGAGCGTCGCGAAGAAGGCCAAGCTCGATGAGGCTCTCTGCCACTTCGGGGCTTTCCGCGCCGAACACCAACTTTCGTACACCAAGAGCAGTTTGTAGCAGCGAATCAGCTTGATCAAACTTTCCCAACTTTTCGTAAATATCACCCAGGTTCTCGTAAAGCTCGCCCTGTACTTTGGGATCGTTGTTTAGAGTCTTCGCTTCGAGAACGCCGTGATCTACGAGGGTTATCACTCGCAATGAGTCCGAAGGACCGGCAGCCTCATCGCCACCCTCAAACAAATTGAGCATGAATTTCTGTATGCGCTGGGTTCGCGCGGCCTCGGCGAGCGCAGCATTACGGGCTTTCGCCAGTCTTACCGTGAAGAAGGTGAGCATTGCTACGATCAGAACGACTGTGGCGGTACCCACGACTACAGCTCGTTGATTTCGCTGTGCGAATTTTCCGAGAGTATAGGACCAGCTATCCGGTCGCGCCTCCAGAGGTTCGGAGCGCAAAAAGTGATCGATATCGCGAATTAGGGCTTCGGTCGATCGGTATCGACGAGAAGGATCTTTGTGTATGGCCTTGAGGCAAAGTACATCCAGATCGGACCAGATAGCTTTGCTCACGGGCAGTGACCCTCGAAGCGGTACCTCGAGCTTCGACATCGCGGATGGCCTGCCGGGTTCGTGTTCCGCAATGATGCTGGCCGCCTCGGCCGGTGTCACATTTGAAAGATCGAATGGCAGTTGCCCGGTGAGCAATTCGAAAAGAATAATGCCGAGAGAATAGACGTCACTGTGGACGCCAACGCGATCGCCACGTATCTGCTCGGGTGAAGCGTAGGCAGGCGTCATGAGTCGCAGGCCCGTAATGGTTTGCTTAACCGGCGCGTCCAGGCTCTCTAGTTGTTTAGCGATCCCAAAATCGAGTAGGCGAACCGTGCCGTCACTTTTGACCAAAATGTTGGACGGTTTCAAATCACGATGGATAACTGCTTCACTGTGTGCATACTGGACAGCCTCGCAGACGGATCTGAACAACTGCAGTCTTGCTTCGATCGAGCACTGGTGCAAGTTGCAGTAGTCCGTGATCGGGATCCCCTCCACGTATTCCATGGCAAATCATGGAGTGCCATCAGAAAGCGCGTCAGCGTCATAAAGCCTGGCAATGGAAGGATGATTCAACTGTGCAAGTGTTCTTTGTTCGGCAGCAAACCGCTCGCGACGAGCCGGGGAGA
Organism: Candidatus Eiseniibacteriota bacterium; assembly: GCA_035500795.1. Lineage (GTDB taxonomy): Bacteria > Acidobacteriota > Terriglobia > Terriglobales > Acidobacteriaceae > Sulfotelmatobacter. The sequence goes on along the minus strand of DATJWZ010000094.1, from coordinate 1,182 downwards.
GCCACGCATCGCGGAGGACCTTAATTGCCACGAGAGTGCCGAGGTCCTTGCGCTCGGCAAGGTATACCAGCCCCATGCCTCCTTCTCCCAAGAAACGGATAAGGGTATAGGGCCCGAACTCTGGTGGGGGCGATTGTGCGGGATCGGCACCGTTCAGGACACTATGGGCTACGTCAGCGATATTACGATCAAGTACTGAAGTTGGCCGCGCGTCCTCTCTCAGCATGGCGCGGACAACATCCATAAGTTCGATATCTCCATCACAAGCAGCATCGAGAAAAGGGTCCTGCTCGGCGGAAGGCAGATCTGCCGCTTGATGGAACAGCGTCTGAATCCGATCCCAGCGACCGTTGTCCATCATTCGATTTACGAAGGGGCCCGTGATGCGATTTAGCGAATTTGCCGCAGAGCTTGGGCGAGCCAGGCTTTAGCGGCGCGCCAGTCTCGAAGGATGGTTGCCTCCGACACTCCCAGAAGCGCCGCCGTCTCGGACATATCGCAGCCCCCAAAAAATCGACTTTCCACTACCGAAGCTTGACGCGGTTGAAAACGCGCCAACTCCTGAAGAGCCAAATCGAGGGCAATTACTTCCTTCGCACAGTTTCCGCACTGTACAAGCGACTCATCAAAGGTGACCAAATGAATCGCGTCGCCTCCGCCGCGTTTGTCGGCGTTGCGGCGACGAGCGGCTTCCACTAAGAGCTGCCGCATGGCACGAGCTGCGATCCGCTTGAAATGCAGCCGAGAGGAAGACGCTAAGCCCGGGGAGCTTGCCAACTTCAACCAAGCCTCGTTGACGAGGGCCGTAGGATTCAGCGTGGCACTGGGGTCGCTTCTCTTGACGCTGGAAGCGAGACGTCGAAGTTCCTCGTAGGTGACGCTGAACAGATCGTTAAGCGCGTTGCACTCTGCATCGCGAACTCCCACCTCTCGATTCCCACCTTCCCTTGCTGGCGAGACGGAATCTTCCCACAGAATGTTTTTCCCTGGCATTACGTGATAGCGGGGGAGGCGGGTCCCGGCCGACGCTGATGCGCCGTGCCCCAGCAGGACCGGGGGAATGCTACCACCCATACAAATGCCATACAACCACTTTCTGGAGACATATATTTTTTTCTCTGTCTGTGACGTTTTTTGCTTTTTCTTTACGCAATGGGAAGTGAGAGCCAGCAACTGAGGTGC
>DATJWZ010000093.1:0-1334 GCA_035500795.1 Candidatus Eiseniibacteriota bacterium | reverse complement strand
GCGGTCGTGTTGCCCCATCATGATCAGCAGGCCTCCAACGACAGAAATCCAGCGAAGCATGAGTCCTTCTAACATGCTTTCGATAAATCTCACCCGCTAATCTCAGTGACTTTTTCAACACCCACGGGATATTTCGCCAGTTAGCCGTGTGTAGTCGACTGCACCTGATCCTTGGGCCTTAACGCATACGATGCCAATTCAATCGCTGCAAAGGTCAGCACGCCGAGTAGCATCGGAATCGTCGAATCAAGCACAAGCGTGAACCCAATCGTTACAGCCAGCAAGACGAACCCCAGTTTCTCGATATTCTTGGGAATGTTGTTTAGAACACACCTAGCACAAAGCACAAACGCAGGGGTCAACAGAAGCAAAAATTGCAGGTACAGGGATTTTGGATGGAGAGCCATTACGAACGCTGATTTGAAAGCATACAGACCTAGGAACCCCACGAACCACTTTGCCCAGTAGTGGATGCTGACGAACAGCAAGACCGAAATCGCAACGAGGCCACACGCTCCGGTAGCGCGGAGGACAAGACTGTGATGTGCCGATCTGTCCAGCACAAGGGATGTGCTGCCCAGCAACAAGAACAGTAGTGCCAGAGTCAGTAGAATCCATCCGGCAAGACGGAATCCCGACTTAATCTGTTCACCAACCGTTCGTTCATCTCGAATGTTCACGCAAGAATTGTAAAAGCACTAGCAAGCATTGCAATGTGATGCTGGTCAACTGTCGCAATCAGGAGTGGGTGTTGAAAAAGTCACTGAGATTAGCGGGTGAGATTTATCGAAAGCATGTTAGAAGGACTCATGCTTCGCTGGATTTCTGTCGTTGGAGGCCTGCTGATCATGATGGGGCAACACGACCGCTCTGAAGCGTTGTTCTACTATTTCCGGCTGGAAGACCAAATTCCGGAAACTCACCTGCTGCGGTTGATTGACAAACACGTCAGTTTCGAGTTTGTGCGCCAGCAACTGAAAGACAGCTACAGCGAAACCGGGCGGCCCTCGATCGATCCCGAGTTGCTGCTGCGCATTCTGCTGATCGGGTATTTGTACGGCATCACCAGCGAGCGCAAGCTGGTAGAAGAACTGCGCATGCATCTGGCGTGGCGCTGGTTCACCGGCCTGGGGTTTGATCAGGAGATTCCGCATCACTCGACGTTCTCCAAGAACCGGCACGGACGGTTTCAGGAATCGAAGCTGTTCGAGGAGTTGTTTTCGCAGATCGTGCGCCAGTGCGTTGAGGTGGGACTGGTCGAGGGCAAGCATCTGTCGGTGGATGGCAGCTTCGTGGAAGCGAATGCCGCCAAGCAGAGCCGCATTCCACGCGAG
>DATJWZ010000092.1:0-2615 GCA_035500795.1 Candidatus Eiseniibacteriota bacterium | reverse complement strand
ACAGCCGCAGGAACGCCAGGCGTTGGTGTTCGCGGAATGCAAGAGCGCATCCGTCAATTAGACGGAACATTGGACATAAGTTCCGGCGGGCACGGAACCCGCGTTATTGTGCGTCTCCCGATCCCCGAGACGCATACTAGTGATCGGATCCTGACCGAGGATAGTGCATCACACGCCGCTTAGCTTTCACACGAAACATTACATTTCCAGTACCTGTTTCGCAGCCTCACGGCCGGACCGAACGCAATCCGGCACACCGATGCCCTTGTAAGCATTGCCCGCCAATGCTAAACCCGGGAGTTGCTGGCGGAGTCGCTCAATGCGTTCGAGACGTTCAAGATGTCCGACGCTGTACTGCGCCATCGCGGATTTCCATTTGTAGACTCGAGCAAATAGCGGAGCCGAGCGCAATCCAATAATCTGCTGCAATTCGTTCCGAACGATTCCAATAATCTGCTCGTCACTGAGGGGCCAGACATTCTCAGCATTACTTCCGGCAAAGAAGCAGCGGAGTAGCGCCCGATCGTCCGGGGCCCGATGTGGGAACTTGTTGTGAACGAATGTGGCTGCGAGGAGTCGCTTGCCTTCGCTTCGCGGCACCAGGAATCCAAAGCCGGGTGGAAGGGAGTGGCGGACGTCGGCGTCATAGCCAAGTCCGACCGTTATGGATGAACTGTACTCGACCGCACTGAGTTCAGCCGCGAGCTCTTTACTTACCATCCGCAGTGCATTTGCTGCGGCTGGCCCGGGAAGGGCGAGGATGACCGCGTCGAACTGATCTGATTGCATGCCCGCCGACACAACCCATCCAAGATCCTCGCGCTGGATAGCCTGCACCGGCGTATTAGTCAGAAGAACGTCTGGAGAGAGTCTTGCGACCACCCCTTCCGCCAGATGCTGCATACCTTGCTTCAGCGACGTGAAGAGCGGCGCACCAGCTTTCCGCTGACCCTTTGGCGTCTTCTTGCGTGCCGCGAGCATGGCTCGGCCCAAGCTGCCATGAGTGCGCTCCATTTCGGCAAATCGGGGAAGCACCGCGCGCACGCTCAGGCTGGCGGATTCTCCTCCATACACACCCGACAGCAGCGGATCCGCAAGACGGTCCACCATCTCTCGCCCGTAATGGCGCTCGACGAATTCTGCGACAGACTCGTCGTGATCTACGGCTCGCGGCGGATGGAAGAGTTCCTGAGACATGCAGAGCTTAGTTTTCCAGGAAAACAGTGATGAAAATCCAGTCGGCATAATTTTGGTGGGGACCATGAACATCAGGCCATCAGGCATCTCAACTAGGCGGCCGCGCGTCAGGATGTATGTCTTGCGATCCGCATCGTTCGATCCGATCAGTTGATCGCCCAAACCCAGCGTTCTGCAGAGATCAGCCGCCCAGGGTTTTTCCGTAACAAACGAATCGGGGCCAGCTTCGACAAGGCATCCGTCGATCAGTTCGGTCCGGAGCACTCCACCCAATCGGGGTGAAGCTTCATACAGAACATATTCGAGTTCTCTGCCAGATTTTTTCTGCTCTTCAAGAGCAAACGCGGCCGATAGTCCGGAGATGCCGCCGCCGATAATGGCAATTCGCTTCATCGTTGGCGCGCGCTGGTTTTCTTAGTGGAAACCGGACGTCCGATGCTCGAAGCGGCGCCTGAATACTCCTGCACGAACCGGGCAAGGTTCTTCACATTCTCCACTGGCGTCTCGGGAAGAATGCCATGACCTAGATTGAAGATGTGACCCGGGCGTCCGCCGGCACGACGAAGGACATCTTCGGCGCGTGACTTTAATTCGTTCCAGTCCGCGAACAGCAAGACTGGATCGAGGTTCCCTTGCACAGCGGCGTCGTGATCGATGCGCTTCCAGCCTTCATCCAGTGGAATGCGCCAGTCCAGACCAATCACGTCCGCTCCAGTCTCTTTCATTGACGGCAACAACGTCGCGCTGTCGGTGCCAAAGTAGATGATCGGCACGCCCGTATTCTGCAACTCTTTCACCATCTTTTTTACGTGCGGAAGAACGTAGCGACGATAGTCTTCAACGCTAAGACATCCGACCCAGCTATCGAAGATCTGAATCGCATCGGCACCCGCGCGCACTTGCTCGGCCGAGTAAGCCGACGTCACGGCAACGAGTTTGCCCATGAGGGCATCCCAGTCCGCAGGATGGTTGTACATCATTTTCTTCGCGTGAACGTAGTTTCGTGATCCGCCGCCCTCGATCATGTAGCTGGCCAGAGTGAAAGGAGCTCCGCAAAAACCGATGACCGGAACGCGATTGTCAAAATGCTTAGCGACCAAAGCGACAGCTTCTGAAACGTAGCCGAGTTCAGCCCAGCGGTCGGTGCGCAAATTGGCAATGTCTTCCCCGCTACGGATCGGCTTCTCGATTACGGGCCCTTCACCCGCCGAGAAATGAAAGGGCAGGCCCATGACCTCGAGCGGGAGCAAGAGATCCGCAAAAATGATGGCGGCATCGACGCCGAGAATTTCCGCGGCCTCGATCGTGACCTGCGCGGCCAAAGCAGGTTTCTTACAGATTTCCAGCAGCGAATGCTGCTTCCGGATCGCGCGGTACTCGGCCATGTAGCGTCCGGCTTGCCGCATAAACCAGACTGG
>DATJWZ010000091.1:0-3255 GCA_035500795.1 Candidatus Eiseniibacteriota bacterium | reverse complement strand
TGGCGCGTTGACCAGATGTTCGCTTAAGAACCAAACCTGAAGTTCACTGGTGCGCAGCACATCGCTGACCAGGAGATCGTTCGTGCCCGCATCGCCAATTTCATCACTGCGGCGAGCGAACTCCCGGAGTTCGCGAATGATTGTCTGGTGAGCGTCAATGAGCCGTGACAGCTGCACGGGAACTTCTTCACGGCCACGCGGCGGACGGTTAATGCGCGTGGTCTCCGCCACGTCATGGGCCATGGCAATGCTCAGTCCGCCCAGAACCTGGATGCGTTCCGCGATCAAATCCACAAGCTCCGCTTGCTCCCCATAATGCTTATCAAAGAGCAGATGGAGCTGGTAAAAGGTCGGTCCCGCTGTTTGCCAATGAGATTTCTTGTACAGGTCACGAAGTGTCATCGTATCGGCAAGGAGTTGGTTGAGCCGCTCGGTTACTTCCAGCCGGACAGGCTCCTCCAGATCCAATGGCAAGAGGTGCGTTACTGTCCCGTAGGCCTGAATTTCAGCCGCGTTCTGGTGCAGCCGCGGCTGCGGGCTCACGATGGTGGAGGTGGGCCCCTGATGCATATCTCTTCTTCTCATGATTTGGTCTCCTCATTCACATAAGCAGTATCGAACCGTGCACTGAACTGACTTCGTTATGCGGCGTCTCGCCTCATTGCCTGCTTCCCAGTTCCATCCGGCTCATGAAGACGTTCGGAAACGCCGATGATGATCAGGCTGATTCCGCGGGCCGCGGCCGCAATGCCAACGAGAGCGCTTATAACGATCGCTCCCACAAAAACCCACCTCATCAACCCGACGCCAACAACGATTGAGGAAAGGGCCGCGATTACGAAGAGTGCAAGATCTTTTGGACCCTCGCCCGAATATCTCGCAACGAGCAACTCCAATACGCCCACCAGAATTGCCCAGAGCCCGATCAACTCGACGGCCACGTAGATCGTCCGCCCCGGCCAACAAATAGCGGTGACTGCCATTACAAGTCCGAGGACGCCACGAACTCGGGAAGCACGCTTGTCCGTCGCTGTGCCGAATAGGTTCACCATTCCGTCGATCGCCACCAAGGCCACTAGCGCCAGTAAGGCGGCAACGGCCGTCATGCTGGCGGAGAAGGGCTTAGCGACCCCGAAAATTGCATCCAGAATTCGAGCCGACAGGATTCCAGCCGGAAGGGCAACCGCTGCGATTCCGAATGCGATCGCCAATACGCCCGTCAGCACGAGCTTCCACCAACTCCCCTTTTCTCTCGAATCGTGATACATCGCCTTACCTCCAGTTCCGGGATTCCCTGCCAGGTTCGGCACGCGAGAGATAATGCGCACCGAACCGTAGCTAGAGTCCTAGCTATGCGCGCACCCTGGCAGCCCGCAGTCGTACGGCGCGGAGACCAAACCCCGAAATCAGTGTGAGAGCGCCGAGAATCCCAATTAAGGGAAGCTGACTAGCGGTCTTGGGTAGCGTCGCCGAAGCGACCTCCACCGGAACTGGGGCAGGCGGTGCATCCGCTGGCATGAGAACTACCACTAGGATCGGCAGATCTGCAGGCGGATCGGATGGCGGCATCGTGCCAGTGAATTCTTTCTCCTGCTCAACCGTAGTCTCCGGCACCTCGACGATCTTGGTTGCTGACACCTTCATCCCTTTCTTCAAACCCCACGCATCCGTCATTTGGCCATCAATGTTGAACTTCTGGCCGTTTGGAATTTTGAATGCCTGGTTCGTGCCGTCATCCAGAGTCAGGATGACTGAACTGGGAGGATTCACGTACCACACCGTGCCAGTGACACTCTTTACTGTAGTGATCGTCTGTGGTGTCGTTGTGGTGGTGATCGTCCGCTCCAGCGTCATACCCGGTTTCAAGTCGTGAATTCCGAGTTGCTGGCCGTCGACCGTGGCCCTAGCACTCTCGGGTACATTGGCAAAATGCACGAGCTTCCCGCCCTCAGTCTTGACCACGAGGTCGTTCCCGTCGACCAACATCACGGTGGCGCGGTCGACTTTGACCTCCGTCGTCGGTTGCCCGGTGTTCGTAGTTGTTTCCGTTTGTACCTGCGCGCTCATGCTCAGGGTAAAGGCCAAGGCAATGGCCCCAACCGCGAGCAGCCAAACTTGTTGCTGTTTGTTGCTTGCATTCATTGTGTTTTCTCCTTTTCGAGTTTTGGAACTTCTGAACTAAGTTGTGACGCTGTGGCTTGCTTCGAATCCGCCAAAGAAGCCTGCACGATGTAACGTTGCGGTGCCTCTCCGACGAAATAGAACGGATAACAGGTCACTAGAGTCAGGGAGGGCTGGGGCCGGGCCCGGAGCACGCTTACATCGCTGGGCTTGACGACAGAAATGTTGTCGACCGTATAGACGAGATTCTTTCGCAATGTTGCCAGTTCGATCCGATCACCAGCCTTGATATCCTTCAGGCCACGGAAAAAACCGTCTCGGTGCGCGGCGATGCCCATATTTCCTTCTTCTCCGGGCCTCGCAGTTCCAACGATTCGACCCGCCCCGCGGTTGAGAGTGAGTTCGCCCGTCCCCTCGAAGACCGGAACGTCAAGCCGCAGTTTGGGAATGGAGAGCACAGCAAGCGGAGTGCCCAACTTTGCGCCCAACGCTTCCGTGTAAGCACCGACTCGTTTCCCTGACCACAGAGTGAAGTCAATCCCGAGCGTGGGCGACTGGCCCACATCGTCTTTCGAAATGGAAGGACTGGCTTTCATCGCGGCAAAGCTCGACAATCCCGCGCGGTACATAGTTGCCGCATCAATCCGTGCCAAGAGATATACGAGCAAAAGAGCCACGCCCGCCGTCAACGTGAAGCGTTCGATCCAACGGCGCACCCTCCAAAATTGGGTCGGCATGGACATGGCCCCCGATCTGGATACAGTCGTCATTTAGGCAGCTCGGCCTTGCGCCTTAGGCAAACTGCTAATCGCACCGGCGAAACCCACAAGGGAAGCGCCGTCAAAAATAAGGTCGATTCCGATCACGATGCCGATGAAGTAAGTACTGGCTGCGGGCCAGGTGACCAGAAGGTAGATCCCGAGCGCGAATGAAATCAGGCCGGAGAATACCGTCCATCCCCACCGTGGGAACTGAATCACACTCGCCCCGATTCCGCGGAACAACCCTCCGACGATGAAGAGCGCGGCGAGCAGCATCGTCACTCCCTGTGCTCCTGCATCGGGATGGCGAATCAGCAGATATCCCGTCACTCCGCGGATGATCGCGTTCAGCAGATACAGGAAGAACCCATGC
>DATJWZ010000090.1:0-3018 GCA_035500795.1 Candidatus Eiseniibacteriota bacterium | reverse complement strand
AGTCGACACGATATTGCTCGGCGTGATCGCGAACCCACTTTACGGCGGTTTCGACATCTTCGATGGCCGCGGGGTACCGATACTTTGGGGCCAGGCGGTAATCGATGGAAAACCAGGCATAACCCGCTCTGCTGAGCAAGGATTTGAGCGGATCCAGGTTGGTTGCCTTGTCGCCTTCGACCCAATATCCTCCATGGACAAGGATCGCAGTCGGAAAAGGGCCTTGGCCGCGAGGGATTGAGGCGTCCAGCAGTAGTGGCCTGCCGTCCGGGCGAGCGTACTCGACATTGCTTATGGATTGAGCGGCAGTCTTGCTACCAGCAGCGGCCGCAGAAGGTGGGCCAGCCATCGCCGCAGGCAGCCATGCGACGGCGAGAATGGCAAAGCCCACGAGAGTGGTCCGTGAAAACAGTCCGACTCGAGCGAAACTGTGATTTCCCATTGTGCTGGCGGCCTCCACGCAAGTCCGGCTCCACTGGCCTAAGGGCATGTGAAGACCCGAAATTCTCTGATGCGGATGACTATCAAAAGAAATGACTTGTAGCCCTCGCGCTGTCTTGGAGCCGATGGGCCGGTGCCAATTAGCAGGCAATTGCCCAGCTGTTGACATTTCCACAGCCTTCAGGTGAGTTCCGCCCTTGGAGCTTTCGAGGCGAAGCTGACCCCTTGATGCGAGATGCACGGGGGCGGCCAAGGATATAATGCGCCCCATGGCGCCCAGTGAGCATGATTCCGGTCGCCCCGGACAACCGCCCGACCTTCGGCTTGTCATCGACTCGACTCCCGCTCTGATTCATACCGCCCGTCCTGACGGCTACCTAGATTTCTTCAATGAAACGTGGCTGAGGTACGTAGGACTCCCGCTGGAGGATTTAGAGGGCTGGAAATGGACGTCTGCAATTCATCCCGAAGACGTCGAAGGAATTGTGAACAAGTGGCGCGCGTCGCTTGCCAGCGGGGAGCCTTTCCTGCATGAAGCGCGCACGCGCCGGGCGGATGGGGAATATCGCTGGTTGCTGCACCACAAGGTGCCCTTGCGCGATGATGGCGGAAACATCGTCAAGTGGTATGGATCCAGCATCGACATCGAGGAACGGAAGCGAGCAGAAGACGCACTGAAGACGAGCGAAGCTTATCTCGCCGAGGCGCAGAGGCTGAGTCATATTGGCAATTTCGCCTACAACCCTAAAAGCAGGAAATCGTTTCACTGGTCCGAGGAAGTGTTCCGAATTTGTGGATTGGATCCTCAACATGGCATCCCAGATCCTGACGAGTCCGCTCGGCTTGTGCATCCAGACGATCGCGATAGGGTTTCTAAAAGCGCTCTGCAGAGATTCCGTGAAAAAGCTGAGTTTTCACTCGATTACAGGCTTCTGTTGCACGATGGGACTGTCAAGCACATCCACACGACTTGGCATCCAGTCCTCGATGAAGCAGGAGAAGTCGTCGAATACGTTGGCACGCTGGCAGACGTAACGGAACCCAAACGCGCCGAAGAAGCTCTGCGCCGCAGCGAAGCTTATCTGGCGGAAGCGCAAAAGCTCAGTCACACTGGCAGCTTCGGCTGGAAGGTCGCGAGCGGCGAAATCATCTGGTCGCAAGAAACCTTCCAGATCTTCGAATACGACCCGAAAATCAAGCCCACAGCGGACCTCGTGCTCCAACGAGTGCATCCTGAAGACGCGGCTGTCGTAAAGCAAACCATTGAGCGTGCGTCCCAAGATGGAAAAGACTTTGAACATGAATACCGATTAGTGATGCCGGATGGCTCGCTCAAATACCTTCGCGTTGTTGCCCGTGCCTTCAGTGATGAATCTGGCGGAACCGAGTTTGTTGGCGCGGTAATGGACGTCACTGCAGCAAAGCAGGCGGAAGGGAAAGTCCGGGAACAGGAGACGGAGCTCCGGCAGATTCTGGACCTCGTTCCTCAATTTGTTGCTGTATTCGGACCGGGTGGCGAACGTCTCTATGCCAACCGCATGGGGCTCGATTACCTCGGCCTTAGTCTTGAAGAGTGGCGGCAAACACCCGGGTATGTTTTTCCGTCCCCGTCGTTTTTTCATCCTGATGACCGAGAACGGGCGGCGCGCACTTATTCCGATAATGCTCGCTCCGGCGGCTCCGCTTTCGAGTTGGAGTTGCGACTACGCAGACATGACGGCACTTATCGCTGGTTCTTGGTTCGTTATAACCCATTGCGCGATGAACAGGGACTCATCACACGGTGGTATGTTGCCTTGACAGATATCGAATACCGGAAGCAGGCGGAAGACAGGCTTCGGAGAGAAAACGTCGCTCTGCGTGAAGAAATCGACAAAGCCTCGATGTTTGAGGAGATCGTGGGAGCTTCTCCTGCCCTGCGCAAAGTGCACTCCCGCGTATCCAAAGTCGCTCCGAGCGACTCCACCGTGCTGATCACCGGCGAAACCGGCACGGGCAAGGAACTGGTCGCCCGCGCCATCCACAAGCTCTCACGGCGCTCCGCGGGGCCGTTTGTCAGTGTGAATTGCGCCGCTGTCCCACGCGAGCTGATCGCATCGGAATTGTTCGGACACGAGAAGGGCTCGTTTACCGGAGCGCTGCAGCGGCGGCTGGGCCGGTTCGAGCTCGCGGAGGGTGGCACGATCTTCCTGGATGAGGTCGGCGAGCTACCTGCGGAGACCCAGATCACACTGCTGCGGGTTCTCCAGGAGCGCGAGTTCGAGCGTGTGGGTGGCAGCCAGCCGATTCGCGCGGATGTGCGGGTGATCGCCGCAACAAATCGTGACTTGGATTCTGCTATCGCTGCCGGCGCCTTTCGCAGCGACCTATTCTATCGCCTCAACGTGTTCCCCATCGCGGTCCCTCCACTTCGTGAACGGTGCGAAGACATTCCCATTCTGGTTGAGTACTTCATCGCCCGCTATACCAGGAAGGCCGGGAAGAGGATACAGACCGTAGAAAAGGCCACCATGGCATTGCTGCAGGCGTATTCCTGGCCGGGGAACATTCGAGAACTGCAAAATGTAATCGAGCGAT
>DATJWZ010000089.1:0-2994 GCA_035500795.1 Candidatus Eiseniibacteriota bacterium | reverse complement strand
ATCCCCGATTTCACAGAAGATTTCGTTTTCGTTCCTCAGTTTTTTCAGACCGAGGATGAGGATATCCAGGACAAGATACCCCATCTGATCGGTGAGTTCTTCAAGCTTCTGATCCAGGATTTCGTCTTCGTAGATATTCATAGCTATTTTCTCCTTTTCAGAACAGCTCCGTAGCGGCTACGCGTACGTGTTCGGCGGTGACACTGACAGCGTCAGCTTTGGCGGCAGCGATAAGGGCGCCTCTGGCCAGGTGATTGGCCTTGCGGTAAAGCCCGCCGGAGCCCTGATGAATGGCGGTAATCGCCGTTTCGTCAAAGAGCATACGGCTCACTCCGGCAATGGCGAGATGATGCTGTAGATAGGCCGCCATGGCTTCCTGGTCGCCCCCCTTGAGATGACTCCTGGCCACGACTCTGGTTGCCAGGGGCAGGGATGTGCGGTAGCGAAGGTTCTCGATCAGATTTGCCTGCCCTGCCAGAACGATGGGAAACCATGGCTTGGAGTCCTGCTCGAACTGGGTCAGGGTATGAAGCTCCGCGAAGACTTCCAGTCTGAGCAGGCTGGCCTCGTCAATCACCAGCGCCACCTTCATCTTCTTGCCGAGGGTCAGATCCAGGATTTCCTGTTTGATAGCCTTGGTCATGACGGCCCGGGAAGAGCCGGCGATCTCACTTCCCAACTCACCCAGAATCTGGCGGTATAGCTCCAGGATGGAGCCAGAGGTGGCGGTGACCGAGATGATCCTGTACTCAGAGGGGTGCAGTCCGCCGAGTACATAGCGCAAGGTGGTGGACTTGCCGCTGCCGATCTCGCCGGTGACCAGGGCGATGGCGCCAAGGCGCAGCCCATAGTGAATGCGTTCCTGTGTAGCGGTGAGAGCCTTGGTGATCATGATATCCTTGCGAGGGATGTCGGCGCCGAACGGTTCTTTTGTAAGAGCGAAGAACTGGCGATAGCTGGTATCCATCATGCATCCTCCCATAAGAGGCCGCTGGTTCCCTGACCGTCGCCGACCAGTTCGACCTGACCGTTCTTGTCCCGCTTCACCCGGCTGTTTACGTGCAGGTCCACCTGCCGGAGCAGCCCATGGGATTCCCCCTGACAGCGGATTTCCACCTGCTCCGGGCTCTCTTCGTGGTAGAGGATCTCCACCCGTTTGCCGATCAGGGCCACGGGGGCCTCGTACAGTCTTCGGTTCACCACTACCGACCGGTCTTTGTTGACCCTGCGCCGCACCAAGGTACGGAAGTAATCGCGGAGATTGTCGGGAGCAGGTCTGAGGCAGTGCATTTTCTGCGTGAACCGCACAAACGGGCTCTGGCCGGTGGAACTGTGGGCGCGGCTATGATACTCATCGAGCCAGACTCGGAAAGAGCTGTTGATCTCTTCCAGGGTCGTGCCGGTAAAGGTGGGAAGGAACTGGGTTTGTACGGTTTTAAAGTACCTCTCGATTTTCCCTTTTCCTTGTGGAAGGTAGGGCCTTGCGTGCACAAGCGCGATACCCAGGGCTGCGGTTGTATATTCCATCTGCCGAGAACGGAATGCCGAGCCGTTGTCAACGTACAATTTCCTTGGTAACCCCCTTTTCAGAAGGGCCTGGGAAAACGCATTCATGAAGCAGCTCAACCCTTCCGAGAAGTAGAACTCCCCGTGGGGAATCAGCCGTGAGTGATCGTCTATAAAGGCGATAAGGTAGCTCTTACGCTGCTTACCGCCGATAGAAAGGAGCGGGCCGTGCATGACGTCCGATTGCCAGAGATCGTTGGGAAGCTCGGCCTCGAACTTGCGCCGGTCTGATGGAACCCCCTGCTCCTTGTGCATCAGCCCCTGGCTGTGGAGGAAACGATAGACGGTGGTGAGGCTCAGAGGAGCATTACTCCAGAGCCTCTGTTCCTGCATGATCCGGATCAGCTGGACAACCGGGACCTTCGGCATCCGGCGCCTGAGTTCGATCAGGGCGAGACAGGTATCCTCATCCAGTGCACGGGCCTGGCCGCCGTCGCTTCTGTCCTGCGGATACAGGGATTCCAGCTTGCCGCCACTCTCCGTATAAAGCTTGATCCAGCGCAGGATCGTCGAGCGGGAAAGACGGGTCCTCCCGGAGCCAGGAATAGCCCATTTCCGCTCGCACTTCTCCCTGAGAAGCTCTTCCTGTTCCCCATGATCAAGCCGCGTACTACCCACAAACTCGTGAATGATGCCGAAACGGAATACCGCCACATGCTGTTTTTCTTCTTCGGTCATAAGAGAACTCCTTTCCGTGGATTTATGCGACCATAAACCGCGGAAAGAAATCTGTCACCGGCAGACGTCGCTGGAGTAGCTATTGCGTGCAAGGAATTGCCGGATTAGATGACCCGGCCGACCGGCACAAATCCTAGGGCGGCCAAGTGATCAAAGGCAGCCAAGAGACCCCCCTGCCAGGCATCTGTCAGGCGGGCCTTTGTCTGGCGCAACAGATTCGCCAGCCAGTGCCGCATGCGGGGAGGGGAAAGGGATGAACGGGGCCAGCGCCCTTCACAGAGACGCAGGAAAAGGAAACTACGAATCTGTTCTCTGCAGCAGCGCACCCTGCTGAAATGGGTGTCGGGCCTGAGTGTCATGACACAGCCGCAGGCAGGACAGCGATAACACTTCAAGTGCAGGCAAGAGAGAAATCCATCGAAAAATCGCCGGACAAAGCCATGGCTCCACACCCGGTAATGGTTGCAGCGCAAACAGGCGGAAGGCCTCTGCCACAAATAATCCTTCCCCTGCTCGGAAATCTCCTTGAGAACGACGGGCACAAAATGTATCATGATGTTGACGGAAGCGCAGTGGGGAGCACACCCCACGAAGCAAAAGGGCGGGGAGTTCTACTAAAACTCTCCGCCCAACCTCTTTGAGCAAAGAACGTTCTACCCTTGCCCAAATAATCCGCCAACCTCAGCATTCTTGTCAATCTATTCTGAAAATCTTCTCACCCTTCAGGCCAACACAATATGGGGATTAACA
>DATJWZ010000088.1:0-7474 GCA_035500795.1 Candidatus Eiseniibacteriota bacterium | reverse complement strand
AATTTCGCCGGCAGACATTGGAGGCCTCGTCCGGGCGGTAATTTCGCTGGCTGGCGAGGCCACCGAAATGGACTGGACCAACCAAGTGTACTTCTTGCGGAGCGGACGCTGATGCGTCCCTTGATCCCACAACACAAACTTGGGGGGGAGTTCTCGGCTGCTGTCTTTGTGCTCGTGCGAGGCCCTCTGTGTGCGAGTCGTGTGCCAGGTTAGGCGTCTCGAAATTAGCACGATTGCTGATGGCCGATAAGCCATCTCTCATTCCATCAACCGTCAATCCGAAGTTTGATGCCAGATGAGTGCGCCATTTGTGTGCCTCTGTTGCGAGCCAAGGAGGAAACTCTATGGCTCGCGAAGTTGGACAGATCATCGCACGAGGCGATCGGAGATGGCTCATCCGAGCCTATCTCGGTCGCGACCACGAAACCAAACAAACGCAATTACCACAACCGAACTTCCGCGGCTCAATGCGGGACGCGCAAGCATATTTGACGAAGAAGTTGCGCGAGCGCGACTTGGAAGGAGTGAAGACCAGATTCAACGAGTACCTTGATCGCTGGCTTGAGGCGGCTGTGAAACCACGAGTACGACAGAAGACCTAGCGAGATTATGACGGTATCCTGCGACGGTACATCCGGCCCGGCTTGGGCGACAGAGTTCTCGCGTCAATGCGCCCACTGGAGGTCCAAACCACGTTCATAACGTCGCCTCAAATGTCTAGACTTCTGTGAACACCCGTCTCAGTTAAGTTTCAAGCCAGAACCCTGTTCTCGACGTTTCCGTTAGAAAACCTTAGCTGGCTGCTGCGTCGTGTCATTATCAAGCGGGTATCCCCTAATGTCAGAACATCGAAGCGTCTGCCCTTTCACTCTGAGGACGACCCGGTGAATACAGTTTATTGGAAGGAACGAGCGGCAAAGAACACAAACAGGAGACCTGTTTAGGTGAATGCCAAACACAATATACTCCCGGGAGTCTCGGCGTGAAAACCTGCGAGTTAGGGCCAGAAGACTTGTGTGGAAAGCGTCGCTACATGGGAACGCAGAGGCGTATGCTGTTGAATGTCCAAAAAGTCCTAAGATGATTGAAGGATTCGAGCACGACGGCAGCAGGCACTCAGCGGGCGACCCGCTTCCGCCTAAGTGCGCGGTCATCGAAGTACATGTCGCGGAACTAAAGCAGTTGTTTAACTCTATTGACCCTTCTCCATTTCGCAACAGAGATCTTGATCCAAAAGCTGAGGAGTTCATTGTCGGCTGGGCCAAGGACATGCCTCGGGACGCGCCGCTCGCGCTTCTGGTCGATCTCGATCGTCGTGCCGGACTGGCAGATGAGGCTGTCGTGCTGCGCGATGCCGTCCACGAGTTTTTCAATCAGCGTGCCCAGGCTTTTTGGCAGCGCCTTCGCGATCTGTTCCGTGTGGGTCGTACGAGCCTGGCAATAGGCTTGATCGCTTTAGCAGTTGCTATCGCGCTAGGCGATTTTCTTGCATCGTTGATGAAGGGTAGCCGATTTGGCGAAATCGTTCGTGAGAGTCTCACAATCGGCGGATGGGTTTCGATGTGGAGGCCGCTAGAAATTTTTCTTTATGATTGGTGGCCAGTGCGCCGTGAAGCTCGACTTGCCGAAAAACTCGCGGTCATGCCCGTACGCATCCGCTACCTGGATACGGCCGCTCCTGAATCGTGGCGCGCCGACTGGCCAGCCGTGTCGCCTGAACGAGAACAAAAGGAAAAGCAACCTGGAACGCGAACTTTCGATCAAGCAAGCTGACGAAGGCACCGGCGAAAAATTGGGGCCAACGTTCGCTTCTCAATAAACATCAGAGACGTCACGCTTTTCGTCTCCTGTGGGGCTCCTTCCGGCGAGGTGTCGAATGGACAGCAAGATCGTTCCCGCGCAAGTCCCCTCTGCCGTACTTGCAGTCGTTATCGTTGTTGGCGCCTCAGTTGTGCCCTTCCAGGCCAGAGCGCAAGCGGTGTCACTCGATCCAGTATCGTCCACCCATCGATCTTGCGAATCCGCAACTGCGGAAGCTGGCCTCGGCGCTTGGGCCTGCCTACGTGAGGGTGAGTGGAACTTGGGCGAACTCGGTTTATTTCGCGGATTCAGACAGTCCACCGGCTACGGCGCCAGCGGGCTTCAGCGGTGTGCTGACGCGAAAAGAATGGAAAGGCGTCATTGATTTCGTGCACGCGGTCAATGGGAATCTCGTGACTTCATTCGCTACGAGCGCCGGCAATCGCGATGCGGAGGGAGCGTGGACCCCGAAAGAGGCAAGTGACTGGCTTGCTTACACGAAGTCCGTCGGAGGGCAGGTAGCGGCAGTCGAGTTCATGAACGAGCCTACTTATGCTGCCATGGGCGGCGCACCCAAAGGCTACAACGCAGCTGATTACGGTCGTGACATCGCGGTGTTCGGACCGTGGCTAAAGAGGATCTCTCCCGACACAATCTTCCTCGGTCCAGGGTCCGTTGGCGAAGGACCGTTTGCGATCGCGATGGGCGGAATGCTCCACAGTGAGGACTTGCTAAAAGCAACGGAGCCGGTATACGACGTTTTTTCTTACCATTTGTATGCCGCTGCATCTCAACGATGCGCAGGCATGGGTGAGAAGGGCCAAACCACAGCGGCAGCCGCGCTCTCCGACGAATGGCTTTCTCGTCCTGAGAAGATCAACGATTATTATGCCGGTCTTCGCGACCGCTTTGACGCTGGAAAGCCACTGTGGATCACCGAAACAGCCGATGCCGCTTGTGGTGGCAATCCTTGGGCTTCAACCTTCCTCGATACGTTTCGTTATCTAATCGAGCACGCCACTTTGGCACGTCGAGGCGTGAAGGTCATCATGCACAATACATTGGCAGCAAGTGACTACGGCTTGATCGACCAGAACATATTCGAGCCTCGCCCCAACTACTGGGCAACGCTTTTGTGGCACAAACTCATGGGCACGTCTGTGCTCGATCCACAAATTGCCGCCGCACGTAACGCCTACATAGACGCTCAATGCCGCGAAGGCCGCCGAGGTGGCGTAACGCTTCTAGTTATCAATGCTGACCGGCAGCGCAGCTTCGATCTCAAATTGCCCATCGCCGGCGAACGCTACACTCTAACCGCAAAGCAACTCGAAGGCAGTGCGGTTGAGCTTAATGGGAAGCCGCTTCGACTCACGAGCAGCGGCGATATACCACAATTCAAAGGTGAATCGGTCAACGCTGATCACGTGAGCTTTGCACCCGCCAGCATCACGTATCTCACCATTGCAAACGCTGGCAACCCGAATTGTCAGTAGCTATCGTGCGAGAGGTGGAATCATGACAGACAAAGCACAACAAGACAGCATACTTACTAATCTCGGCACGCTGCTTCCCGATCTGGAATCCGTGTACAAAGATATTCATTCTCACCCCGAGCTATCGATGCAGGAGAACCGTACGGCCGGCATTGCAGCGGACCGCCTCAGGGCTGCGGGTTACGAGGTGACGGCGCGAGTGGGGCAAACTGGAGTAGTTGGTTTACTGCGAAACGGCGACGGTCCTACTGTGATGTTACGGGCCGACATGGACGCGCTTCCGGTTCAGGAAGCCACGGGTCTCCCATATGCCAGCGAGCTAACAGCGCACGACAGCACCGGTAAAACCGTACCCGTGATGCATGCCTGCGGCCATGACATGCACGTAACCTGGCTCATCGGTGTGGCAACACTGCTGGCCCAAAATCGAGACGCTTGGCGAGGCACCCTGATGCCTGTTTTTCAACCTGCTGAGGAAACAGGCGCCGGCGCGCAGGCGATGATTGATGACGGACTGTTTAAGCGCTTTCCGAAGCCGAGCATCATACTGGGGCAGCACGTCATGGTCGGAAGCTCTGGAGACATTAGCACTCGTTCTGGCGTAATCACCTCAGCCGGAGACAGCCTTCAAATCCGAATGTTTGGTCGCGGCGCTCACGGATCGATGCCTCAGTCGAGCATTGATCCCGTTGTTATGGCGGCTGCTACCGTCCTTCGTCTTCAAACGATTGTGTCCCGTGAAATAGCTCCCACCGACGCAGCGGTCGTAACAGTTGGCTCGCTTCAGGTCGGTACAAAGGAGAATGTGATCCCTGACGAGGCACTAATAAAGCTGAACGTGCGCACGTTCGATGAAGATGTTCGAAAACACGTGCTTGCCGCAATCGAACGCATCGTTAATGCCGAGGCCGAAGCATCGAGAGCGCCTAAGAAGCCGGAGATCACTCCGCTGGACCGTTATCCGCTGGTGAAGAATGATCCCGAGGCAACAAAACGTGCGCTTGACGCGTTTCGAAGCTACTTCCCAGCAGATCGCGTGAAAGACACTCAACCAACGACCGCGAGCGAAGACTTTGGTTCTTTTGGAACTGAGTGGCGGGTGCCTTCTGTATTCTGGTTTGTGGGCGGCACCGATCCCCAGACCTACGCCACGGCGAAAAAAGCGGATACAATTGCCGACCTTCCTACCAATCACAATCCGCGCTTCGCACCAGTGATCCATCCAACTTTGGAAGCCGGAGTGGAAGCAATGGTGGTAGCCTCTCAAGCGTGGCTGTCGCTACAAGCTATTTGATCGTCAACGAACAGATCGTTGTGAATACGCTGCTGGTCGCGTTCGACCTTGGCGGCACCTTCGTGTTCGCGCTGAGTGGTGCAACGGCCGGGGTCAAGCACAGACTCGACTTGTTCGGAGTTCTAGTTCTATCTTTCGCCGCGGGCAATTCGGGTGGGATCGCGCGCGATGTGATGATTGGAGCGCATCCTCCTGCAGCCATCAGCGACTGGCGATACATCGCTGTGTCGATGCTCGCCGGGCTGATTACGTTCTTTTGGTTTCCAATCATCAATCGGCTGAGCAGTCCCGTGCTGGTCTTCGACGCCGCCGGACTGGCGCTCTTTGCAGTGGCTGGTGCAGGTAAGGCGCTGGCGTTTGACGCCGGGCCCGTTGCGGCGACGCTGTTGGGTATGCTGACAGGGATCGGTGGCGGCATGGTCCGCGACATCCTCGTGATGGAAATACCGAACGTGTTACGAACCGAACTCTACGCAGTCGCGGCTCTGATTGGCGCGGCTGTGATGGTACTGGGAAAAAAGCTGCATCTCCCGACTTTCATGGCCGCGACTACCGGCGCAGTCCTCTGCTTTGGACTGCGCTTTATTGCCATGCGACGAGGCTGGCAGCTCCCCATCGCACGCCCGCCACAAAAATCGGGTTGAATAACGCTTTAGTATCGTTGAACGAAATCTGAATCGCACGGGCGCGCGCCTCCCGACTGTCGGCGATTCGGAAAGTTGAGGTTTTGCCCGCCGTATCCCTCTCTTTGGCGTGGCTCCTTCAAATCACAAGCTAACTCTGGATTTGGCACTCCCAGCGCAGGTTGCGGTGATTCAGGACAATGTCTTTGCGGGAAATCTTCGAAACCAGCCTGTTTCCCAAGATAACCACCGCTTCCTTTCCATCAACTCGTTCCACCACGGCGATTCCTCGCCCCAACAGTGCCACACGGTCACCTTTCTTGAGTGGTTGCTCTTGTCGCTGCCGGGCATAGTGCTTCTGCCGCAGGTTGATCATGTAATCCAAACCGTCCCCATCATATCCAGCCGCGTGCTTCCAAAGCCGAATGTTCTCGCCGTTCCGAACCACGAAAATGTCGGTGCCGAACTATTTTGTGAGCTATCAGGGTTAAATTGATGCGAGTCGTACCGCTATGCCAATGAGGAGGATGCCTCCTAGCGCGGCTGCCGAAACTCCAAATCCAGGCGAACGGCGATGAGCGTCTGGCAACAAGTCGCCGGTGGCCGTAAAGAGGAAGAAGCCGGATGTCACTCCGAGAATCAGCGCGAGCTGATGGGAAGGTAGGCCAGCGAGAACGACAACGGTGCCACCCACGATGGGTGCAATCGCGTCCGCGACAAGAAATGCGAGGTCTTTCCTGCTGGCTGAGCCCCCGCGTGTCACCAGCAGAATCGTGTTGAGTCCATCGGTTATGTCATGGACGATGATGCCAACCGCAACGCCAGGAAATCATGGTGGAGGCAGCAATGGAGGCCCCGTCCATCGTGCTGTGTGCGATCAGTCCGAGCGCACTCATGCGGCCAACGTGGCGATCGGGCCCGCAGTCGCCATCCGGACAATGTTGCAACGAGAGAAACCGCTGTCCGAGATAGAAGATTAAGAATCCGACGACGGTTAGGCCGAGAATTTCGCGGCTCGTCCATCCCCCCTGACCCGCAGCGTCAATCGCTTCGGGCAGCAGGTCAAAGAACGTTGCTCCAAGCAGGACTCCGGCACCAAAACCGAGCAGCAAGTGGATGTGCTTTCGGGCGCGAAGAGCCAGCCATCCCCCAAATAAGGTTGAAAGAGCTGCAAACGCGGTGAGCAGTATTGCTCTCATGTGGTTTTGTTTTTCTCGAATCCGGTAATGCTGTTACCAGGTCGCTCTATCAGATGCCGGCACTTCAATTGAGCAAGTGTTCGTGGGTCTCGAGCCACTCCACCAGTTCGCGCCGATACCTCAGCAGAGGCACAAGAATAGTGATTCCGATAACGATGAGCAACGCGAGTCGTCTCCGGGGGTTCAATCGGATGGTACTTCTGATTAAATTGGTGATATTGTCCCACCCGTTTCGTTCTGCCGTTTAATTCCGGGTAAGAGCCGGGCAGAATTCAAAATGAAGGTAAGCTCCGAAGCTACATGGATAAAGGCGGCCAACAGCGGATTCAGGACGCCGAACGCGGCCAGCCCCATGCCAACACTGTCCACTGCCAGAGTTCCCCCAAAGTTCTGCATGATGATGCGACGGCAGCGCCGGGAAATCTTGATAGTGTCCACCAAGCGCAGCAGATCATTGCCAATCAACATGATGTTCGCGCTTTCGCGTGCGACTTCAGTACCTGATCCCATCGCGATGCCAACCGTTGCCTGCATCAGTGCTGGCGCGTCATTGATTCCATCGCCGACCATCGCAACTTTGCTCCCATCGGCGACCAACTGCTTGATGATGGCGTTCTTCTCATCGGGCAGAACCCCAGCGTGAACCACGTCGATGCCAACTTCTTGGGCGATAGCTACGGCAACCGCTTTGGCGTCACCGGTCAACAAGGCAGTTCGCAGTCCCATCGCGTGGAGAGCACGAACTGCGTCGCGAGCTTCCGGCCGCAGGGTATCCGCGATTCGGATGGTTCCCACATACTCGCCGTTCGAGGCAACCAGTATCTCTGATGAGTGTTCAGTTCCGCCGCCCTGTCCGTCGAGATGGATCTGTTTCTGTTGCAGGAAGGCTCTGCTTCCCACCAGGATCTGCCGGTGGTCGAGAGAGCAGGAAATACCTGCGCCGGGAATGTATTCGAAGCGTTCTGGCGGGGTTACCATCAGCCCGGCTTCAGCTGCTTTGCCGACAATGGCCTTGCCCAAGGGATGTTCGGACCTCTGCTCCGCAATCGCGGCAAGCTGCAA
>DATJWZ010000087.1:0-3262 GCA_035500795.1 Candidatus Eiseniibacteriota bacterium | reverse complement strand
GTTCCACACCAACGACCCAATCATGCGCAACTGTCACGAAAGCGCGATCAAGAGAGGTGGCGGTATCATCGTATATTCAGATCCCGTAGAAGAGGTGCTCGAAGTAAACTGAGCCGCCGATCCGGTACTGGGAGGAACTTGTCCGGTAAGCGCGTTTACCAGGACCTAAGAGGTAAGGCAACGCGGGCGGCATGCTCACTTCCTGACTTCAATCATCAGCAATTCAAGATTCTCTTTTCCAATATTCCGTAGTAGATACGGCTCTTCTTTCGGCATCAACATCACTAAGCCGCTCGAAACATTGACGTGGTTCTGTGGTGATTTCTTCTCGTTTACGAGTTCGCCACCATTCATGCCAACGATGAGCACGTCGGTCCCCTCCACGGGTGGATTCAATGGCGCACCGGGTGCGAGTATGTAGCGCGTGACGAGCAACTTCGGGCGCGAGTCGGCAACCGTGTCAGCGGATTTCGTCATGACAGCCTTCCGCGAGGTTATCCTCCCCTCGGAACTCCGCGAATGGTCTGGCTTCAGGCTCGTGTCAGTTACTGCAGACAGCCACTCGCAGGACACCAAGCCCGAAGCACTAATGCTGCAACCACCGCTCGATGTAGGTAGGACTTGGGCCTCGATGCCGTGGCTACTGAGCAAGACAAATACGCAGAACGCTGTGATGTATCGCATGGCATCGCCTCTCGGAACTGATTCCCGCAAAGAAGTCTACACTCTTACGAGTGACATTTCCTTTGCCCGTGGCCTTGGAAAAGCTGATGACTGTCGAGAACAGGTGCTCACACCCACAATGGGGAGCGGCAGCGCGATTTTTGGCGTGTGACGGGCAAACCGCAAGTAATCGAACATGCCTGGCTAGTCACCTTACCGGTAAAGTTCCTCATGGTACCCACATTCATGGTTATCGCGTCTACCCCAGGGTCAGACTGAACATCCGACCGGATTCCCGTCTCCGGAATTCCAATCACTACATTGCGAGTTGCGCGTGACACGGTGTGTATGGAGCGACGCGCCCGCTCCTGGTTGAGTCAACGTAACTCGTCTATTTTCTGTACCTGATAGAGGTTCCAGAGTTGCTTCAAGACCGGCAGGGGCGAATCCGTTCATCGCGTATCCAAACTCGATTCGATTTCCGTTCTAAGGAGAAACCCACTATGCTGAAAAAAATAACTTTCATGCTGCTTCTGATTTCGACCTTGACCGCCGAATCGCGGCCCCAGGAGCCTACTCCTAAGCCAACCACGAACGCGCAGAAAATTCGCTGGCACAAATACGTTAACAAGGAATTTGGATTTTCTATAAAGTATCCCGATTCGTATCGGCCAATTGCAGACCCAGAATACTGCAAGGACAATGATTACCGCAGGTGGTTACTTTGTCTGGGGCGACGAGATGACCCCAACGCGACAATCATGGTCACCATCGTCATGCAAGGGCCCTTCTTCATTAAAACCAACAGGGGCGGTAACGAATATACTCCGCGACAAATTGGGCAGCATCTCTTTTATTGCGGGCTTCAAGGTAGCATGGGCGTCGGCTTCTCGGATGAATGCACATTCAACCTCAGGGGCAGGGTACTTGAACTTAGCTTCTCCCCTGCCGAGACCATAAATTCGGGTGTGGAGATAAATCCACTCATGTTCAAGTCCCTGAAAACGTTTCGGACCTTCTGAGGATGGGTTCCGAAAGTCAACTCCTGATAAGTGGGCTAACCGGACACGAGTTCGGTAAGCGCGTTAATCAGGACCTAGCCAATTCGCAGCCACTATTTTCCTGCCGCTGCCGCCCAGATGCGAAGTCCTGCAAAGACAGCTGCGAGCACAATGAGAGTGAATGCGCAGAGTAGCGTTAGCTGATAAACAATGCTCCTCGGATAGAGAGATTTGTATTCGGCTGCAAGCCGGTCCTTCTGACCAAACGTCAGAGAATGCGGAATACGGTCGCCCGGGGGTAAGAAGCGGTTTACGCGAAATACCATGAAATGATAAAGAAAAAACGCTGCGAAATAGAGGGAACAGCAAACACCTAGAATGACCCATGAAAGTGTTGAGCCAAGCACCAAGAATCGCCTCTCAGTGCTGGGATATTAGCACAGGGCGAACCAGTACCTACATCTCCGATAACGACTGCCAGCTCAGATGGTCGACGCAACACTTGCTTGGAGTTTACTCGCTGGAGTTTGAAATCCCAGAGTTTTTCTTGGGCGTTGATTCAAGAGCAGCTCGACTTGGTCGAGCTGCTCTTGCGAGATGGACGACAGGTCCGTTCCTTTCGGGAAGTATTGCCGCAGCAGCAGATTGGTATTTTCGTTCGAGCCGCGTTGCCAGGGACTTTGCGGATCGCAGAAGTACACCTGCACATCGGTGGCGACCGTGAACTCCTTGTGCTTCGCCATTTCCAATCCGCGATCCCACGTCAACGAGCGGCGCAGGGTTGCCGGGAGTTTCCCGACACGGTCGCTCAACGCCGCCATAACTGCCGCCGTGTCTTTGCTCGGTACCTTGACCAGCATGAGAAACCGCGAGTGCCGCTCCACTAACGTCGCAATGTAGCTGTTCTTTCCACCGGCCAGCAGGTCGCCTTCCCAGTGGCCGGGGATCGCACGGTCTTCCGCTTCCGCCGGCCTTTCGCGAATCGAGATGGCATCGACGATCTGCCCGCGGCGATGTCCATGTTCGCTCGCGTGACGCGAGCGGCGCATGCGCCGCTTCGACCGCAGGTGGTCCATCAGCTCTTTTTTCAGCACTCCACGCGCTTGAATGAACAGGCTGCGGTAGATGGTCTCGTGGGACACGCGCATGCTCTCGTCGTTGGGATACTCAGCCTTCAGCCACCCGGAAATCTGTTCGGGGGACCAGTCCAGAATCAGTTTACTCGCAACCACGTCGCGCAACTCGCTGTTCGTGGCCAGCACACAAGCTTTCGGGCGTAGCGCGGCATTCCAGGCCTGCTTGTCCGCATCGTAGGCACGATAGGCAGGTCGGCCGCCGTGGCGCGCAACTTCACGGCTCACTGTGGAGGTTGCGCGATGGAGAAGTCGAGCGATCTCACGAAGCGATGAACCGGAAGCCATCCCTCGCGAAATATCCTCTCGCTCGGCAAAGGTGAGCGCCAACCGCGAGCGGCGACGAGCTAACGGAGGGATGCCGCCCCGCGGCAGTAAAACAGCGCGAATCGTGTTGTGACACTTGCCGTAGACGCGCCCGATCTCATGCAGCGTCTCCCCAGCTTTCCATCGGCTCCAAATCTC
>DATJWZ010000086.1:0-3000 GCA_035500795.1 Candidatus Eiseniibacteriota bacterium | reverse complement strand
CCATGGGCGCTAAAGGTAAACCTCTTAGCGCCCTCTTTTCTTTTAGTTACAGGAATCCCTTCTCTAACGACTCAGTACACTTAACTGCGAAGCCACTAAATCTGTTCCCGATTTCGCAAATTGGGAACAGATTGGGAACGGGTTATTACCGGCACAGATCGTCCGTTCCAGCGCCTCTGCAGCTTCACGTTCGGCCTCCGCAGATGTGTGAGTGTAAATGTCTGCGGTCATCTGGATTGTCGAGTGCCCAAGGAACTTCTGCGCCAGTTTCAGATTTCCGGTCTGCTCGTTGACGATGCTTGCAGCCGAATGCCTGAATGTGTGAAACCCTGACGCACCCTTCTTTCGCACTATCCCCGACCGATCGAGGATTGGGTAGAGGACATCCTTGCGAAGCACATCCGGGTCGAGCGGAGTGCCGTCGCTACTGCAGAATACAAAGTCGTCCACACCCTGGTGGTGAGAGCTGTTGCGATGTTGCCTCAACACTTCCATCAGGAAATTTCCGACATAAATATCCCGCTTACTTGCTGCTGTCTTCGGGGCGACGAGTTGTCCGCGCCAAAGGCTCTGTTGGATGCGAAGGCGCTTACAATCGAAATCGACATGCTTCCATTGGAGTCCCAGCAGCTCTCCCAATCGTGTACCGGTTAGCGCCACACAAACGAACAATGCGCGAAGATTCTCAGGTGCCCCGTGCAAAATCATACGGACCTCAATGGGAGACCAGATAGGCTTCTCGCGCTTCTCGACTGTGGGCTTGTGACGTTTGCGGATCGGTAGCCGCGCAATCAGGTCATTGTCCATCGCGAGTGACAAGACGCTCTGCAAGGTTAGAAGCAGGTTGCGCACGGTCTTTGCCGACAATCCGCTCGCGACCTTCACTTGCGAGAACTCCTCGACGTGCAAGGGAACAATGTCCACAATTCGCAAATCACCGAACGCGGGCAAGATGTGCAAGTTCAAGACGGATTCATAATTGCTCTCCGTCGAGAGCTTTACACCCTTACGCCGCAAATAGGGTTTCCACCATGCCTGCACGAATTCTCTGAGCGTGATGTTCGACGCGTCAGGCTTTCCTGTGCTTGCATCGTGGATGCGTTCATCCAAGACCGCCCGGGCTGCTTTTCTGCTAGGCAAACCGTGCAGTGTCTCGGTCTTGTGCCTCCACTTCCCTTCTGCCGACTTCATCCGGTAACGGATCTTAAAAACCGTGCCCGTCCGAGTTGTAATCGGCTTTGACACATAGCCCTGCTGAAATAAAAAACGAGTCACTGTTTTTTCTCCTTTCGATTTTGTGACCCGTCTTTGCTTTTCGTGTGTATATAGAGCAAGCCGCCATTACGAAGAACGGACGCCAAGGACTCCCCCAATGCGCGAGCGCCACCGGCGAGCAACTTCATCTCACCGGGCGATAGCCTGAGAAGGAATACCTTGGTACGCTTGCGTCCATTCGTTATGCGAGGCCGGCCCATATCCAACGTAAATGTATATACACTTACATTGCGGGTCAAGCAGAGCCAAAAGAAGCCTGTGGATATCGGTTGGCAACCTTGCTGGTTCATTTTGTTTTTTCGAGTCGTTCGACTACCCTGGGCCATGAGAAGCGCAGATATTTTCCCAACCGATATGCGCCCAAGTCATCTGCGTGGGTATAGACCCAGTTTCGAGTCACACCCAAGAGAACGGCAACTTGCTGAACGGTTAGGAATTCGGCCTTCTCTCTCCCCACTGTGGGCCCCTGAATTGCAGCATTGGCTTGTCCACCAAAGGGAACGGACTTCGAAGTCACAGCCGCGCCTGATGGGTCCTCTTGGACTGGTCTCTGCTGTAGCTCATGCTGGATGTCAAACAATACGTGGTTGGTTCTCATCACTTGATCCTTTCGTGCGGAGAGAAGACCGGACCTTCTAAAATTACTTACCGAAATAATCCTCGGTTGCCATTTCCATTGGGCGCTGTTGTTAGCAGTGGCGTTGAATGCGCACTTTGGTCAGTTTGCCCAGCATTCTGATCAGACTCCGACTCCTTGCTATTTGCTTCTTGCCTCTCTAGCCATTCTTTGAACTCCGCGTCCTTGTGGAACACAAGCTTGAGCGCTTCAGAGACCACGTATGCTCCAGTTGTTTCGAGGAATTCTGCATACCTTTCCACCTTGTATTTCAGATCCTCATCTATCCGAACCTGCAAGGTCGCATTCCTGGGTTGTTTTGCTGGTGCTTTCAGAACTGGCATGTCATCTTTCTCCTTCTTGCATGCGCGGATTATTAAAGTGCGCATGCGAACTTGGTTGACTCCGTTGCAGCTCTCTTCTCTGAGTCTGCAAATTGCGAACAATTGGGCGGGAGCGACCCGGAGCACAATTTTGGGCGGCTCGGCCCAAAATTTCCGGGGTCGCTCCCGCCCATTTCAGTTGTTCGCAATTTGCTGCTTTTCGTGGGCACTTTCGGCCAACTCCCTTTCCCAAACTCACTTGGAGAGTGTGCGGGGTGAAGAAGTCGGAGAAGACGGAGCTGAAGAGCGTAAGAATTACCTTCTTCACCGAGCACCATTTGTAAACGCGTCGTTTTGCGTTCCCACTGTCCTTCGGAACGCGGCATGGCGTCATCGCGCAACCTGCGATGTTGGGCTGGAGCGACCGCCACGCATCCCGTGGCAGTGAATACGGGGTCGCTCCAGCCCAACTCCGAGCCATGCCGTGTGCGAATGCTGGCTCCTGTCTGAATGCATCTCGTTCTGGGGCTGAAAGTTCGCTCTGAGGTGCGGGTGAACGAAGAAGTGAACGGCACAGTGAACCGTGGTAATCGCGCACCGTTCACCGCGCACGTCGTCGCCTCGTCCATGAGGGAGCACAGAATGGGCAATCCGATGCTCTCCATCTCCCACAGCGCGACGAGAGAAGGGCCGGAAATAAGACTGCTCCGCGGACAGAGGGGCAATGGCCGTCTGGTCCCGCTTCGGCCAGGAGGGGTGCATTGCGGGCGTTCTGGCGGACTGTGG
>DATJWZ010000085.1:0-5721 GCA_035500795.1 Candidatus Eiseniibacteriota bacterium | reverse complement strand
GTCCGGCGCGCAGTTGCTTCTTGAATTCTGATCCTGTAAGTGCGGGGTCTGGCATGTATTTCCTCCTGGGACGCGAATTGCGTAGTGTACCGTATGGAGCCAGTTGAACTGCGAATGGGGAGTAAATTTTTGTTGTGACCCCGGGATAGGAACAGCAGACTCCTCTCTGTCTCGCTTCGCTCGAGAGATGGAATGACAAGTGGCTGCGGTGGGCCTATAGTGTCATCACGTTTGGAGATCGTATGAAACTGCTTCTGAATTGGGTCTTGAGTGCGCTAGCGGTCTGGGTTGTTTCCAAGATCGTGCCCGGCTTTTATGTAAGCGGGGTTGTCGCGGCGTTGATCGCGGCGTTGGCGATCGGGTTCATCAATGCAACCCTGGGGTTACTGCTAAAGATCATTACGTTTCCTCTGACCCTGGTCACTCTAGGATTGTTCTGGCTGATTATCAATGCTCTGATGCTGGAGTTGGCTTCGGCCGTCGTGCCAGGATTTCAGATTCGCGGATTCCTAGCGGCTTTCATCGGCGCGATCGTTTTGAGTCTCGTCAATTTGCTGCTCAAAGCCATTGTTATGCCTAAGAATGAGCAGCGGTAACTTTCAAACCCACTCACCACAGGGAACACAGGGTTACACAGGAAACCTTCTACTTCTTCGGCTGCGTTGACTTCTTTGGTTTCAGCGCCTGCCAGTCCTCCTCTTTCAGCATTCGGCCTAGCGCAGTAAATTCTCCTGCGCCTTGCAGGAATTCGCCGCCGTCCATGCGGATGACTTCTCCGTTGATGTAGCCTGACCCATCGCTCACGAGGAAGGCCGCGAGGTTCGCGAGTTCCTCGACGGTCCCGAATCGATGCATGGGATGGCGGTCGAGGGCCACTCTTTCAAGATCTGGTTTTGGCAGGACTCGCGAAAATGCACCCTGCGTTGGGATCGGGCCAGGTGCGATGGCGTTCATGCGGATGCCGCGGTCTCCCCATTCGACAGCAAGGCTGCGCATGAGAGCCTCGACTCCAGCCTTCGAGACTGCAGACGGCACCACGTAGGCCGAGCCGACTGGTGCGTATGTGGCCGAGATGCTTAGAACTGTGCCTTTATGTTTCGCAGCAAGCCAGCGGCGGCCACAGGCCATCGTGCAGTTGAGGGTTCCCATCAGGACGATGTTGATGACTGATTGCCAGGCGTTCGGAGACAAGGTTTCGGTCTTGGAGATGAAGTTTCCGGCGGCGTTGTTGACGAGGATGTCGAGCGGGCCGTCCTTCCAGATCGTATCCATCATCTGCTCGACTGTTTCCAGGCTGCGGACGTCGCACGGGATGGCGTGGATCGGACCGTTCGACTGGAGTTCGTTCGCCGTAGATTTTAGAACCTCTTCGCGGCGTCCGCAGATGTAGAGGACCGCGCCGAGTTCAAGGAAACGGGCCGCCATGCCTTTGCCGAGGCCGGTGCCTCCACCAGTGATCAGGATGCGTTTGGAGTGGAGAAGATCTGAGCGGAACATGAGATTGAGTAATTGGGAAATTGAGTAATTGTGTAAGTGGAAAGCACCCAACGGCGGGCATTCCGAAAATTACTCAACTACCAAGTTACACAATTTCTCAATCGCCCGCGACTCGGAATCCGTAATCAGCATATTGAAACTCCGGCGGGATGCTGGAGCGGGCGGAGCAGCGGGCGACTTTGATATGGTGCCGCCAGGAGCCTCCACGCGAGGCTTTGCGTGGGGGCTTCATCGGGCTCTGGTCTGGACCTTTTGGATTTTGTTCAGGCGAGATCACGTAATAGTTCGGGTCGTACCAGTCGCTGCACCACTCGTGGACGTTGTCGCCGATGTCGTAGAGTCCGAAAGCATTCGGCGCGTACTGCGCTACGGGTTCAGGTCCCTTTTGCCAGCGCGTCGCATAGTTCGGTAAAGACTGCGGTGTCTCGTCGCCCCATGGGAACTGTTTCTGTTCCAGGCCTCCTCGTGCGGCGCACTCCCACTCTGCTTCGGTAGGAAGACGGAAATGCCGGCCTGTCTGCGTGCTCAGCCATTCACAGTAGCGAATTGCTTCGTGCCAGGAAATAGCTGTGACTGGCTGTTGCGGATGGTTGAAATTTGGGTCATTCCAGAATGGAGGGGGTTCCGTTGATGTCTCATGCAGGAACTGGCCGTAGTCCTGGTTCGTGACTTGCGTTGCCGCGAGGCAGAACGAATCAATTTGTATGCGGTGGATTGGTTTCTCGCAGTCCTGACCCTTGTCAGAGCCCATCAGGAACGACGATTCGGGTACGCGAATCAGTTTAGGTTCCAAGGCCGGTATCGCTTGACGGAATTTTCGAGATGATTGCGGTCGGGCGCATGTCGAGTTGCCGCGCAGTACCTTCAGAGATAGAGTTTACCAGCGCTCATAGCGGAGGCTCCCTATGGCTGAGCAGAAGTTCAGGTTCAGGCTGAAGATTGAAGGCAGAGAAGCGGGCGTGGTGTCGGCGATAACTCCGCCGATCGATGTAACGGCGACGTTTGGCACGCGCGGCCGCGTGCCGGTGCGGGGAACGATCAACGGGTTTCCGTTTCGCTCGTCTCTAATGCCGATGGGTGGCTGCCATATGATGCCCGTCAACAAGACTTTGTGCAAAGGTGCAGGAGTGAAGCCTGGCGATGTGGTCGATGTCGTTATGACGCGAGATGAAGGGGAGCGAACTGTCGATGCACCTCCAGAGTTGGAAAGAGAACTGAGAAAAAATAAGAAAGCCCTTGAGAGATGGGGGACTCTTTCGTTTACTCATAAGAAAGAGATGGCGGCTTCTATTACTGGAGCGAAGCAGGAAGAGACGAAGAAGCGGCGGCTGGCGAAGGTGGTGCAAGTACTGAAGACGGGAGGAAAGTGGACAGGCTGAGGTCCCCTAGACGGTAATTACCTGCGGCGAATTTTCTCCACAATTTCTTCTACGTCATTTTCTTGAAACAACCGAATCGCTGCAATGCCAGCGGCTCCGGCCTCTAGACAGGACTCCGCATTCTGTAGCGTGAGGCCACCTAGAGCCAGGATGGGGATGTTTGCCCGACAAGCCTCGCGGAGCTGGTTCGGACCTGCCCCCTGTTTATCTGGACAATCTCTCTTCTCGAACAGGGGGGCAAAAACAGCAAAGGTCGCATTGGCCGCTCGGGCTTGTACTTCTGTTGGGGAATGACACGACACCCCGATCAGGGGATCTCGTGGCGAGTTTTCGCGGGCGTGGGCGCCCGCGCCACACCTCGCCCATATGTCCAGCACTTCTGTTGGTGAGATGTCTTCGGAACGAAGATGGACGCCGTCCGCGCCTGCGGCCAACGCGACGTCGGTTCGGGAGTTAACCAGGAGGGCAGTTTTGAGTTCTGAGTTCTCGGTTCTCAGCTCATTCAGGATGGCGACGGCTTCGCGAGCTAGCGATTCCAGTTCGCGAGTCGGGAGGTCTTTTTCGCGAAGTTGAACGTAGTCCACGCCGGCGCGGGCCGCTTCAGAAATCTTGTCGAGGAGGCGGCGTCGGCGGGTCGGTTCGTCCGTGGCGAAAGCAGTGCGGTCGGTGATGTAGTAAAGAAGGCAGCTGTCCGCCATCAGCTTTCAGCTCTCAGCATTTCACAGCTTACGGCCGGGTTTTTGCGATCTCTGGAACGTTCTCGCCTTTCTTCTTCGGCGCATCGCCTAGATGGTACTTCGTCAGGCCGGAACGGAGAAATTCGAAAGCTTCTTCAGGGTCATCGACGATTTTGAACAGTTCAAGGTCCTGCGGTGAGACCGCGCCGGCATCGACGAACGCCTGGAAGTTGATGATTTTATTCCAGTACTCGCTACCGTAGATGATTACCAGAATCTTCTTTGCCAGCTTGTCGGTTTGAGCGAGAGTGAGGATTTCGAAGAGCTCGTCCATCGTGCCGAATCCACCAGGGAAGATGACGAGTCCCTTGGCGAGGTAGGCAAACCAGAATTTCCGCATGAAGAAGTAATGGAACTGAAAATTCAGCGATGGAGTAATGAACTGATTCGGGTGCTGCTCGAAGGGCAGCTGAATGTTGAGGCCGATGCTTTTGCCTCCGGCTTCGTGCGCGCCGAGATTCGCCGCTTCCATGATGCCGGGGCCCCCTCCTGTGGTGACTACGAAGCGATGACGCCGTGCTGGGATCGTGATAGACCACTTGGTCAGCATGCTCGCAAGCTTGCGAGCGTCTTCATAGTAGCGCGCCATGTCGACACTGGCGTGAGCGCGTTTCAGATCCTGTTGTAGCTGCTCCGGGCCAATCGAAGAATCAGGATTGCGTTCGAGATCGGCCAAAGCCTGCTTGGCGCTCTCGCGCCCGTGAAAGCGGGCGGAGCCGAAGAAGACGACAGTGTCCTGAATCTGTTCGCGGCGAAAACGGGCAAGGGGTTCCTGATATTCGGCCAGCATGCGAAGGATGCGTCCATCAGGACTATTCAGGAACGGTTCATTCTGGTAGGCGACCGGTGCAGATTTGAGTTCAGTCATGTGTACTCGCGTTGCAGATCATGCGGAAATTGCCAGGTTAACAGTGTGCAGTCCTACTGATGTTCGTGGTAGTGGAGAGCCTCCCAGAAGCCGATCCAGATGTCCAGCAGACCCAGGCCGCTGCAGAGACCGCGAAAGAATCCGTTGGAAACGACGGTGCGAAGCGCAGGAAATGACAGCAATAAATAGTTATCGGTCCACTCCGGGGTCCAAGGCAGGATGATGAGCAGGACTCCGGCAACCGCGCTGACCAGAACAAAAAGAAAAACCGAGATGCGATGCATCCAGAGCTGGATGGCAGGCGGATGAGGTTCTTCAGCGGGATCAAAAACGCTAGTTTGAATATCGGACGCCGGAGAGGGTTCAGGAGCCTTGCCGGGTGCGCTGGAGAATGTCGGGTCAGTCATTCAGGGAAGCTCCGTTCCCAGCGGAAAATTGCGACACGCGCTCCCCATCACCATTCTGGAAACAGCCATCCGATTATTCTACGACTTCAGGGCCTTAATGCGCTCGGAGACGTCGCGGTAATCGATGTTCGAACCGTAAACGTCCATAAAGTGCTTCAGGGCAGAGGCTTTATCGCCGGCCGTTTCGAAGGCGGAAGCGAGTTCGTAGTTCAGTGCGGTGCGGGTTTCGCCGTCAATCGTTGGAACGGCAAGAGCTTTGTCATACCAGCGGACAGCAGCCTCGGGTACGCCTTTTTCGAGGAAGCATTGCGCTAGCCAGGTATAAGTCTGCATGATCTGGGCAAACGGATGTCCGCGATCGAAGGACTGGCAAGCTTTCTGGAGTTCTCCGATGGCTTCGTCGAGCAGACCCATTTCCCGGAAGGCGATGCCGAGGTTGTAGTGCGTTTCGGGGTCTTCGTCCGCATTCGCGACGTCGGCCTCGAGGTCCTGCTTGAGTTCGCCAAACATTTCGGCGAGGTCAATACCGGGGTCTTCACCGAACGGAGAAGATTTCGTAGCTGGAGCAGCAGACGGGACGACAGGCGCAACAGGCTGCGGCTTAGGAACTCCAGGTGTTAGAACTGGCGCTGCAGAAGCCACTGGGGCGGGCGCGACTGGCCGCGCAGCTTGCGAGACGACTGGAACTGCGGGTGTGCTCGCCGATGCAGAGGCAGCTGCGCTGACCGCAAGCGGAGGCTTTGTGGGTGCAACCGGAGCGACTGCGTGCGCAGGCGGTATCGCGGATTTTGCCTTTGCTGCAGGAGCGGGTTTCGCGTCAGGTACAGGCGCGG
>DATJWZ010000084.1:0-2843 GCA_035500795.1 Candidatus Eiseniibacteriota bacterium | reverse complement strand
GATTTCGCGAACAGATCGAGTTGTATATTCCCTGTCACTTCAGTGTCCTGGGAGAGAGCTGGAGTTGAATACACCAGAACATCCTGACGGCTTTCGACCATCTTTTGGTCTCTGGGACCCGGTCCAAGATGCGTTGAGTCGCAGCAGAGCGGGCCGCCGACGGTAGGAACGGCATTGGCGGGATCGTAGTTGTACTGATCTGGTTGTTCGGAGCGGGGTGCGGTTGCGGTCAGTGTGCCGTCGCCTGCGGCGCTATTCGCGTTGCCGGCGGAATGGAGAAAATATTTTGTTTCATGCGCGGACGCCAACGGCCAGTCATCTTCATCGCGCCATTGGTTGAGGCCCATGACGAAGATTCGTACGCGTTTAGGACCACTGAATTCGTTGGAGATGTTCTTGAACAGGTGGTCGTACCATCGCAGCGTAACTTCATCTTCATCGAATGGCGCGTCGGGACCGAAATCTACATCGCCGACTTTTTGCGCTGAACCTGCGTGTCCTCCGATCGTCACGAGGAGGTGTTGTCCCTTACGAGCCGCGTCATCAGCGGCGTGCGCTTTTAATCCAACATAGTTGCGGATCGAGCCGCCTTGAAAGATGTCGTACCACGCGGCCACGGTCAGAGCCGGGACTCGGATATCTGGATAATGTTCCTCGATACTCCATCGCTTCCAGTAGTCGTCGTAACTGGGATGAGCGAGCCAATCCAGAAAATATGGGGCCAGTGAATGAAGCAGTTCATTGCCCGTTGAAGACGGCGGCAGCGGGAACAGAGGATAGTTCGAGAGAGGCAGCGTGGAAATTCCGTTGAGCGCATTGGTGTGATGGCTCACGCTGCGATTCAGCGTGTCCTGTGCGAGGCCGGAAGTCCAGGATTCGTCGAACCACTGCTCGAGTGCTCCGCCTTGATAGGTCCATCCATCGTGATAGTTGCTGGCAGTCACGACGGGGCAGATTCCGGCGAGGTGTGGCGGGTGTGCAATCGCCGCCAGCATCTGCGTGGCGCCCACGTAGGAGCCGCCGAACATGCCCACGCGGCCGTCGGAGTAGGGAAGTGAGGCCACCCACTCGATGGTGTCGTAGCCGTCGTCGGATTCATGAAGGAACGGATACCAATCGCCGTCTGAGGTGTAGCGGCCGCGAACATCTTGAACGATTACGACGTATCCGCGGGCGACGCCTTTGAGGCCGAAGTCGACGTCGCCGCGCTTGTCATAAGGAGTGCGCTGGAGAAGGACCGGATATTTTCCCGGCGCGCTCGGGCGGTAGATGTCGGCGCGCAAAGTTGTTCCGTCACGCATTTGCACCTTAACGCCGTGCTCGATGGTGACGGTCGACAAGTCGGCCGCGTAGGAGAAGATTGCTAGAGAGGAAAGAATGAAGACCACAACATTCGCGAACTTCAATCGGGCACGCGTAGAAGTTCTATCGAAGCCATTCATCGAGGTGCTCCTTTATGAAATTGTCATCTTGCAGATGAGGATACGCGCGGCAGACACGGCCGATTTCCTCCATCTGACCGGGTGAGAGGTCTTCCGCTGGATCAAGACACCATCGTCCTTCCAAGAGACCCTGGCGACGCAGGATTTCGTGAATTCCCGCGATGCAGCCGTGAAAGCCGTGGGCAACGTCGAAGAGGGCAGCATTGGCGTCGGTCACTTGCTGGGCGAGGGTAAGCACCTCGGACGGAATCGAGTCTTTGAGTTTTCGAATCATGGACAAATGGGACACTGCTGTTTTGGTCCAAACAGCCCAGTGTCCGAGCAGCCCGCCAGAGAATCGAACCGAGTCCGCACCAACGTCAAATCTCGTGAGCAGGTCAAGCAATATGTTGTCGTCATTGCCGGTATACAGCGCAATCTCATCGGCACGGCCAGAATCGGCAAGGGCTCGAACGACATCGAGAGTTTGATAGCGATTGAACGGGGCGACTTTGATCGCGACGACGTTTTCGATGTCGACAAATTTCCGCCAGAACTCTGAGGGAAGAACCCTGCCGCCGACCGCGGGTTGCAGGTAAAAACCGACGACTGGGAGGATCTTCGAGATCGTTGTCGCATGATCGATCAGTTGCGCCACCGATTGATCCCGCAAGTCGGCCACGCTCAGCAATACGGCGTCGTATCGAAGCGTTGCGGCAAGTTCCGCCTCGGCAATGGCCTGCTCGCGCTTGCCACAGACGCCGGCAATCTTTATGACATCGCGGTCTCGGCATTCCTCTGCGGCGAGGCTCAAGACCGGCTTCAACAGGTCAAATTTTGGGTCGCGGATCACGAATTGAGTGGTATGCACGCCGACGGCGATTCCACCTGCTCCTGAGGCGACGTAATAACGAGTGAGGGCGCGTTGACGGCGCTCGTCGAGTTTGCGACTCGAGTTGAGCGCAAGGGGATGCGCTGGGATCACGAGGCCGGAAAGGAGTTTCTCTCGAAGTTGCATCAGAACTTGCCATCCCTTGCTTGAAAATGCGTCGGCTTGTTGAGCAGCGATCCTCCGTCACGGATCCAATTTGCGATCAGTTCGATCATTTGTGAGGGGCTCATTTTTGGATCGCCGAAGAAACCGCGAGCTTTGCTGGAATCGCTCAGAAGAGCGGTGGGGCCTTCGGCTTCCGACTTGAAGATCGGATTTATCCCGAACTTCCGGCCGAACTCATTCGCGATATCGCGTACGGAGAGCGCTTCGGCGCCCGTGATGTTCAAGATCAACGGCGGCGACTGACATAGTGCGAACGAACGCAGACACCACGCGTTTGCTTCTCCTTGCCAAATCACGTTGACGCGCGGCATGGCGAGACTGATGGGACGCTGCTCGAACACCGAAAGACCGATATCCACGAGCAC
>DATJWZ010000083.1:0-1434 GCA_035500795.1 Candidatus Eiseniibacteriota bacterium | reverse complement strand
CAAGTCCGTCGTTCTGGATCCTGAGACAAAATTCATCAAGAAAAGCAGCCCGGCCAAGCGCGAAGACCTAAAGGTTGGGGATCGCGTCGTCATTCATGCAAAAGAATTGAGCAATAGGCTACACGCTACCGAGGTAAAGATCGGTGATGCGCCTAAGGCAACTACGTTGCGGCCCGCACTTGTATCAGCGTCCGGTTCGGTCCTTGGGTAAGAAAGGGTAGTCACTTTGCGATCTCAATTTCCTGTTGGATTTTCCCGGGCCCGCGTCAGCGTTCGGGCTTGGAAGCTCAAGTTCCTGGTTTCGGGTGCGTTAGTTATCGCTCTTGCGGCAGGCATTGCTGGCCAGACTGCCTCGCAACTAACACAACATGTCGACATTGCGTTCACCGGAAGGCTAGGTGGGAAGCCGTTCAATTGCGGTTCGTCGTACGAGAACGTTGGCACAGAAAAAACCACAGCCACACCCCGGGATCTTCGCTTTTTCGTTACAGATGTGGCGCTCCTCAAGACAGATGGCACCGTTGTGCCGCTTGTACTCGATCAGGATGGAGTCTGGCAGTACAAATCCGTCGCTTTGATTGACCTGGAGGACGGAAGCGGAGGCTGCCGCAACGGAAATTCCGCGGTGCACAAAGCTATAAGCGGCACCATTTCAGCCGGAAATTATACGGGGCTTCGCTTCACGATGGGTGTCCCGTTCGAATTGGACCATGGTGATACGCTCGCTGCTCCATCTCCGTTGAACATGACAGCGATGTTTTGGAGTTGGCAGAGCGGGTACAAATTCCTCCGTGCGGAAGTCTCTGTCGTACCTGTATCAACAAGCTCCCAGGAGAAATCCGAGTCTCCGACCGAAACGAAGCCAAAGCCGAGGTCCAGCGGTTTTCCTGTGCACATCGGGAGCACCGGGTGTGCCAGTGCGAGCGAAACGTCGCCGCCAGAATCTGCCTGTAAGCGGCCCAATCTAGTCGTCGTCTCACTCCCTCGATTCAACGCATCCAGCGACGTTGTTGTTTTCGACTTCGATCGCCTACTGACTGGCTCCGACATCACAAAGAACACGCCGGACACGCCACCGGGCTGCATGTCATTCGAAAATGACCCCGACTGCGTGACGGTGATGAAGGCACTCGGACTGCCATTTCGTGAGGCCGCCGCGATTTCGCAGACTGTCTTTTACGCCGAGCCTAAACCATGACTTCCCGCTGGCAGGCTAACCGCAATGTTCTGAGCTACGCTTACTGGGTTGCCATCGCATTCGTTGTTGTGTCGCTGGACGCCTCTCTCTGGGCCTGCCCACAATCCAATGGTTCTCCGCCACCATCCGCTGAAACGTTTCACTGGACCAAGCCGGGCTGGGCTCCGACACCACTCGTCCCGAAAGACAATCCAATGTCCGATGCCAAAGTGCGGCTTGGCCGCGCACTCTTTTAT
>DATJWZ010000082.1:0-1395 GCA_035500795.1 Candidatus Eiseniibacteriota bacterium | reverse complement strand
TGAGCCTCTTGCAAAAAGATTTTTGATTTGCAGCAATATTCCCGGCGAGGGTCACCACTGATCGTTTTTGCCAGGAAGTCCAGTTATAAGGCAATTTAGGGCGTCGTTTTTTTCAACTTTCGGCACTCTACTCCCTTGTGGGAGTTGATTTCGGTCTTTGACAATCAGAAACCAGTTACTTTGAGCAACTGATCCGCAAACAAGGCGAGCATGCCGAACATCAGATGTGTCATCACCTTGTCGGCACCGCGAACCATGACATTGCGCCCGCCGAAATCTTCCTTGAGGCGGCTATTGCAGCGCTCCGAGGCAGTCCGTTCGTTATAACGCTTTGCTTCGTGCGGCGCCATGGGTGCAATCTCTTTGCCACGCGGGTTACGGTCGATGATTGGAACATGGCCGAGGTCTCTGCTCTGATCCCAAACCTGAGCTGCGTCGTAGGCCGCATCCATGAGATCGTAGCAGTAGCTTACTTTGCCACTGGTTAGTTTCATCAGTGGAATTGCAACCTGGCTGTCATGCACTGAGGCCGAGGTCAGTACGGCGCTCAGGGGTAGCCCGCAGTCGTTCACATCAATATGCAACTTGAAGCCATTCCAGGTTTCCGTGTATCCCTTGGCGTTCTTCTTGACGCCACGGTCACAGACTGTCGAAAGCAAAGCTATGGCTTCCTTTGCCGACTGGGTACGCTGAACCTCCAGTCGCTTCGGTTCGGCAGGCTGTCGCTCTTCTCCCTTGGCTGGTCGCCCCTTCTTCCGGGAAGCCTTTGCTTGCTTGACCTTTTTTGCCGGTTTCTCACGCCCCACGATGGCGGTTGAATCCCGGCTGACGTGCCCAAGCAACTCCGTGCTCAGGTGTTCTTTCACCAAGGCATCATGGACCAAAGTTCCCAGGCCAGCCTTGGCGAACTCGGTAAAAGCACGGGAAAACGTTGATTCGGAAGGGACATCCTTCCTTCTCGCAAAGCCGCAGATGGCCCGCAGGTTCGGAGTGCTCTGCAATTCGTGTCTCAAAGAACTGGTATGCTGATATTTCAGAACTGCTTTAGCAACAAACGATCTGGCAATGGCTTCGCGCTCTTTAATCGGTCGCCCCAGCCATTGCCGATTGGCGCTATTTGGAACATGCTTCTCAATCCTAATAAGCTCAAGGATCTTGACCAGACGCTTCTCCTGCTCAGTTAACGGAGAAGGCAAACATTCATCGAGATGGGGAAACAAACTTTGCTGTATTGTTCCCATCAACCATGATATTCTTTCCTTGAGCTTCATCGGCATCCTCCAGATTTGTTTTGTCTCGCAACTCAACAATATCATGGTCTTGCCTGTGAAGCTCGCTTTTTATACGGCTTTGCGGATATATTCAGCTTATTGCATACACTTTTGCAAGAGGCTC
>DATJWZ010000081.1:0-11035 GCA_035500795.1 Candidatus Eiseniibacteriota bacterium | reverse complement strand
GGAATCTCGTAGAAACTCGTACACGTTGACCAGACCCGGCCCGGAGAGAATCCGTTCATAGCTCACATGACCGAACCGCGCGGCCAGGTACTGCAGCAATTTGACTTGGAGATCAGTCCGCGGAGCGAAATCGGCATGTCCGCCTTCGCAGGCAAAAACATGATGCCGGTTTCCGTCCCAATACAGTCCTGCTTCTCCCAGGCCGGTTCCGGGAGCTACTACCGCTTGATTCCCACGCGCCGATCCGCTGCCCGCATTCAACGCGACTAGATCCGCAGTTCCCAGCGCGGTAATTCCCCACGCAATTGCTTCCAAATCATTAATCAACAATGTGGCAGGCAAGTGAAACTGATCCGCCAACCGTGCCTGTTCGATGACCCAGGGAAGATTCGAAGTTTCAACCCTGCCATTGCGTACCGGACCTGCGATCCCAAAGCAAGCGGCATCCGGACGAGCCCCGGAATCGTGTAAGAACTTTCCTACAATTTCTCCGAATTCAGCGTGCTCACGGCTGGGAAAGACTCGCTCAGAAACGAGACGAAGATCACCGTTCTGGGATTGAAAATACGCAAGCCTGGCATTGGTCCCACCAATATCGCCGGCCAGAATCATTTTTCGAAGTTCCTCCACCGGCGGCCGTCACGTTCTAACAACTCGTCGGCCTCCTTGGGTCCCCACGTACCTGAAGCGTAGTTGGGGAAGTTGCGCGGGGGAAGCGCTTTCCAAAGATCGAGTACGGGATTCACTACCGACCATCCCGCTTCCACCATATCGGCGCGTTGAAACAGCGTCTGGTCGCCGATCATGCAATCGTGCAGCAAGCGCTCGTATCCCGTGCTCGGCTGCTTGCCAAAGTATTCCTGGTACTCAAAGTTCATGTCCACCGTGCCGAGTCGCATCACCGGCCCGGGAACCTTCGCCGCGAACTGCAACGAAATGCCCTCTTCCGGCTGGATGTGCAGCACCAGTTGATTTGGCATCAGGTGCTCGACCGGAGTATCGCGGAAAAGCACAAAAGGTGCTCGCCGAAACTGTATCACGATATGGGTATTCCGCACCGGCATCCGCTTACCCGTGCGCAGATAGAACGGCACATCCGCCCACCGCCAGTTGTCGATCGAGAGCT
Source organism: Candidatus Eiseniibacteriota bacterium (assembly GCA_035500795.1). Taxonomy (GTDB): domain Bacteria; phylum Acidobacteriota; class Terriglobia; order Terriglobales; family Acidobacteriaceae; genus Sulfotelmatobacter. The sequence continues at coordinate 9,909 of DATJWZ010000081.1, read as the reverse complement.
TCATCGCCACGAACGTTTCTGTCTTCGAATCTGCCGGAACATCCTGCTCCGCTCGATATGCCGGTACGCGTTTGCCGTCCTCGGTACCTTCGCCGTACTGTCCTCGCACGGATCGCGTCAGCACGTCCTCGTCGCTCATCGGCGTGATCGCATGCAGGATCTTTGCCTGCTCATCTCGCACCGCATTCGCGTCGAAAGAAATCGGAGGCTCCATCGCCGTCAAACTGATGAGCTGCATGATGTGGTTCGGCACCATATCGCGCAATGTGCCTGCCGTGTCGAAATAACCTCCCCGGCTCTCCACGCCCACCGTTTCCGCCACCGAGATCTGCACGTGATCGATGTAGCGCCGGTTCCACACGGGCTCGAAGATTCCGTTGGCGAACCGAAACGCCATGATGTTCTGCACAGTCTCTTTGCCGAGGTAATGATCGATGCGATAGATCTGTTTCTCATCGGCGACTTTCAAGATTTGCTGGTTCAGTGCCCTGGCTGATTCAAGGTCGTGACCGAACGGTTTCTCAATGATCACCCGCCGCCAATGCCCGTTCGACTGTTCCAGGAATCCGTTCGCGGCCAGCTTTTCGATGATTGGCCCAAAGAACTTCGGCGCGACCGCCATGTAATAAAAAAAGTTCTGTTGGGTGGAGTGCTCCTGGTCCAGCTTGTTCAGCGTGTCCTTGATCCGGCCGTAAAGCGAATCGTCGTCAAAGTTACCCGCAAGATAATAGAAGCGCTGCTGGAACCACTCCCATAGATCGTTGTCGATGCAGTCTCCGCAGTAGTTCTTGATGTCCTGATAGACCTCTTTGCGGAACTCTTCGTCAGACCACTGGCTGCGTGCAACCCCCAGCACCGCGAACTCGCGCGACAGCAAGCCCGCGCGCGCCAGATTGTAGAGTGCCGGCACCAGAAGCCGCCCGGTGAGATCTCCAGCCGCTCCAAAAATCACCATTACGCACGGGTCGCCTTGCTTCCCGATTCGCGGCAGCGTCACTTTCGGTTGTTCCACAGCTTGAGCCATGAATGATTCCCTTATTTGGTCTTCTTCTGCGATCTCTGCGGTGAAGCTTTCTGTCGTTGGTCGTTAGCCGCTAGTCGCTTGCCACTGTGCCGTTGAGCCTTAAGCTCTTTAGCGTGCTTCGCGGAAAACCTTGGCGCACTTCGCGGTGAAGGTTTTAGTTGTTGGTGTTCGGTTTGAGCCAACGACCGACGACCAACGGCTAACGACCTGTTTTTCCCCCAGCCTCAATATGCCCACCAAACTTCTGCCGCATCGCCGAAAGCATCTTCTCGGCAAACGTATGCTGCTGCCGCGACCGGAACCGCACAAATAACGCCGCGCTCAGCACATCCACCGGCACAGCTTCGTCAATTGCCGCCTGAATCGTCCACCGCCCCTCACCGGAATCCTGCACGAACCCCGTATATTCGGCCAGCGTCGGATTCTCCGCCAAAGCCATCGCCGTAAGATCCAACAGCCATGAACTGATGACGCTGCCGCGCCGCCAAACTTCCGCAATATCGGGCAGATTCAAATCGTACCGAAGATCTTCTGGCAATTCCTTGCTGGTAGCGTTCTTGAAAATATCGAAGCCCTCGGCATACGCCTGCATGATCCCGTACTCAATGCCGTTGTGCACCATCTTCACAAAATGCCCAGAGCCCGACGGTCCACAGTGAATGTAACCCTCTTCGGAAGTTCCGCCGAGCTTCTCGCGTCCCGGTGTCCGCGGAATATCCCCGCGCCCCGGAGCCAGTGTCTTAAAGATCGGATCGAGCCTCTGCACCGCCTCGTTCGGCCCGCCAATCATCATGCAGTACCCGCGGTCGATCCCCCACACTCCTCCGCTGGTGCCGACATCGACGTAATGAATCCCTTTGCCCTGGAGTTCCTTCGCTCGCCGCACATCATCTTTGAAATACGAATTCCCGCCGTCAATGATCGCGTCCCCAGCCTGCATGTGCGACGCCAGCTTCTGGACAGTCTGCTCCGTCGGGCCACCCGCCGGAACCATAATCCATACAGCTCGTGGCGGCTTGAGTTTCGAGATCAAATCTTCGAGAGACGAAGATCCAGTTGCGCCTTCGCCAGCAAGCCCTTTAACGGCATCGGCACTCAGGTCGGACACGACCAAAGAATGCCCGCCGCGCATCAGCCGCCGCGTCATATTCGCGCCCATCTTCCCCAATCCCACCATTCCCAATTGCATCACGATCTCCTAACCTAAGTGTGGCACGGGCGCCTCGCCCGCGTGGTTTTGAAGTTTCCCGAAAGCGGCAACGCCAGGGATGCCCCATTTTTCGCCGCAGTTGCGAGAAGTGGGAATAACAAAATCCAAAATCACCGAACCCCAGCTAGGAACTCTTATCCACAGCCGCTTGCAGCGCAGCCAGCCCGTTCTTCAAGTCTTTCCCCAGATGCACCCGCAGCGCCCGCCGTCCTCGCTCCGCTAACACCTGAAAATCCCCGCGAGCCTGCGCAGCCTTCACAACTCCGAACGTATACTTCTGCCCTGGCACCGGAAGTTCCACAGCATCGTCACAAGTGATCTGCAAGAACACGCCGGAGTTCGGCCCGCCTTTATAAGCCTGCCCGGTCGAATGCAGAAACCGCGGTCCAAATCCAAGACAAGTCGCGACATGCTTCTTATCACGCACCGCGTGTCGCACCGCCTGCAAACTCTGCTCATGCTCCGCGTTCATCTGGATATATCCCAGGACAGCAAAATAGTCGCCAGCATGAATGCGGTTCAGATGTGCCTTCAAATAGCCGGCGAGCGATTTCTCTCCGGCAGCCTTCGCCAATTCCGCGGCATTCTTTTCATCGGTAAACAGCTTGATGCCGTCGCTTTCCAAAATCGGTTTCTCGGCCGGCAAGGATCCTTTCGTCTCGTACTCAGTCGTTAATGCGCGGGTAGCAACTTTGCTGGCTTCCACGTCCGGCTGATTGAACGCATTGATCCCAATAATCGATCCGGCGACCGCGGTCGCGATCTCCCACCGGAAGAATTCGGCGCCCAAATCGTAGATGTCTGCCATCGTGATCCGCACCACCGGATGCCCCGCCTTCTCGATCGCCGCCACTTTCGCATCCTGCTCCGCGTCGGCTTCATTCTCCAGACGGAGATAAACAAAGAGGCGATCATTCCCATACACATCTGGGGTAGACAAATGCTCCCGGTCCACAGGAATGACCCCTTTGCCGATCTTCCCGGTAGATTCCGCCAGCAACTGTTCCAGCCACGCTCCCAGATCGGCAATCCCGTGCGAAGTGATGATCGTAACTTTGTCGCGCCCCGAAACCGCCGCACTTCCAAGAATGATCCCCAGTACGACTGCCGAATTTTCTTCCACGCTAACGCCGGCACCGCAAGCGCGCACCATCTCGTCCGCGCGGTCGAGAAATTTCTTAGTGTCCAGGCCCATCGCCGCAGCCGGAACCATCCCAAAATTCGACAGCGCCGAATACCGTCCGCCAATCGACGGACGCCCAAAGAAAATATGCAGGAACTTGTCGTGCTCCGCCACCTGCTGCATCTTCGATCCCGGATCGGTGACCGCAATAAAGTGGCTGCCAACTTTGTCCGAGCCCACAACCTGCTTCGTGCGCTCAAAGAAATATTGTTTGAAGATGTTCGGCTCGAGCGTACTCCCCGATTTGCTGGAAACAATAAAGAGGGTCTTGGGAATTTCGATCTGATGTTCGAACGCCTTGACCTGCGCCGGATCGGTCGAGTCGAGTACGTGCAGAGTGGGGAAGTGTGGAATCCGCCCAAACGTCATTCGCAGCACTTCCGGACACAAGCTCGATCCGCCCATCCCCAGTAGCAGGATGTGCTCGAACCCGCGCGCCCGCACCTCCTTCGCGAGCTTGTCTAGTTGCTCGTGCTGCGCCTTCTGCTCGTCAACAACGTCGAGCCAGCCCAACCACTTCGATTCATCGTCACCGGTCCACAGGCTGGCATCGCGGTCCCACAACTTTTTGACCTTGCCCTTCGACTGCCAGTCGGCAATCGTCGATTTCACACTGCTGGCAAGACCTTCTGGAAGGGAAGTCTTCACTCGGCTCACGATCGGTCTATCCTTTTTGGTTGGTGCTGCGCTCCACTGCGGCCAATAGCTTTTCGAATGCGTCAGCGAATAACTTCACTCCATCTTCCGTCAGTTGGTCCGTGACTTCCTTCATCGATATGCCCGCCTTCGCCAGATCGTCCATCGTCTTCTGCGCGCCCGAAATATCTTCGGTCAGGCTATTGCGCAACTTTCCATGATCGCGAAAGGCATCAATCGTCGCTGGAGGCATCGTGTTCACCGTGTCCGGCCCAATCAGCTCCTCCACGTAAATCACATCCCGGTAATTCGGATTCTTTGTGCTCGTACTGGCCCACAGCACCCGCTGCGTCTGCGCGCCCTTTGCCGCCAGCTTCTCCCATCGTGGCCCGCTAAAAATCTGCTGATACTTCTGGTAGGTCAGCTTGCCATTGGCAATTGCGACCTTACCCAGCAGACTCTTGTACAGCGCCTGCTGATTCGCATCGGAAGTACTCTTCAACTTATCGTTTAACTTCCCGTCGATTAAAGTATCGATGCGGCTGATGAAGAAACTCGCCACGCCGGCCATCTTCTTCAGATTCCCGCCACGCGACGCCAGCGTCTCCAACCCGGCAACGTAAGCCTCGGCAACCTTTACATAAACTTCTTGCGCAAACAGCAATGTCACATTGATGTTTATACCTTCACCGATCAGCTGTTGAATCGCGGGAAGTCCGGCCGTCGTCCCCGGCACCTTGATCATCACGTTTTCGCGCTGGACTGTCTTCCACAGCCGTCGCGCCTCATCAATCGTCTCCTGCGTCTTCATCGCCAGCAGCGGCGACACTTCCAGGCTCACATATCCATCGCGATAGTTCGATCCTTCGTACACTCCCCGCAGCGCATCCGCCGCATCTTGGATATCCCGAATCGCGATCTGCTCAAATTTCGCCGTCGCGCTCAGCCCCTTCTGCGTCGCCAGCGAATGCAGCATATCGTCGTACAGCGAACTGTCGGCGATCGCTTTTTCGAAAATGGCCGGATTCGAGGTCATCCCTCGCAGCCCGTCATCTTCAATCATTCCTTTAAGTTTTCCTGTCGTGAACAAATCGCGCCGGATGTAGTCGAGCCACATCGACTGTCCGTACGACAAAAGTTGCTGCAGAGGATTTTTCGTGCCCTTCGATTGTTCCAGAACCCCAGTTGGCTGCATGATTCCTCCCTATTCTTTTGGATGACAATCCCTGATGAAGGGACGCAATCGAACTTGTTGGACAAAAAACTACTTAGCCGCCATCACCGCGCGCGCCGCTTCAATCACCTTATCCACCGTGAACCCGAAATACTTCAACAGATCCTTTAACGGTGCCGATGCTCCAAACCGGTGCATCCCGATATTTTTTCCCTTGCTTCCCGTGTATCGCTCCCAGCCGAACGTCGCCGCCATTTCCACCGAAACCCGCGCCGTCACATCCGGAGGCAGAACGCTATCCTTATAGGACTGATCCTGATTATCGAAGATCTTCCAGCAAGGCAGACTCACCACGCGCGCCTTCACGCCCTCCGACTTCAGCTTCTCGTAAGCATCGACGCAAAGTGACACCTCACTGCCCGTCGCGATAAGAATCACATCAGGCTTGCCCTGCGAATCCGCCAGCACATACCCGCCCTTCGCCACGCCCGACGCCGCCGCATACTTCGTCCGATCCAGAGTCGGCAGATTCTGTCTCGTCAGCACCAGCGCCACCGGCGTGTGCTGCTGCTTCGCGATGATCTTCCAGCACTCCGTCACTTCATTCGCATCGCCCGGACGCAGCACCAGCAAATTCGGCATCGCCCGCAGCCCGGCCAACTGCTCAACCGGTTGATGTGTCGGCCCATCCTCGCCAACGCCGATCGAATCGTGCGTATAAATAAAGACTGCCGGCAACTGTCCTAGCGCCGCCAGCCGGATGCTCGCTTTCATGTAATCGCTGAAGTTGAAGAACGTCGCCCCAAACGCGCGAAGTCCCGAGATCGTCATCCCGTTCACTGCCGCGCCCATCACGTGCTCCCGCACGCCAAAGTGCAGATTCCGTCCGCGATAATTGCATGCCGAGAAGTCGCCGTCTGCCTCTTCGAATTTCAGAGTCGTCTTGTTTGAAGTCGCCAGGTCCGCCGAGCCCCCAATCATCCACGGTATGTTCTTCGCCACGGCGTTCAGCACCTTGCCGGAGCTTTCGCGTGTAGCCACTCCCTTCGCATCCGCTGGAAAAGTCGGCAGATCTTTGTCCCATCCCGCAGGCAAGTCATGATGCTGGATCTTCCTCAACTGTTCAGCGAGTTCCGGAAATCTCTGCGAGTATTCGTTGAAGGTTTTCGACCACTTTCCCCGCAGGTCTGCCCCGCGTTTTCCAACCACTTCCTGGAAGTGTTCCCGCACCCCATCCGGCACCAGGAACTTTGCATCTTCCGGCCATCCATAAAATTTCTTGACAAGCTTTACCTCATCCTCACCCAGCGGCTCGCCATGTGCCGCATTCGTATCCTGCTTGTGCGGCGACCCGTATCCAATATGACTGTCCACAATAATCAGCGTCGGACGGTCCGTCTCCTTCTTAAACACCTCGTACGCCCGCGAGATCATCTCCAGATCGTTTGCGTCCGCCACCCGCGTCACATTCCATCCATAACCGATAAATCTTGTAGCGACATCCTCGCTGAACGACCAGCTGGCTGGCCCGTCCAGCGTGATCGAATTGTGGTCGTACATCCAGCACAGATTCGACAGCTTCAAATGTCCCGCCAGCGATGCAGCCTCGCCGCCGATCCCTTCCATCAAATCGCCATCCGAGCACATCGTGTAGACATTCCAATCGAAAATCTCATAGCCCGGACGATTGAATGTCGCCGCCAGCCACCGGCTCGCGATCGCCATTCCCACGCTGTTGCCAACCCCCTGCCCGAGCGGCCCCGTCGTCGTCTCAACGCCCGAAGTAATGTGCGATTCCGGATGTCCCGGCGTCCGGCTTCCCAACTGCCGGAAATGCTTGATCTGATCCATCGTCACGGCGAGTTCATTCGTGACGTGCCCTTGATCGTCCACCTGCCGCACTTCCGCCAGATACAGCAGCGCGTACAACAGCATCGATGCATGCCCATTCGACAGCACGAACCGGTCGCGGTTCAGCCACGTTGGATCCGCCGGATCATAGCGAAGAAATTTTTCCCACAGCGCATACGCCACCGGCGCCAACCCCATCGGCGCACCCGGATGTCCCGAGTTCGCCTGCTGCACCGCGTCAATCGCCAACGTGCGAATCGTATTAATGCAAAGAGTATCTAACTGTTGTCCTGTAACTAAAACCTGTTCGCTGACGGCCATGCGACTCCGTTCCTCCAGCCTGTAAAAATACACGCGGCTGGTCTCTCTCCGTTTAGAGTTCGATACCAGAGAAAGGGTGCAATATCGAAAAAGTGTATCAATTTCCGCGAACCAGTGGATTGCACAGAGATGAAAACCCGAAATACTGAACCCCGCCTAACAGGTAAGCGAGCATTGAATGTCCCGGAACATTGTCATCGCAATGAAAAGCAGTTTCGTTCCGAGGAAGGACTTTCCGTTGCGCGCCACTGCTAGCAGTTTTCCCAGTTGTTCGCATGCCATCGATTCGCTATGGTGACTGGCAACCGTCTTGCCACTTCGCCGTTTTGCGTCTCTCCGCACCCCCAGGAGCCAATTCAATTTAGAGAAGGAGGATCCCATGCCAGCTAGGAACCCTAAAGAGACATTCGTGCTGCTCCTCAGCCATGTACGGCGGAGCACGGAAAGAGCAGCCTCAATATTCAACGAACTCGGTAACCTCGCGGAAGATCCACACATTAAAGACGCTCTGGAGGCCCGCGCATTTGTTTCGCAGAGCGTCCTCGACAAGATTGATCAATGCTTCAAGCTCATTCAAGAGAAACCTGTACAACTCAGTGGACGCCTTGAGGATATCTTTCTCGAGGACTTCCGAAAAGAATTAAAGGAAATTCAATCCACCCCTGCCAGGCGCCTCTTCGTCTTGGCAAAACTGGTACACCTTGTACATCTCCAGATCGGAGAGTATGCCGCCCTGACTGCGGCAGCCGATCTAACCGGTAACTACGGTGTTGGTGTTCTCCTCGAAAGTTGCCTGGCAGACAAACTTGCCTTCGTGGAACGCACACGCCGCATTATCCGGCACATCGTCGAGGAACGAATCGCTGAACGGAAAGACATGGAGCACGTTGCGGCCTGAGAGCATTCAGGGACCCGTACTCCACCCTGCACTGACTTGCAACAGCCGCAAGGGAGTGCAGGGACTTTGATTCTTTAAGAAACCCGCAGAGCCAATCATTTCCAGCTAACACCACTGCAATTTGTGACAGTTGCTCCCCAATCCCTATGAAACTCAAATAGTCTCCGGCAAGGTAGAAGGACCGACGAGTGAACCGATTTCTGGTAGTGGTGTTGATGGCGGGATCGTGCACGCTGTGCGGTCCCATCGCGCAGGCGCAGACAACATCGTCACAGCAGGGGACTGATCACGTTATTAACGATCAGGATTTGAGCCTGCTTCGGAAAGATCTTCGCTCCAAGCGAAAGCAGCTCATTGCGGCAAACTTGAAACTCACGGACACGGAAGCGGCGAAATTCTGGCCCATCTACGATCAATACACCCAGGAATTGGTAGCAATCAATGACAAGAAGTTTGGTCTGATCCAGGACTACGCCGACAATTGGGGCAAAATGTCCAACGATCAGTCTTTGTTGTTCTCGCGCCAGTGGTTGGACATGGACATTCAAATCGCGCAGCTCCGGCAGAAGTATGTGCCGATCATTTCCAAAGCGATTGACGGCAAGAAAACAGCAACGTTCTTCCAGCTCGATCGCCGCATCGCGATGATGTTGGAAATCCAGGTGTCATCGCAGATGCCGCTCGTACAGGAACAAGATCAATAGCGATTGCTCAGGCGCCACCGGTGCGGAAGCTTCGAGTCTGCTGCGAATGCCATGACAAAAAAACCGAGAGCACGAACGGGCCTCGCCACGACGTCGACCATGGTGCTGGCTTCTCTGGCCTTTACTGCCATTGCGACTCCACAGTTGCCGGATCCGGGCAAGGCTCCCATGACCCGTCCGCAGCAGATGCAGATGGGCTTCCAGGCGGCTTCGCAGGTCTATCAGCAGATGCCGGTGTTGCCCGACACGAGCCCTGAGACGCAATACATCCGCAAATTGGGAAAGCGCCTGGTGGCGACTATTCCCGCGCAGAATTCTTGGCCATTCGAATTTCACACGGTGCCGCAGAAAGAAATCAACGCCTTCGCTCTACCCGGCGGCCCCATGTTCGTTAACGTCGGCACAATTACGGCGGCATCGAATGAGGCCGAACTCGCTGCCGTGATGGGTCATGAAATGTCTCATGTCTACATGCAGCACTCTGCGAAACAACAGGGAAAGGCACAGACAACGGAAACCATCGCTGGCATTGCCGGGGCCATCCTTGGGGAAACCGAACATGGCGTCATCGGTTCGATGGCGCAAGAAGGTCTCAAGTTCGGGGCGCAGGGGTTGATGTTGAAGTATTCCCGCACCGACGAGGCACAGGCGGACCATGTGGGCGCCATTATTTTGTACAAAGCCGGATACAATCCCCAGGCCATGGCCGATTTCTTCAAGAAGCTGGCAGCCGAAGGATCGGCTGGGCCGCAATTCCTGAGCGACCATCCGAATCCGGGAAATCGCGAAGAGGCGATCCAAAAAGAGATTGCATCTTGGCCCCCTCAGAAATACAACACCGGCGACGGTTCCTTCGCTGCAACACGTCAGCACGCCGCCGGCCTGAAAGTGTATACCGCGCAGGAGAT
>DATJWZ010000080.1:0-11283 GCA_035500795.1 Candidatus Eiseniibacteriota bacterium | reverse complement strand
CACGCCCAGCGTCCCTCGGGCTGCCGCTACCACTTTGTCTGCCGCATCTTTCATCGTGTCGGTAACGACGAAGTTGAAACCGGAGTTCATCAGAATCTTTTTGCCCTCGTCGACGTTGGTGCCTTCGAGGCGCAGAACGATCGGCAACTTGATGTTCGTTTTGCGTGCAGCCTCGACCACGCCGGTCGCTAATGTATCGACGCGCAGGATTCCACCGAAAATATTGATCAAGACCGCCTTCACGTTCTTATCGCTCAGGAGAATCTCGAACGCGTGCGCCACCTGCTCGGAGCTTGCGCCGCCGCCGACGTCGAGGAAGTTCGCCGGCATGCCACCCGCGTACTTGATAATGTCCATCGTAGCCATGGCCAGCCCAGCTCCGTTCACCATGCATCCGACGTTGCCGTCGAGCTTGATGTAGTTGAGGCTATACTTCGAGGCTTCGACTTCGAGTGGATCTTCTTCGGTGATGTCGCGCAGTTCGCGCAGATCAGCGTGGCGGAAGAGTGCATTGTCGTCGAAGTTGATCTTGGCATCAAGAGCGAAGAGCCGACCGTCGGTTGTCGTGATAAAAGGGTTAATTTCCAGCAGAGAAGCGTCGGTGTCGAGAAAAGCTTTATAAAGCGACGTAAGGAACTGCACTGCCGGGCTAATCTGCTTGGGGCCGAGTCCAAGCTTGAACGCGATCTTGCGCGCCTGGAACGCTTCGAGGTCCATGCCGGGATCGATATGCTGCTTTAAAATCGCGTCGGGATTCTCGGCGGCGACCTGTTCGATCTCCATGCCTCCAGCCGCGGACGCCATGAACACGGGCTTGCCTTCGGCGCGGTCAACGAGGATCCCGAGGTAAAGTTCCTTCTCGATCGGCAGCGTCTCTTCGATGAGCAACCGCCGCACTATGCGGCCTTCGGGCCCGGTCTGATGCGTGACCAACTTCATGCCGAGCATCTTTCCAGCGAGATCGGCTGCCTCGTTGACGGACTTCGCGATCTTCACGCCGCCGCCCTTGCCGCGGCCTCCAGCGTGAATCTGTGCTTTAACCACTACGCCGCCTGAACCGGAATCGAGCAATTCCTTCGCGACCGACTCAGCCTCTTCGCGGGAAGTGGCCATCGATCCGCGCGGCACGCTGACACCATACTTCCTTAAGATTGCTTTTGCCTGATACTCATGAATTTTCATAATGAATGCTCTTCAGTAACGATCGGTAGGACCCTGCTTGCGGCGACGCACTGCGGGCAGCAAACCCTTGATTTTATAGAAGAAGACGAGAGTAGGGCAAACGGGGAGCTGTAATTTTGAAATGTTTTCTCAAAAGCGGAAAGTTATCGAACAACAGGCAAACAGCCCCTCTCGCCAATGGACGGGTGCGAAACATCTTTGCGGCTTTCTTGCCCCGCTCCGCATCCAACACGGCCTGATCCATTCGATGACCGGAATCGGGAAAGATTCTATGAAGATTGTCTCGATCAACGTCGCTCGTCCGCGCCTAGCTTTGTATCGCGGCGAGACCTATAGCACTGGCATTTTTAAGCAGCCTGTTTCTGGTCCCGTAGCGCTGCGCACGCTCAACCTCGACGGCGACCGTCAGGCCGATCTCGCAGTGCATGGCGGCCCTAACAAGGCTGTGTACGCCTATCCCTCGGAGCATTATGAATTCTGGCGTGCGGAACTGCCGGGCACAAATCTTCCGTGGGGCATGTTCGGCGAGAACTTCACAACCGAAGGCCTGTTCGAAACTGATTTGCACATCGGAGATCGGCTGCGAATCGGATCGGCGGTTATTGTAGTTCGTCAGCCGCGGATTCCGTGTCAGAAGTTGGCTGTGAAATTCCAGCGGCAGGATATCATCGCCCGCTTTCTCAGAAGCAGCCGGAGCGGGTTTTACTTCTCGGTCGAGATCGAGGGGAGCGTCGAAGCCGGACAGTCATTCGAATCGCTAAGCCAGGAGCCATCGGGTATCACAATTGCCGAGATGAATCATGTGTTCGCCGAAGATATCTACAACGATGAGTTGCTGCACAAGGCGATCGCGACTCCAGCGCTGCCTGAAGACTGGCGGGACCATTTCCGCAAGAGGTTGGCGGGACCTGCGGTAGTCGAACGTTGATCCCGATTTACCTGCGCAAGTATCTGCATGTAATGTCACGTTTGAACTTTGAAACCTGTATCGCACGCCCTATGCCGTAAAATGCTCGGCTAAGCATGATCCTTGACGCCCTCCATCGACTCGCAAATCCTTCAACCGCAGAGGAGACGCAATCGCTCAACCGCGAAGAAGCCCGCGGCGTCATGTCCGACGTCCTCGCCGGAAAGTGCACCGATGCACAAATCGCGGCGATGCTGATCGCGCTTCGCATGAAAGGGGAAACGGTCGAGGAGATCGTCGGATTCGCCGAAGCGATTCGCGCCGCAGCAGCACCGTTGCCTATCGAGCAGAATGGGTTCGAGCCCCTCGCCGTCAGCGGGACGGGCCGCGATGCGTTAATGCAAGAACCGGGCGAATCTTTGATTGATACCAGCGGTACCGGCGGCGATGCCAGCGGTACCTTCAACATCTCCACCGCAACGGCCCTCGTAACCGCGGGTGCTGGAGTGCGGGTCGCGAAGCACGGAAACCGCAGCATAAGCTCGAAATGCGGATCGGCCGATGTAGTCGAGGCCCTTGGAGTGAATATCCAGCTCACCCCCGAACGGGCTGCCCAGTGTCTTCGCGAAGTCGGAATCTGTTTTCTGTACGCGCCAAATCTTCATCCAGCGATGAAGCAGGTGCAGGCGGTACGACGCGAGTTGCGGATGCGGACCATGTTCAACCTGCTCGGGCCGCTGACGAATCCAGCGCGAGCGAACGGACAGGTAGTGGGCGTGTATTCAATCGAGCTCGTCGAAAAACTTGCAGAAGCGCTCAGCATGCTCGGATTGCGCCGGGCGCTGGTTGTACACGGACTCGATGGACTCGACGAGATCACAATTACTGATGTCACTCGGATCGCGGAGGCGCGTTCGGGCTCGGTCCGGTCGTACGAAGTTGAACCGGAAGAATTCGGGATGAAGCGTGCTACGCTACAGGAAATCTCTGGAGGCACTGCAAAAGAGAATGCAGAGATCATTCGTTCCGTGCTCACCGGAGAAAAATCTGCGCGCAGAGATGTCGTACTTTTGAATGCTGCCGCCGCTTTGGTCGCAGCCGGCAAGGTGGATCATCTTGCTGCCGCAATTCCGATAGCGGCGCAGTCGATCGATTCGGGAGCGGCTAGAGCAAAGCTCGACGCGCTGGCCCGGTTCAGCGCTGCAAGCTGAGTTTTCTTAAACACCAAGGGCACGAAGGTGAACTCTCGACTGTCTCGAGCGTGGGGCTACCTGACCTCAACCTTCTCTTGATACTGCGCAATCTCCACATTCCATCCCAGCTCTTTCTTTATCAAGTCGCACAGCTGACCTGAAGCATCCGGTTCGCCGTGAACCAGATACGTCGTCGCGGGGCGATTACCGAAGGTGCGGAGCCACTGCAGCAGCTCGGGCGGATCGGCATGATCGCTGAATTGTTCGAGAGCCGCTACCTGCGCACGGATCGGGACGTAGTCGCCGAAGATTTTCACTTCGTCGGATTTGCTCTTGATTACGAATCCGCGCGTGCCTGGAGCCTGAAATCCGATAAAAAGAACCAGGTTTCGTGGATCGGGCAGACGTTGGGCCAGATGATGCAGAATGCGCCCGCCCGTCACCATCCCGCTCGAGGAGATGATCACCGACGGCATCCGCGCCTCATTAATTTTCTTCGACTCTTCCGGCGTCGACGCAAACGTGAATCCGGGCCATTCCACGGGCGAGCCGTATTTGCGAATCATATCGCGCGTTTCGTCGCTGTACTCTTCGTCGTGTTTCAGGAAAATCTCGACTGCCTTGATCGCCATGGGACTGTCGCAGAACACCGGCATGCGCGGAACCTGCCCCGATTCGATCAAATGTTTCAAGATGAAGACGAATTTCTGCGTGCGCTCGATAGCAAAAGCAGGAACAATTACGCTGCCGCCGCGGTTCGCCGTAGCGGTAATTAATCTTGCCAACTCCGGCATGGGGTCTTCTTTGGGATGCATCCGGTTGCCGTAAGTCGATTCCATCACGACCAAGTCAGCAGTTTCGCCTTCCTGCGGCCCGGAGTGAACTACTTTCCCGGGAGCGACTTTGTGATCGCGAACTCGCCCAATGTCCCCGGTGAAAAGCAGACGCCGACTCTGGCCATTGGTTTTCAAGGAGACCTCGGCCATACACGATCCAAGGATGTGGGCGGCACGCACGAAACGGAACGAGATTTCGTTCGAGAGTTCAATCGTCGCGCCCACCTGTACCGGTCTGAAGTACTGTAGCGAGCTTTGGGCTTCGTCAAACGTGTACAGCGGCAACGCGGGGACGTGCTTCGATTTCTTTATCTTGTTGTAGAAGCGCGCATCTTCTTCCTGAAGGTGGCCGGAGTCAGGAAGGATGATGCCGCAAAGATCGATGGTCGGCGGTGTAGCGTAGATTGGGCCCCGGAATCCCTCTTTCACGAGACGGGGAATCCATCCGCAATGATCGAGGTGGGCGTGCGTCAGGACGACGGCGTCAATTTCCTTGGCGGGAACTGGAGTATCGCGCCAGTTGCGCTCGCGCCATTCTTTCGGTCCCTGAAACAGGCCGCAGTCGATGAGAACCTGAAAGCCTGTCTTTCCGGTGTGGTCCCCGGTATTGATTAAATGCTTTGAGCCTGTGACGGTCCCCGCTGCTCCCAGAAATTGGATGTAGGCCAAGCTCTTCCTCCGAAGCGAACCATCAAATTAACACGGAGGCACAGAGAGGGAGGAGGCACCGGGACTGTCTGTGGGCAGACAGCAGGTTCCTCGTCGCTGCGCTTCTCAGAATGACAAGATTCGTTGAACTCGCGGGTTCAAGCTAACTCTGCGGCGGCGCAACCTTGAACACGTTGTCTTTCGTTTCGCTCTCGGGCACGCTGCCATCGTTGACAACGATTTCCTGCGGTGCTGTTGGCGTCTCGACTCGCACCGTGGTTTTGCTTTTCGAGCGTACCCCGATGCGCTTGACCGTTTCGCCTTTAGGCATGCGGATGATCACGGGTACCTCCGCACCCGCTGTACCGGTATTCTCCAGCGTAATCGTGAGCACAAACAGGTTCGGGTTAACCCTACTCGCAAACGCGGACTCTACTTTGAAATTCGGCAGCCCGTGATCATGGTACAGCCAGTCATCGAAGAACCATTGCAGATCACGCTGCGTTTGTGCTGCGATCAGTTGAGGCATGTAAGACGGGTTCTTGTCCTGATCGGGCTTGTAGGCCGCGATTGCCTTCTTCAATGCTGCATCGCCGATCATGTCGCGCAGCATCCACCACACGCACAGTCCCTTGCTGCGAATCAATTCCTCGCTTGTGCTGTTGACCAGCGATCGCGACTCATCTCCGGATCCGAGCGTTGCATCCGGTTCAGCTGCGTGCAACGCCGAACGGTGCGCGGCGAGATAGTCGAGCGACACCTGCCTACCTTTTTCCTGTTGCAAATAGAGTGCCTGCGCGAAATGCGCAAGACCTTCGTTGATCCATGGGCGCGGCGATGAAAAAGATGCATGTGCCAACTGGTGAGCGGTGACGAGGCCGGCAAGTTTCGGATCGATCGCTCCGAGAGGCGTCAGAAGAAACGCGCCGCTTTCAAACGGCGACGCGCTTGTATCGGGAAGATCGGCGATCACTACTTTTTCTCGCGGCGGTCCGAACCAGTCTGCCGTCAGAGGAACGATTTTTTCTGCGGCATTGGCATAGGCCTCCGCAGCGACGGCATGACTTGCAAGATTGAATACCTGGATCGATGGCCGATCGATCTCGCCGTAATCGGCCAGGACGAATGACGGGATGACAGCGCCTGGCGACCGGAAATTGCAATCGGCCTGGATCGATTGAGCTTGTGCCACCGGTTCGTGGCCAAGCGTGCAAGATGGATCGTTCGCGACAAACCTGGGCACCTGATCTTCCGTCGTCGACACTGTGATTTTCATTTGCGCGGTTGACCCGGCCTCGCGCTGGTTCCAGCGCTGCAGGGTTTCGAACAAACTATCGCCATCCGACAGATTTGCCACATCTGTCGCTATCGGATACCACGCGACGTGCCCAATGCCGCGAACGCCGGTAAAGGTTGAATCGATCTGGTCCCAATCCGTGCTTTTTGCGGAATCCTCGGGCGCGCCGATTCGAATGAGCCGGGCGGCATCGAGCAGGATCACGCCTTCATAAGCAATATCGAGCGCAACGGTCATAAGCGGCGTCACTTCCTGAGGTAGTGTGACGATCGCCTCCGACAGCCCGCCTGTGTGATCGATATCGGACGTCAGTGGCTGTCTGACGAACTGTAGCTGCTTGTCTCCCAACTTGATGGAACGCCAGTCGAGCGAAGATGAAACCTGCAGCACAATGAGCTTCTGCGGCGTCGACGAATCATTTCGGAGCGTGATCTTCCCCCGAACGGCAAGGCGATGCTGCTCCGGTTCGATACGTACGTCAAGATCGTAATGAGTAACGGAGAATGCCTCGCGGTCCAGGGAAAAGCAAACACTCGCACCCCACAAGACACAGAGAAGGCACAGGGCCTTCGAGTAAGACTTCATTCTGCTTCCGATGGCCCCCGTTTCGTGCGGCGTTGCCTCACGATCTCGTAAAGGACGACGGCGGCCGCGACGGAGACGTTCAGGGACGGAACTTTGCCGAGCATGGGAATCGATACGAGAAAGTCGCACTTACGCTTGACCAGATCGTGCAGGCCTTTGCCTTCGCCGCCAAGCACCAGCGCGCAGTCCATGTTGTAGTCGAGAGCGTCGTAAGTCTGCTCGGCACGCTCGTCGAGACCAACGGTCCAGATGTTGTTTTCTTTCAGCTCCTCGACCGTGCGAGAGATATTCGTCACTTTAGCAATTGGAAGATGCTCACTGGCTCCCGCTGAGGCCTTGGTTACAGTGCCGGTTACTGCAGCGGCACGACGTTCCGGAATTACGATTCCGTTCGCGCCCGCAGCGTCGGCGGTGCGCAAGATTGCCCCCAGGTTGTGCGGATCTTCCACGCCATCGAGCACGACCAATAGCGAATACTCGCCCCGTTTGGCGGCAATCACGTCTTCGAGATCGTTGTACTGTTTGGCCGAGGTGACGGCAACAACTCCCTGGTGCGCTGCGTTTCCGGCCATGCGGTCGAGTTCGGTGCGCTGGAGGAACCGGACGGGCACGCCGATTTTGCGGCAGTCTTCAATCAAGCGCTGCAGGCGCAAGTCATGGCGCTCTTTCGCCATGCCAACCCACTCGAACGCGCGTCCGCGCGACTTGAGTGCCTCCGTGACCGAATTGATGCCGTAGATGTAGTGCATGAAAAAACTAGTGTATCGTGCCGGGACCTTCCAACGATGTCATTCTGCCGACAGCGATAGCCGTCCTGACAAACCGTTCGAAGATATTCGCCATTACTAGTACAGGCCGTACTGCCAGGCCGCATGCAGTTATGCACACCCGTCCACTGCAACGCAGCTTGCACGCGGGTGAATCGGAGTCTTTCAGGGTCTTGCGGATATGGGAACCAATTTCCTGCGGGATATCCTTTTCTAGCGATATCGAGTGACTTTCACCTGGAAGGAGGCGGCCCTTCGCGGCCGCCCCAAGTCGATCGAACTCATTTTGTCATGCGCTGCGAGCCGGACGGTATCCAGCCTCCTTGGCTTTGCGCAGCGCCTGAAGCGCTTCTTCGGGCGAAATCAACGGAGTAGTTTGCACTGACTTGCATGCCCCTCCCGCTGCAAAAGCCATGGCAATGGCTGCGGCGCTGACGTTGTCAGGTAATTCGGTGATGACCACAACATCGTAGTCTCCGAATGAGAACCATGCTGCTTCAATTTTGCCTCCCAATTTTTCGATCGCTGGCCGCACGGCTTCAATGCGATTCTGCGGGTTTGCGACCAGGGCCTCCCAGCCCTGCTGGGAATACGCAACCTGCTGCAGGTAGTGTGGCATAGAGCCTCCTTTGCGATTCGACAACTGGGGGCGAATCATGCTCCCGCGCGAAGGCGAAGTCAAGCATCAACTCTTTCGGCCCGGACGATTTGGTCATAGATCCAGAGCAGCAGTGTCGTAACGATTCCTACCCCGATTACCCACCACCAAACCATCTGAGGTCGATGCAGTTCTTCGCCATAGTGGCGGATCAGCCAGCCACTAAACGGCCCGCCAATGAACGATCCGATACCGAGCGGCAAGAAAGCGAATCCCATGTACGTGCCCTGTTGATCGGGTGGCGCCAAACGCGAGATGTAATCATAATAACGGGGCTGCTGAATAATTTCTCCCGTCGCCACTACGACCAACGTTGCTACGGCCATCCACACTGAAGGATGGATGATCAAAAGAATCCACGCCACGCTCGAAACCAGTGTCCCGAGTACGATCGCATGGAATGCGTGCAGCTTCTTGGTTAAGAATCCGATCACCATGGTGAAGCAGATCACGACCACAGGATCGGTCACGAGAATCAGTTCCGTATCTGCGTTCTTGTCGACGTACGAAGAGATGTATAGAGGCAACGCAATGAACTCCTGCCAGAACACAATCCAATATCCGGTGAAGATCAGCAGGAAAATCATAAAGCGCGGGTTTGACAGCACGATGAGGAAGTTCTTCGCCACTTTCGACAGGCTCGGAGTAACGCCACCTTCGGCGGAACGCGGCTCCTTGAACAGTGCCAGCACTAGAAAAAACATCAACAGGACGCTCAGCGCCGCCATGCGGAATACGTTCTCCACGCTGAGATGCTTGTGTACCCACGAGGCCAACAGCGGCCCGAAGAAGCTGCCGATGTTCACCAGTGTGTAATAAATCGAATATCCGATGGAGCGGACATTTTCCTTCGAAGCCCGCGCCGTTGTACCGACCACAGATGGCTTCACCAGCGCCACACCAAACGCCGGCAACATCAGAACAATTGTCACCAGGACAACCAACGGCATGGCATTGCGGACACCCGCGAGCCAAGGAGCACCAATCGATCCCAACAAGAAATACGAAACGCTCAGAATGAAATATGCGAGAGACAAGGCGCGCCGAAATCCAAGCCGATCCGCCAGTGCGCCACCGAATACGGCCATGAACCACACGAGTCCACCGAAAAGGCCGGTAAGACTTGTAGCTCGCTCTACGCCGAAGTTGAGCGTTTCGTGAAGATACCGCGCAAGCGAAGCGAATGCCGCGTAATACGAGAGCCGCTCGAACAACTCGCTAATATTGGCAACCCAGAACGGACGCTCAAATCCGGTGCGGATTTCGTGAAAACGTTCAGAAAGGCTCAAAGTGGCTCCTGTGCTTGTGTAACGCGGGCGCCCGCCCGCAATCATCCGCGAAGACGTTCAATGACATAATCACGACCCACGCCCGCCACTCGAATGACCTTATTCCGACTGGTCTGGCCAGCGGCAATGGTAATGGAAGATCGCGACACCTTCAAAAGTTTCGCGAAGAACTCGATGCAGGCTTCGTTGGCGCGACCTTCGACCGGAGGAGTTGTAAGTGAAACTTTCAGTGCGTCTCCAATTTCGCCGGTAATCGCATTCTTCTTCGCGCGAGGATGAACCTTGACTGCGAAGGTGATCACGCCGGCACATTCATTGACGGGAATCATCGAACTTCACGGGAAGATACCGAGACACCGAGGAACGCGAAAATTCTGAACAGATCCGTGCCTCCGTGGTGAAATCACTCTCGTTCTCCGAAGATCGCCGTCCCCACCCGTACGCAAGTCGATCCCTCTTCGATTGCCACTTCGAAGTCGTGCGACATGCCCATCGAGAGAACGCCCATGCTAACCGCGGGAAGCTTGCGCCCGTCGATTGTGTCGCGAAGCCCACGCAATTTGCGAAAGTAGGGCCGTGCTCCCTCTGGATCGTCGGTGAATGGCGGAACGGTCATCAATCCGCCAAAAAAAAGTGAGTCCAGCCGCGATGCTGCTTGCAGCAAGGCTTCGAGTTCCGGCGATCCCGCAGCTACTCCACTCTTTGCCTCTTCTCCGCCGATATTGATTTCAATCAGCACCGGCAGCTTCTTCCCGAGAGTCTGGGACGCGGCATTCAATTTCTCCGCCAACTTTACTGAATCGACCGAATCTACAGCACCGAACAACTCGACGGTCTTCCCCGCTTTGTTGGTCTGCAGGTGGCCGATCATGTGCCACTCGGCGTCTGCGAGATCGGCCAGTTCCGGTGCTTTCCCGGCAAACTCCTGCACACGATTCTCGCCAAACAAGCGCAACCCGGAGTTGTACGCCGCGCGAATTTTTTCTGCCGGATGCGTCTTCGTGACCACCATCAGTGCGATGTCATCAAAGCGGCGTCCCGCGCGCCTCGCTGCCTCCGCAATCTTCTCCTGAATCCTCGCAATGTTTTTTGAAATTGGCACATTAAGACCTTAAATCACAAAGGACACAAAGGAACACGAAGGTTTGAATTTCCTTCGTGATACTTCGTGTCCTTTGTGTGGATCGGGTGGTCGGCGTCACATGATCGCGGTCGGCGGCGCAGGCTCATCAGGACTGCCAGCGTTCGCCAGTGGCACGCGGATCATGGCCGTCAGCAACACGACCAATGCGATCAGGGAAACCCAGATCGGTGGAGTCCAATGCGCGAGTGTCACATCTTTTCCCGACCCGACCAGTCCCGCGATCACCAGCCCGCACAAAGCTTCTCCGGCGATAAGACCAGAAGCAGTCAGCACGCCTGCATTGTCCACTCGCGCTTTCTGCGCATCGTTAAAGCCACGGCGGTCGCGCATCTTGTCGGTCACCCAACGAATAATCCCACCCACAAAAATTGCGAACGTTGTTCCGAGGGGCAGGTACATCCCCACCGAAAACAGCATCACGCTCTTCACTTCAATCATGATCAGCCCGATTCCGAGCAGGATGCCCACGACCACCAGCGGCCATGCCATCTCTCCGCCGACAATGCCTTTGGAGAGCATTGCCATCAACCCGGCCTGCGGGGCAGGCAATGCGTTGCTGCCGAAGTGATAAGCGCGATCGAGCACTGCCAGCGGCACAAACAAAACCAGCGACGCCACGATGATGCCGAACAGGTCGCCGATCTGCATCTTCGATGGCGTTCCCCCGAGGATGTGACCGACCTTCAAATCCTGCAGCATCTCACCCGCGACCGCCGACGACACACAGACCACAGCCGCAACTCCAAGCACCGCAGCCACTCCGCCGCTGCCGGAGAC
>DATJWZ010000079.1:0-2142 GCA_035500795.1 Candidatus Eiseniibacteriota bacterium | reverse complement strand
CGTTGCAGCACCACCCCAGATTGTGCAGCCTGGATCCGCGAATAGCGGGCTTCTACTCGGATTCAATCCGCATTTTCAAACGCCTTACAGTCTTGAGTGGAATGTGGCTCTGCAGCAGGAAGTTGGCAAACAGCAAACTCTAACGGTCTCGTATGTCGGTGCTGCGGGAAGAAGACTGGTGCAAACAATCTTCCCCTACAACTCTCCTCCCGCGAATTACCCCGGAGGGATTGGGTTGTTCGACAACGCTGGCTCTTCCAGTTACAACGCGCTCCAAACGCAGTTTCAACGCCAGGTCTCTCACGGATTTCAAGCGCTGGCTTCCTACACATGGGCACACAGCATTGACACGGGTTCCACCGTATTTGGCCAAGGTGGACAGGGGATCAACGACAATCAGGGCCCCTCGAAATTCGACATTCGCAATCAGTTCTCAGCCGCACTGACTTGCGACATTCCCGCGTTCAAGCCGGATCGCTTCGTCGGAGCCGTTTTGAGCGGGTGGTCGCTGCAAAGCGTCATCAAAGCTTATTCTTCCGCTCCGCTGGACGTGACCGTTAACGAAAGTCAGTCGTTCACCCAAAAGCCTGTTTATGTGAGGCCGGATGTTCTTCCGGGAGTTCCTTTTTATCTGTATGGGTCTCAGTATCCGGGCGGAAAAATCATCAATAACACTCCGGATGGGCCGAACATGTCTTGCGTCGGGCCGTTCTGCTTTCCTCCAACGGATGGGAACGGAAACGTAGTGAGCCAGGGAAATCTTCCAAGAAACGCTCTGCGAGCCTTCCCCGCGTCGCAGTGGGACTTCGCGGTTCACCGTGACTTTCCTATCCGCGAGTCGCTGAAACTGCAATTCAGAGCGGAACTGTTCAACGTGCTGAATCACCCTAATTTTGCCCCGCCTAACAGTCAACTCAATCTTGGTTTTGGTTCGAACGCGCAGTTCGGCTATTCGCTGATGACACTCGGACAGTACCTCGGCGGGAACAGCAGTGGAGGCGGCGCCCTCAGTCCGCTGTATCAATTCGGAGCGCCACGTTCCATCCAACTCGCACTGAAGTTGTCATTTTGAACTTGACCGCTGGCAATACGGGAGGCATCCGGATGATCCATCGCTATTTCGTGTGGCTGCACCGTTGGACGGGGCTATTGATGACGGTATTTCTCATCGTTGTCGGGCTTACAGGAACACTGTTGGCGTTCCGGACAAAGATTGACCGAGTACTGAATCCGCAGTGGCACGCGTCGCCTGAGCCTGGCCAGGCGCCGCTCGATCTGGCAACGCTCGCCGAAAAAGCCGAGTCGCTGGTGCCTCAGGCTCGACCCGGATATTTTGCGATTGATAACGATCAGGCGTACATCGCTCTCCGCTTTCGCACGAATCCGGCCACAGGCCAGCCATATCAGTCGGACTTTGATCATCTCATTCTCGATCCCTACACCGGACGTGAACTCGGCCGTTGCTGCGCGAGCGCAGACTGGCGCACCAACTTCCTGCCGTTCGTCTACAAACTTCACACTTCGATGGCAATGGGACCGGTAGGAGCATGGACGCTCGGCATCGTTGCCCTGGTGTGGACTCTGGACTGCTTCGTAGGTTTCTATCTGACGTTGCCACGCGGAAGTGGCGGGTTCTGGCAACGCTGGAAATACGCTTGGCAGGTTAAGTGGAGCGCCAATGCATTCCGCATCAACTTCGATCTCCACCGTGCCGGAGGACTCTGGTTCTGGCCGTTATTGTTCGTCTTCGCGTGGTCGAGCGTGATGCTCTCACTCCGGCCGGTGTACGAACGCATAACTGCTGCTGTTTTCGACTATCAATCGGACGATGTGGCGCTTGCCACATATACGCTGCCTCAGCCTCTCTGGAATCCGAAGCTGACCTGGCGTGATGCCCAGACGACTGGAGAACGGCTCGTCGCAAACATGGCAGCTGAGCACCACTTCACAGTGACCCGCCCCTACGGCCTCGCCTACATTCCCGAGTTTGGCGTGTACACATATGACGTCCGCGGGAGCAACGACATCCGCGGCCATGGCTGGGACACAGGCGTCTGGGTGGACGGTAACACAGGTGCGCTTCGCCAGGTTTTCCTGCCCTCGGGCCAGCATTCAGGCAACACGGTCAGCACTTGGCTCTGG
>DATJWZ010000078.1:0-14292 GCA_035500795.1 Candidatus Eiseniibacteriota bacterium | reverse complement strand
GGCCATCTTCTCACCGCGCTCGATCAGGCCGGAGTAGCGATTTCCGCGGGCAGTGCCTGCAGCGCACATCACTCCGGAGAACCTTCAAACGTTTTACTTGCCATGGGCTACGACACGGAAAGTGCGCGAGGCCTGCTCCGTGTGAGCCTAGGTCGGTTCAGTACGCGGCAGGAAGTTGAGGCGTTCCTGAAGATACTGCGCGACGCGGTCTCGAGTATGAGTACCATTCCATTCCACGAGAATTCATCTGAAACTGAAACAGTAGCCTCCCGCTGAAGTAAAAATCACTATGCTATTCTCCGCGTTCTCTGCGGAAGTCTCAGCGGTCTCAGCGGTTAAACTGGTCCAGAGGTAAAGCCGGCTTTTACGGGACTGAAATGAGCGATGGCACAATCCAACAGCGGATCGTCAATTTCTACACCGAAGCCGATGAAGCCTCCCGTCTTCGCACCGGCTGGTTTCAACTTGAGCACGCGCGCACGCAAGAGCTCATCCTGCGTCATCTCCCTATGCCGCCCGCGAACGTGATTGACGCGGGAGGCGGCTCCGGAATCTACGCCTGCTGGCTCGCCGCTCGCGGATATCAGGTTCATCTCATAGATGCTGTTCCGAAGCACGTTGAACAAGCGCGTGCCGCCTCAGACAGCCAGCCCGAGCATCCATTGACTTCGGCGAAAATGGGCGATGCCCGACATCTCGACCACCCGGATTCGTCGGCCGACGCGGTTCTGCTGCTTGGCCCTTTGTATCACCTGATCGAAAAGGAAGACCGGCTAGCCTGTCTGCGCGAAGCATACCGTGTTCTTAAGACCGGAGGCATGGCCTGGGCCGCAGGGATCAGTCACTTTGCATCTTTATTGGATTCCCTGACGCACGGCTTCTTTGACGATCCAGCTTTCGCCCCGATCATCGAGCGCGACCTCGAAGAAAGTCAGCACCGCAATCCAACGGGCAATCCGCTCTATTTCACCGACGCGTACTTTCATCGCCCCGGCGAGCTTTCGCGCGAGTTATTAGCGGCAGGATTTCAGGTGCTGGAGATAGTTGCCATCGAAGGGCCCGGATGGCTCGCTCGAGACTTCGATGGCTTGTGGAACGATCCCGCTCAGCGCGAGCGGCTCCTGAACGTTGTTCGCAAAGTAGAAAAGGAACCGTCAATCCTTGGCGCCACTTCGCACATCATGGCAATCGGAAAGAAATTCTGAAGAGACAAACAAATAGGGCAGCGAACTCACGCTGCCCCTAAAGCTCTGCTCCGTAGCGTCACTGGCTGAGCACCTTCGGTGCGAAGTACGCCATCCACGTGCCGACATGAAAGTTCGCGTCTTGCCACATCCCAACCATGGCCGCACCGTTCCCAGAAATGGCCAGTACATTGGTCAGTATGACCCCCGCCGGAATCACTGCGCCATGATGAGCGAGTGCCGTTTGCAGCGGGCGTATGCCAAATTTCTTCGTCCAGACAAACGGCTTGCTTGTCCAGTTGAACGGGTTGGTGCACGATCCGATCACAAGTCCCTGGTCGGAAATTCCAAATGCCACGCTTTGGTCCGTGTTGTTTCCGCTGAGAACGCCGATGTCGACCAGCCCGTCGGCATCACTGTAGTAAAACGCGCGTCCGTTTCCGGTCGCGTCGGCAGCCTGACCCACAATCTGCTTCCCGTAAGAACTTGCCGCAATCGCCTCTCCGGCAATATTCCCAAGGAAAAGATCCGGCGAGCCTGAAACCCAGCGTACCGGTTGCCGGTTGCCCTGCGTCGGGTCTTCCCAGAAACCGACGATGGTCGAACCGTCGGCTGAAATATTGGTAGCCCGGCTGCTTGCCCCCTGCGGATGCCCCAGCCCCACGATCCCATTCTTCGCGGTCCACTCAAAACCTTCCGCCCCAGGGCAATACCAGGAGAGACCAACCACAATCGATCCATTCCGATTCGTGCTCCACGCATCTCCCCAATTCCCATCCATCACACAGCCTTCTGAGGGATGCCCGAGGTTGACCCACCCTGTGCCCTCCTGCCACATTGCCGGAGCAGTGTTTCCATCAGAACCCATAATGCCGCTCACAATCGTATTGCCATCGCCAGAGATCCCGATAGAAGAGTTATAGGGATCGCCGGGCCCCAGATCCACAAATTCGCCCGTCTTTGTCCAACGGAAAATCTCGCCGCCATAATTCGCAGCCATCACTTGTCCGTCATACGAAAACGCAAAATTGACCCATGAGACTGGAATCGGATCTTTTAGCTTCACAATCCTCACCTGACTCCATGCTGGCAAAACTATCGATAGCAGCACGCACCACACCAATTTCCGGCAGATATCGTTCATCAGTTTTTCCTGGAACCCCAAGACCTAGTAGGGCGAAATCAGACAATGACTCTCGTGACACAAGCTAAATACTGCGCCAGAAGGTCCGAGTAACGATATTGGATTGTGTGTACGCCGTCAACATAAAACGAGACGGATACTTGTATGTGCAAGCGGTTGCACTTAATCGCGCAGCAACAGGACGATGCCCGCATAAACTATGCGGCAATAACCACTGCGCGATAGGTCAAAGGATGAACCGTGGGATTCACCAGCCTCTCCACATCGTTCCAGCCCATGCGGACCAGTTCGCGGTGTGATCCGGCGCTGAACGTGATCTCGTCATGCTTTGACAGGGCTGAATCTGCGTAGACCGCCATATTGTAGAGATTCCCGAAAGGCGGCATCGCTCCGAGTTCGCAATCTGGGAACGCATCCTTGAATTCGCGTTCGGTTGCAATCTCAACGATCTGAGCGCCTGTCAGAGCGCGTAGGCGATCCAAGTCAACGTGCTCGGAAGCCGGAATTACTGCCATCGCGAGTATTCCATCGACCTTAACGATCACAGTTTTGGCGAGTTTTTTGCCCGATATATGGGCGAGCGCGGCAACGCCTTGCGCGGTATAAGCGAGCGAGTGAGAAATCACCATGTACTTGATATTGTGCGAATCGAGAAAATTGCGCAGCGTGGAGAGCGGCATAAGACCTCCTCGGAAGGGCTTGAGCGGCGAGGACCCTGTTTGTGAAGAAATGTTTAGCAGGAATCAGGCCGCCATGCAGTGCGCGAAATCACTGCTAGCAACAAATCTCTTTCAAAAACAAACGCCCAAGGCTCGATTGAGTCTTGGGACGTATGTTGATCGGCTTCCCTCAAGCACTGATCAGTGAGGAGATTAGATTGGTTCGGCGCTGGAGTGAATGGCCACTACGGGCTAAAGTCCGGCACGAATGTGCAGAGTCGTAGCACGAATCGGTACTCAGAGAAGGCAACCGAAGATCATGCCTCAGGCCGAGCAACTTTCGGGCGATGTCAATTTTCGCAGATCATCGACATTTAACTCTCATGGCCTATGTGGTGTCCGACGTCCTGGTCCTCATACTCGGTTGAACAATTTTTAGTGGTTGCAGCATGAATCCGGCACGGCGGCACCGGATTCATCAGGTTTTTATGTAAGGAAATGAATATGGCGAGGGCGTCCAGTCAGGCCTTCTGAACATTGACGAGGTTGTCCACCAGAGAGACCAGATCACCGACTGTTTTCAATTTCGGTGCGTTGGAGTCATCGATTGCCACGCCGAACTGGTCCTCGAGATCGAGAACGATATCAATCATTCGAGCCGAGTTCACGTCCAATTCATCGAGGGTTGTGGCTTCACTCAGGTCCGTCTTTTTCGCCCCGCGACCGGAGAATTTACTTAGTAGCTTCAATACATTTTCACGGATTTCATCCCTGTTCATTATTGGCTCCCCAGAGTTTAAAAATGATACATGCATTCACGTCCCCAAAACCAAAGCTGACCTTCAAGGCAGTAGAAAGTTTTGCATATTTACAGGCGGAGGGAATTGAATCCTGTATATCACGAATCTGACTGTGAAGGTCCTCACAATTGATCGAGGCGTGCACGAAACCGTCGCGCAATTGGAGTATGGTGGCCACGCATTCCATCGAACCTGATGCCCCTAGTCCATGGCCGATGAGGGACTTCGTTGAATTGATCAGCGGAAACCTGTCGGGCGTCAGATTCAGGCCTGCCAACAAATTGGCAATCTCTTTGGGATCAGCCATAGTGGCGGTGAGGTGCCCATTGATGTAATCGATATCGGTGCCCCTAATATTCGCCGCCGCCAAGGTCTGGCGAAGGCACCGCTGCACACCTTCGGGGTTGGAAGCGGTGATGGTGCCGCCATTCCTTTGTCCTCCGGAATTGGCCCAGCCTCCGAGCACTTCGGCGTGGATCCGGGCATCACGCTCCTGGGCGCTCTCCAGGCTCTCGAGCATGAGAAGACCGCCACCAGCTGCAGGAACGAAACCTCCCGCGCTCGCACTCAAAGGCCGCGAAGCTTTTTCCGGAGCATCATTGTGGACGCGGGACAATACGCGCATGGCATCGAAGCCGGCCCATGCGTGCGCCGAGACGCCTTCGGAACTACCCGCTAACATGCGTTTCAACTGCCCAGCTCTGACTTTTTCAAATGCCTGCACAATCGATTCGGTTCCGCTTGCGCACGCGCTGCTTACGGTGGTGACCTGGCCCCCCAACCCGAGAAGGCCACCCACGAACGCACTAGGAGCGCTCGACATGTACTGCTCAGGCATGCCAGACCCCATTCGGCGCGCTTCTCCGGCGTTGGTCATCGGAATGAGGCGTTCAGCCACTGTATCCATCCCCCCGACACCGGTTCCAATAATCGCTCCTGTATTCCAGTCGACTTCGCTGCGGTGATCGCGCTCATAGCAGAAACCCGCATCGCGCCAACACTCGACGGCGGCAAGTCCCGCATATGTCATCGAGCTGTTCATAACCCGAGTGGTACTTTCCAGGAAGGTAGCTTCCACCAAAGCGTGATCAATGTGCGGGGTTCCCGCCACCTGACACGCCAGACGCAATTCGTTCATTCGTGGTTGGAACGTCACACCCGATCTGGCCTCGCGCAACGCTTTAGTGAATGCCGGGATACCGGTCCCATTCGGGGCAGATATTCCTAGACCGGTAACAACCACCCTATGCACGCGAAACTCCCAGGCCGCAGAGAGTTCCAGACGCAAGCAGTCGATCCGCTTCATCTCGAAGTTCGACTTCGGAGCGCAATGTCTTTAGTCTCCAGGCCATTGCCACCGACCGCGCGTACACCGTCTGGCCCGGCAAAACTGGCTTCCGAAATTCCACCTGCGCATCGGTCAGCACCGCCCGATGTTGTTGCAATTCGGCCGGAGACAAATCGAGAGAAAGCAAATACATCGCGTGCACCGCCATGGCTTGCGCCATCGCTTCAGTCAGAATCACCCCGGGAGTGACCGGCTCGCCCGGGAAGTGGCCTGGGTAAAAGAATTCGTCCTTCCGGAACGTGTACTTGCATAGCACATGCTCTCGATCGATCTCCAGGAGTTCGTCGACAAACCGGAATGGCCTAGCTTGGGGCAGTAAATCCAACAGGCGCCGGCGCTCGGTAGCGTCCATCAGGCGGCGTCTCCCTTTGTGTCATCAGAAAAGTTGAAGCGCACGCCGCCCCATGTGAGACCCGATCCCACAACCGCGACGCTCAAGTAGCCACTGTTGATTCGGTCCCAGTTCTGGGACAACACACTGGGCGCTCCCGCGGCACCGCAGTTTCCAAAGCTCTCAACGTTGGAAAAATGCCGCTCCGGAGGCGTTCCGCGGCGTCGGCAAACCGCATCGAGAACGAGAGCATTCGCCTGATGTCCGATGAAAGCTGGTTGATCTTCACTCGGCAAGCCCAGAGCCAGTTCATCCAGCGTTGCAATCGTTTTACGGATCGCAAAGGCCTGTACTGCCTGGCCGTCCTGTTGAAAGTGACCGCCGACGGGAATGACGACGCTTTTCCATCCAGATGGGTCCGAGTGCAAGACAGAGGTTTCAATCCGCGCACGACCGGGTACACGGGGCGAAACAATGGCAGCGGTGCTGCAATCGCCCCACAGAACTGCGGTTCGCCGGTCACTATAGTTCACCGTCCGGGTGTTGTTTTCTACATTCATGATGAGTATGTAGTCGGGTAGTGTGTCCGGACGCATTCCATTCAAAAGATGCAGTTGCGCGGCGAAACTGGAGCAGGCAGAGTTTACATCAAACGCTGGACATTCGATCCGCAACTCGGCAGCAGTGAGGCACGCCTGAGCGGGGATAGTCAGTTGGGGGGAGCACCCGCCCGCGATGACCATGCCAATGTCACTCGCCTTCAATCCGGCGCGATCGAGCGCGTGGTTTGCGGCATGTGCGCCGGTCTGAGCGTCCGTAAACATTGACGCCTCGGCTGAGGCTCTAGCATCGCTATTCTTGGTCTGGCGGATATAGTCCAGCGGGAGGACGGTACGCCTTTCCTTTATACCGACGCGTTCAAGGACCCAATGCGCGTCGACCCCGATATCCAATGATGTAAGAAACTGATTATCGATGACTGTGGACGGATGAAAATGACCGACTGAAATCAATGACAAGAATCTCAAATGGGAATCCTGTGAACCGGCTGGAAGGATCATGGACTGGAACCCGTGTTATCTGGGGGAGGCAATAAGCTTAACGGCCCGTGCCGGAAGATTCAAGTGCCAACACGACTTTTAATATCTGTTTTGAAAAACCTTACGCCCCGATTTTGCGGTCGCAAGAATTTGCAACTGTGCGGCCCTGATCAGCGATAAACTACTGCAGGTTTGGCGATGGAGTGGGGGGCTCTTTGCGGTGCTCCTGGGCATCGACGGAGAAGAGCATGTAGTGATCGAAGCTGTGTTTCCGGTAATAGCGGTGACGGCGAAAATCGAGATAGATTTCCGCACTTTTCGGGAGCCACAGTTCAATGTGTTTGTTCGCGAAAGGAACTGGACCGTACTCCACAACCTGGTGCTCGCCCGCAAGGCGGATTTGGGGAACAGGACTCACAAGTTCCGACTCGATGCGCACGATTTGAAATCTGTCGGGGGTGATCCAAGCTCGGCCCTTCAATTTGAGCGAGTAAACCGAACCACCCACCTTGTAATCGTGAATTCTCGCTGGACGGTCATCCCGCTGGCGGAAATGCACCATCCACGTAGGTTGTCCGTGCCACTCGCCGAGGCCTTCACAGGTCATCTCGAAGTTGTCGCGGAGCGAAGGATGGAATACCAGAGCTAAAGTGGCAAAACCGCTGCTCGCAATGTGGTCGGGAAAATCCGCGAGGCCCAGGTTATCCTGCCGATATTCGTCTACTTCCACGAAGCCAGGTGTCGGCTCAGTTACTGAAGCTACGTAGTTGAAAGTGCGAGTCTCTTTCGTAAGCGGATCGCCAATCTCGTCGAGTTGCTCGTGCAAAAGGTGTTCAATGGCAGCAATCCGCGAAATGTCGCTGACAAACTCCTGAACGCGAGCACTCGTCATCTGGACGACATTGTCTACAGGACAGGCCACGCCCGAAGCCACCGAAGGTTTGTTTTCATCGATTGAGGGTGGTTGCCATGGCTTCACAGAAAACGTTGGCTCCGCAGCGGCGAGCATCGGGTCGATTCCGGGTAATGGCGACGATACGGGAGCCGGCTGCTCGGATCCTCCGTTCAGTGGAGCGGGCATTTCAAGTTGCGCAATCAGGGTCTTTACCTGCGGGATATTGGGATTCGTCGGCGACGTCGTGACAAATTCCTGAAGAGCCTTGATCCCTTCTTGTCTCTGACCCAAGTTGACCAGCGCCTGCCCGAGAACTAACTGGGACGCCGGAGCCTTTCCGTCGGATTGGGTGAGCGCGATCCGTGCTTCGTCGCGTGCCTTTTCGTACTCTCGTTCTTTCAGGTAAGAAGTGGCTAATAAGTCGTGCGCCACCCAAGAATTGGAATCAGCAACGATTGCCTTTTCCAGATTGGAGATGGCTCTTCCGTAATCTTCTTGCTGGATGCTGATACGTCCGAGAAGTGTAAGTGCCTGGGCAGTTCCTGCAGCGCCAAGGAGAGTCTTAGCCTCGTCGTACTGTTTCCTCTGGTAATACGCGTATCCCAAGAGGAAGGTGAGGTCTGGATTCGAAGGCGACAGCCGATAAGCAGTATCCAGATGTTTGGTTGCATCGACCCATTTACCGGACTTCAAGTCGGAGATGGCACGCTTTGTTTCCTTCCGGGCTTTGGGCGAAAGTGTTTCGCCCAAAACGTCCAAATTCACCGCGGCGGGATCCTTTTGCAAAATGATATCAATAATGATCGGCACGGTCGCGGTTATGACATGGAACTCCTTATGCGCAGTGAGATACCCGATCGCACTGACCTCGACGTCGTAGTGTCCGAACGGAATATCACCGAAGCCGGCCTGAGACTTGTCAGCGGTCGTTTGCCAACTCACGCTCTGATTGGTCTGGTTGGTTAGCTTTACCAGCGATTGACGATCAAGCCGGGTCTTTGTGGATTCGGCAAATACATTCACGAAAAGCTGAGTACCGCCGGTCGTCTTGTAACCAGTAACACTGCTGGTCGAGTTGCCCGGAAAGTTGTAGGGGTCGTAGCGTGACGTTTGGCCGAAAAGGCACGAACTAACCAAGCAGACTAAAGCACAAAAGCAAACAAGAGAATAATTTTTTGGCATGGTCCTGCAAATCATCATAACGCGGCACTGAAAGTGTCCCACTTGTTCGATCGGGGGTCAATCATGCGAGACGAATTCGTGTTCACGCGAAAAAATGGCCGCCGGATGTTATCCGGCGGCCCTCAACAAGAATACTGAACTATTGTCCTACACCTTTAACTGCCAGAGACTGCGGACTTCCGATGCTGTTGTCGAACAACTTGTAGGCGGCGCTCTCGGCCGATGTTTTGCTTGGTGTGAAGTAGACCGTGATGACGCAAGTCCCCGCCGGCTTTAGCGGATTGTTAGAGTTGTTCCCGCAAGGCGGAGAAGTGTTGTAGTTGTCAGCAAAGTCGGAACTATTCGCCCCGGTGAATTCACCTCCCAAGAAATACACGTTGGTCGTTCCCACATTGGTTATAGTCACTTGCGTCGAGACTTGCTGTCCTTTCGTGACAGTTCCGAAGTTGACCGAAGCCGGGGTGAATTTGATGCCGGTTCCGGTGCCCGAGACGGCGACCGTCTGTGGGCTTGTGACGTCGTTGTCGTTGACGCTGATTGTGCCCGAAGCGTTTCCAACTTTCGTCGGTTTGAACACGGCGTTAATGATGCACGTTCCGGCATTGGCTATCACGAGTCCGTTGGTACAGGTCGTGCCGCTAGCCGCCGAGAACGGTCCCGTGATCGAGATTGCGGGCGTACTCAAGGTCAATGAGGTACCTGTGGTGTTGGTCAGCGTGATCTTGGTCGCGCCGCTAGTTGCGCCGACCGCTGTCGTAGCGAACTGGATGGTGGTGGGGCTCAGAGTAACTTTACTCGTGCCCGTCCCAGTGAAGCCGACGAGTTGAGGTGAGGAAGGATCGCTGTCATTGATGACGATCGCACCGCGCTTTACTCCTGTGCGCAGCGGGGTGAAGGTTACGCTGATCGTGCAACTTGTCCCGCCAGCCAGAGTGCTTCCGGAAGCCGGACAGTTGTTCGAGGAAATCGTATAGTCCGTCGTCTCGGTGATGCTGATGGTTCCCATGGTGACCGCGCTTGTGCCCGCATTGGTCACTGTCGCGCTAAGCGGGGCACTGGTCGTCTTGACCAGGACGTTTCCGAAGTTCAGCGGTCCCCCGCTCAACTTGATAGCGCTGCCCAGCCCTGTCAAGTAGACCGTGCTAACGGGATTGAACAATCCGTTTGAGTTGATGGTCACACTGCCGGAGATGGTTCCGGAACTGGTCGGCGCGAAGTAGACGTACATTTTGCAAGTTTGTGCGTTCGTGAGGCTGGAGGGACAGTTGTCTGCTTCACCATAGCTTGCACTGGTCGTGATGTTAGAGATTTGTGCACTGCCCAGGGCGCTGACGGTCAAGACTTGCGGCGCGCTTGTGGTTCCCACGTTCGTTATTCCATACGATAGATTAGTAGTGCTTGTATTGATCGCAGGGAACGCAGTGATACCCCGAACGCGCAGGTTGTTGTAGTCAGAGACCAAAAGATTGCCTGAGGGATCCAGAGCCACTCCGACCGGCTCATAGATTTGTGCTGAAGTTGCCGGCCCGCCATCACCCTGAAAACCGGCTTGTCCTGTTCCAGCAATGGTTTTCATCATGCCGGTAGGACTTACCCATCGAACTCTCTCGTTGTAGTCTGATATGAAAAGGTTCCCGTTGACATCGACGGTCACACCCTGCGGATAGCCAAGACCCTCACTAACTGCCGGCCCGTCTCCGGTAAAACCACAATACCCGTTGCCGGCGACCGTATTGATGAGTCCAGTGATCGCGTTCACTTCTCGAATGCGGCAATTGCCATAATCAGCAATGAAGACGTTCCCCGCCGCATCGACGGTCACGGCTTCTGGGCTGGAAAGCAGGGCACTCGTGGCCGGTCCTCCGTCACCGGAGTATCCTGGTTGGCCGCCAATGCCCGCAATGGTAGAAATGATTCCGGCGGTTGTGACCTTCCGGATTACCTGGTTGCTAGTGTCGGCAACGTAAAGGTTATTCTTGGTGTCTACCGCTACTCCGTACGGAGAGTTAATTTCGGCACTCGTGGCTGGGCCGCCATCGCCTATAAATCCGCATCGGGGACTGGTCCCGCCAATCACGAGACCGACAACGGTGCTGATGACGCCCGCTGTATTCACCTTCCGCACAAGGCAATTGTTCGTATCCGCAATGTAGACGTTCCCGTTGCTGTCTTTCGCTACGCCGAACGCGTTCGTGATTTCGGCGCTCGTTGCCTGTCCGCCATCGCCCAAATATCCATACGTTCCGTTGCCAGCGAAGAAGTTCACCAGGCTTGTTGACTTTACGTCTTCCCGAACCATGTGGTTTTGGCTGTCCGCGATATACACGTTGCCCGAAGCATCGTCCGAAAGCTGGAAGGGATAGTAGAGAACGACGCCATTAGCTGGCGCACCGGTAATCAATGTCTCATTGATGTATGAGTGATTGCCGGCAAGGAGATTCAGGTTCCCGCCGACGGTGAAGGAATCGATCACATAATTGTTGTTGTTGCCAAGATAAAACGTGCCTGCACTGGTTGAAGCGATACCCACTGGGCTGTAGACCTGTGCATTGAGTGCCGAACCACCCTCGCCACAGGTGCCGGAGCAAGCACTGCCGTTTCCAACGACTGTGGCGATGTTTCCTCCAATGGCGAACTGCCGAACACGCTGGTTGTAATAGTCAGGAAACGTGATTGTTGTGCCGTTCACAGCCAGCCCGAAGACTTGGTTCATCTCGGCATTAACGGCCAAGCTGCCATCACCGCTGTAGCCGCAGGTGTGATTCCCCGCTACAGTAGTGATCTTCTGATTGGAGCGGATCACTTCGCGGATCACGCAATTGCCGTAGTCGGCGATGAACAGATTGCCACTACTATCGAGCGCGACTCCCGCGGTGGCGTTCAGTTGAGCACTGGTGGCAGATCCGCCGTCGCCGCTATATCCGCAAGTGTGACTTCCGGCGTAGGTGGTGATGGTGTTCGACGAAAGAGCGACTCTTCTCACCACACAATTATTGTTGTCGCCGATGAAAAGGTTCCCTGAGCTATCGAGGGCCACACCATCGGGGTAGTAAAGCTGCGCTAAAGTTGCTTTCCCGCTATCGCCTGAATAGCCGCAGGACTGGGGAGTACCCGCGATCGTTGTGATCGTATTGGTACTATCAACTTTGCGGATTACGCAGTTGTATTGATCGTCGATGTAAAGATTGCCACTGGTGTCCAGCGCCAAGGCGAAGGGATGCCACAGAGATGCAGCTGCGGCGCCGCCCGAAATACCGTCTCCGCTAAAGCCCTGTGCTCCACTTCCCGCGACCACGATAATCTTTCCTGCGGAAGTTACCTTAAAGACGCGGTGCTGATTGTACGACGCGATATAGACGTTTCCTACGGAATCGACGGCGACGCCATAGGGGTTGTAAAGGTTCGCATCTAGAGCAGGGATATTATTCGGGCCTCCGCCAATCGCGGTGGAAATTACATCCTGCGAGAGCGCGGGAAGACTCACCAGCGCGAGTGTTAGCAGCACAGCAAGCAATGTCACGAAGCGGCGCATGTATTCTTTCTCCTCATGGATCTTTCTCATTTGGCCGGGCAGCAAAGTTCGGTGTTAGTTTTCCTGCTCTCCACGAACCAGTGGGCGACGGCTAACCTGTATGCCTCTTTGTAGAGTTCTTCCTGTCGGGTCTTGAAAAAAGACGAGCAAATTGGGCTGTA
Organism: Candidatus Eiseniibacteriota bacterium; assembly: GCA_035500795.1. GTDB lineage: Bacteria > Acidobacteriota > Terriglobia > Terriglobales > Acidobacteriaceae > Sulfotelmatobacter. The sequence continues at coordinate 2,016 of DATJWZ010000078.1, read as the reverse complement.
TCGGCGTCGTCATCCATTCTTTGAACTCGCGTTGGGTGACGCTGAACTGCTGGGTCATTTCGATGAAGTGCCCACTTTTCCAAATCTTCACTGGCTGGAAGTTGCCACGCACCGTCATGGTCGGTGAAGAGTCAACGAGTGTCACAATTACGCTCCGGGCATCATCCTCACCATGATTGAAGACTTTGAGATGGAGTGTTACCTGTACGAGATCACCTTGTTGTTGCACGTGACTCAAATCGAAATATCCTGAGAATTCGCGGCCATTGCTTCCGACAGCATTGGCGGTTAGAACTACAAAGGCGGTGAGCACAACAACAGGGAGCCATACTCTTGATGGTCGCTGACACTGCATAAGTGTTCTCCTCAATTCGTTTCTTCTGGCACACACTCGGCGATGAAATGCCCGCAAGTCCGCGAAGCTCTACGGAGAAATCTCCGTTGCCGGGGATAAGCGGGAATTCTCTTTTACACGGAGCTGGTTCTACGAATGGCCTCAACGCACCTGAAATTGCGCGTTTGGGGGAACGCATGTCAGGGACGTTGTATTGAAACGGCGGGTGGAATTGTGTTCTGGCGTAGACATTATTGTCAAGATGAAGAGATTTTCACATCGTTGTGCAGCAGTTCGAGTTCCAGCTGATGCTTAATTCGTCGGCAAGCTGTCATCCGGGTCTCAGGCCACGTGTTTCGGTAGTTATAGCGTGTAGTTTATTCGGGTCCAACTTATGACAGTGAGGGTATCGCAGCAACCTCGCCAAAGAAAAGTACATCTATCCCAGCGTTTCGTATGGTCCCCACAGAATATTCGCAAAGCGGCAAGCGCCTGCTCGCACTCGGGATCGTCTTTCTGATGACGGGATGCGGGAACCAGTCCACTTCGCACCCAACTCCGCAGCCCGTGAGCCTGAGTCTGAACAAAACGTCGATTACTCTCCAAGCGGGAGCGACGGCGCAGTTTAGAGCTACGGTGACGGGCAGCACGAATACAGCGGTGACATGGTCGGTTGACAGCAGGGCGGGTGGAAACTCGTCCGTTGGCACGATCACCGCGACGGGCTTGTACACCGCGCCCAGCCAGGCTGGGAATCACACAGTGACCGCGACGAGCGATGCGAATTCAGCCGATAGCGCGAGTGCGAAAGTCACTGTTCAAGCGGCACCGCCGCCTCCGTCGGTATCGATCACGCCAGCGTCTTCCACGTTGGGTGTTGGGTTGACGCAGCAGTTCACTGCGACCGTGCAAAACGTAACGAATCCTGCGTTGTCCTGGTCGGTGGACGGAATTAGCGGCGGCAATTCCAGCGTTGGCAGCATAAACGACCAGGGCCTATACACCGCGCCTGCACAGGTTGGAACACATACGGTTGCAGTAGCCGTAGCCTCTACGTCGGCGACTGCGAGTTCCCCGATTACAGTATTTAGTTTGTCGGTGTCGCCCGGCAGTATAACGGTAGGCCCTAGTGGCACGCAGCAGTTCACAGCTTCAGTACAGGGTCTCTCGAATCCGGCCCTTACATGGTTAGTCGACGGTACCTCTGGCGGAAACAGCTCTATAGGAACGATCAATTCGACGGGGCTCTACATTGCGCCTTACGCCACTGGTCTTCACACCATTACGGTGAGCGCAAATGCAGATCCTGCGGTGAGCGCCATCGCAGGGATAACCATCGTCAACTCCAGTCCGGGGGCGGTCCTGACGTTCCACAACGACAGCGCGCGCGATGGAGCTTTTACGCAAGAAACAACGCTAATGCCGTCTGTGGTGAATTCATCGCAGTTCGGAAAGCTGCGGTCTTATTCCGTGGATGGTCAGATTTACGCTCAACCGCTTTTCATTCCGAACTTGAGTATTAACGGAAGCAAGTACAACGTAGCGTTCGTCGCGACGGAGAACAATACAGTCTACGCATTCGATGCTGATGGCAAGCAGACGTCAGCTCTGTGGTCAACAAACCTGGGACCGGCCTCTCCCAGAAACGATCAAGAAGGTATATCGCCGGAACTTGGAATCAC
>DATJWZ010000077.1:0-4541 GCA_035500795.1 Candidatus Eiseniibacteriota bacterium | reverse complement strand
TGAGCTTTTGTCGCTGGCAAAGACTGCCACGTCGAACAACAACTGGCTGGCTATTGCACAGCCGGGGATCGCATGAAGTATTGGGGAAGGTTGGCGTGTTCTTGGAGCGATTTATGGGGTCACCTGGTCGGAGCCGCACTTTACGGCATAGGGATTCCCAAAGCCACCTCTCTTCCGATAGGGGGCACTCATGCAAGTTGCCCTGATGATCCCCTGTTATGTTGACCTCTTCTATCCGGAGACCGGTATCGCCGCTCTGGAGCTACTGGAGAAACTGAACGTGGATGTCGTCTATCCTCCGGATCACACCTGCTGCGGCCTGCCCATGGCGAATGGCGGGTGTTATGAGAAAGCGCAAGCAACAGAAGAACTCTTCATCAGAAAGTTCTCCGCTTTTGATCAGGTAGAGCCCACAATGGCTGCCTGATTTGGGGGCAGCGTGCTGCCACCCATGGAGCATTTGGGGCACGCCGCGACGCGAATCGATCCTTACGCGGCGGAAGATTCCTCAGTTTGCATCGTCTCCCGCAGTGTCTCCGCCGATTCGCGAGGAACCCAAAAGATTGGGCTCATATCGCGGACGCCTTACTTCCGGTTGTCGAAATTCTCATCTGAATTCGAACAGTGCCCGGGCCCCAACGAAGGATACGCTGGAGCCCGGCGACTGCTTCGCTGATTGTGTTCCTGCGGAATCAGGTCCACGGGCGAACTGTTAGCCTCGGCATCCTTGATTCTCCTGCCTCGCACGAGCAATCGAAGAAAACTACTCCAGACGGTTACTTTTTCAAGGAGCGAATAAACGCCACGGTGTCCTTGACCTGATCGGCCGTCAGCGATTTGTAGGCGGGCATCTTGCCCTTGCCGTTGGTGATAATGCCCGACAGATCGGCGTCGCTCATGCTCTGGACATCAGCAGAAGCCAGATCCCGTGTCTTCATTACTTCTTTTCCTTTGCCATCCGCTCCATGACACCCAGCGCACTTCGCTTTAAACGTTGTCTCGCCCGCGGCGACGTCGGCCTTTGCCTGCGGGCTTAACAAGCAGATGCCAGCCAGCAGCGCCGCCGCCAGTACTATGGATCCGGTGTTCTTTGTTTTGGTCTCCATTTCTTTCTCCCTGATTTGATTTCGGTGAGGACTGCACCTGATTCCTCTCCGTCTTTCACAATCTGAATCGGACGGGCATCTTAGCCGATTCCGCAACTCAGAAAGAGGGAGCGCTTATTCTGAGGAAACCGAGGATTCACAACCTGTAAGTGCATTTATATTGCCGAACGGATTCACGCTCACGCCCTCTTTCGATTGGGTCCGAGCCATTCCAAAAAAGAGGTCTCTATCTCTGGGGGGCGAGTGTGATTTAGGAATTCCTGAGTCATTGCTGACGAACCGATTTCGGATGTTTACATTGAATTACGCCAAACATAACGTCAATGAAATGAATAGGTTGATGATTGCGGGCAAGGCAAGAGCTTAATTCGCTTTGAATGCCCACTTGGTTCCTAGTTCTTGTTGTGCATGTCGCCCTGACGGAGGCAGGCGCTGGGCCAACCCGCTCGTCTCGAATTCTCAAAAGGAACCGTCGCTTACCTTGACTGTCGAAGGTTGGACGCGTCGGACCTTCGACAGTATGGCCATTCTGTTGGCGAGGTTTTGCGGCACTTTTCTTGTGAATCAGACTGGGTTGCAAGAAGATTGTTCGAAACCTCGACAACTACTGGATTGGTATGAAAAGTGCACTCGCATTCAGGCGCATACAACGGAAGGCTCTCCAGAGGCGAGAGATGCAGGAAGCCGGTAACGGATATGTCGATCACGCTTAGCTTGACGCCTAAGGCAGATCGCACCGTCGATCAGGGTCACCCTTGGATCGATTTGTGCCGGAGCAAATTCCGGGCGCACATCCCGAGCAGACTCGGACGTCTGACCTCCATCTCGCGGATCGAAGCGAGTGCACAGTTGGCGGCGATCGTAAAGTCCAGCGACGACGCCATCATCAGCAAGACGTCGAACGGCATAATTACCAGCTGGAATCCAGCGGCTGAGAAATTGTATGGGTATACGGAGACGGAAGCCATTGGGAAGCGTATGGCTGACTTCTTCCCGCCCGAGCGGCGGGAAGAGGAAGAAGATATTCTCAATCGGATCGCTAGGGGCGAGACGATTGATCACTTCGAGTCCCAGCGAATCCGGAAGGACGGCATCTGCATAGATGTGGCTGTGACCGTCTCACCCGTGCGTGACGCTTCAGGCAGAGTGATCGGAGCCTCGACGATTGCCCGCGACATTACGGAACGCAAGCGTGTGGAAGAGGAAATACGGCAGCAGGCGAGCTTGCTGGATCTTGCACCGGCGCTTGTGCGGGATATTGAGAATCGAATCGTCTTGTGGACGCGAGGAGCCGAGCGAATTTACGGGTTCACGAAAACAGAGGCGCTGGGAAAAGTCTCGCATGAGTTGTTGCAGACGGAATTCCCTCAAGCGTTCGAAGAGATTGAAAAGACGCTCCTGGAGGAGGGGGCATGGGAAGGTGAACTTGTCCACCGAACGCGTGATGGAAAACGCATTGTGGTTGCCAGCCAATGGGTGCTGCACCGTGGTTCCACGGGGAAGCCTGTCCGGACCTTGGAAGTGAGTACCGATATTACCGCACTCAAACGCGCCGAAGCCTTGCAATTGCGGTCGCAGAAACTTGAAGCTTTGGGGACGCTCGCTGGTGGCATTGCCCACGACTTTAACAACATTCTCGCCGCGATCAATGGCAACGCAGTGCTGGCCATTTCGGGACTTCCTTCGGATCATTCCGCGCAAACTCACCTCGTGGAGATAGAGAAAGCCGGGCTGCGAGGCGCAGATCTCGTACGGCGAATTCTTACCTTCAGCAAACCGCAGGAACAGAATCTGGAGGAGCAAAACCTCCACCTCTTGGTGGAAGAAGCCCTGAAGTTAGCGCGAGCCACGCTGCCGGCCATGATCGAAATCCGGTACACACAGGACCCCCACCTACCCTTGGCACGCCTAGACGCGACGGAGATCTGTCAGGTCATTTTGAATCTGGTGACGAATGCCGCCCACGCCATCGCGGACAAGAGCGGGCTTATTGAAGTGAAGGTGGATGTCCCTGTCGTGCGAGAGGAGGAAATTCAGCTTTACGCGCAAATTCCTGTGGGACCCTACGTACGCTTGTCGATCAGCGATAACGGCTGCGGAATGGATGCGGCGACATTGGAACGCATCTTCGACCCGTTCTTTACCACCAAGCCGATGGGCAAAGGCACGGGACTTGGATTGTCTGTCGTTCACGGAATTGTGGCGGCACATCGGGGAGTTTTGAAGGTCTACAGCGAGCCCGGCAAAGGCACGACCTTTCAGATTTACTTCCCTGCGCTACCAGGGGCTGTTCAGCTCATGCAAGCCGCGGAACGCGACGCCCCTGCCGGTCGAGGAGAACACGTTCTTTTTGTGGACAATGAATCGGTGCTGGTATTTGTCGGCACCAAGATGCTGGAGCAAAGCGGTTACAAAGTAACGGGTTTGTTTAGCGGAGAGGCGGCATTGAGAGTATTCCGGCGAAGACCTGAAGCGTTTGATGCTGTGATCACGGACCTCTCCATGCCTGCCATGTCGGGATTGCAACTGGCGCGGGAGCTGCGGAATTTGCGAGCGGACATCCCCATTCTTCTGACTTCGGGATACTTCAATCCCGAGGATCAAATGAATGCTGAAAGACTGGGAGTACGCTCGCTCCTCACAAAACCAGTGAACGCGAGGCAATTGCTTTGGGCACTCCACGCCATTTTTCAGGAGCAGGTCGAATCTGCGAAATCATGATCTGGTTCGTCTCTTGCTGCGTTGCGATGTGAGTCGCAGATCGTTCCTGCAGTTCTGTTCTCCTTTTCGGTGGCGTGCAGACTAGATGCTTTTATTAACGGCACGAGATCATGGCCGTTGCATCTCCTGCCGTGCATGAATCCGAGAGAACTTAACCCTGCCCAACTGGCTGCATCGCTCAAGTATCAACGGGATTCCCACACAATCGCAGCAGGTCCGCTTTCAGAGAGAGCTAGGGGCCGGGTCAAGCCTTACGTATCCTGGAATCCCGGCGATTCCCGCTGCTTTGTTCCGAACGCCAGTGTTCACAGGACCGATGCGCAAGTATTCACACTCTGAGTAGTCCCGCTTCGTGAGGAATATGAGGTAGCCAGTTGCGTCGAAGTATACGCCAGGAAATTTCTCTAGATTCCAGTACCACCGGCCATTGACGTGATAATGCGCGCTCCGTGCTGGAAGCTTGTAGTGTTCAAGTAGAGCCTTGCCCATTGTTTTCATTCTTGCCGCCCTCCACCGCTCAATGCTCCTTCAGAACAAGTACCGAAGAGGATTTCAATAAATCCTTGGGAGTTGTGCATCGCTCACCTTGTGACTTAGTCTCGAGTTTCTGTCACCGCGCGAAGAGCCAAAATCGCACAATTCCCGCTACGAACAGCCACACCAGGCACAACCCGAGCAGAAACCCGATCAGCACTTGTGACCCGGAGATCTCTA
>DATJWZ010000076.1:0-4621 GCA_035500795.1 Candidatus Eiseniibacteriota bacterium | reverse complement strand
CCCGATTACTTCAGTTCCTTGGCTCGATCAAGCAAGTAGCGATCTATGGCACGCCGGATGAGTTCAGCAACCGGAGCGCCCGTTTTCTCGGACAGCGCCAGCAGCTTCTTGAGTTGCTCTTCCTTCAAGAAGAGGGCTGTGCGCTTCATGGTCATACAGTACCATATGTATGCCTGTATGTCCATAGGACAGGAGCACCGGGAACGGGACATGGTCTGATGCAGAGCATCCCTGTTACCTCTGTTACCTTTTTTCGTTGGCAAGCGAGTTTTCTGTTGTAGACTGACTTCCGTTGCGGAGATTGGGTGTCACGGAATAGACGTTATAGAAAACGTCTAGCCGGAAGCCGACCGCAAGTCTCATTGAATCTAGAGCGATGACCGACTCCCGGTATCGCTACCAACCCCACAGAATCAATAAATTACGGCTACGGTAGTGGCGGCAGTCTTTCCCTCACACACACCTGGCGCAAAACCGTTAGTCGATTCGTCCGATGATAACTTCCAGTTGGCCGACTGTTCACAAGCAATCGCTACGGACCTTCACGGCCTGCAAGTAGTGTTTATTGAGCAGCGGAACCTGAAGTAAGCGGAGAACGCTGCGCCGAGGCCGCTCGCGCCTCTGCGACGAGTTCGTCAACCTGACGCACGACGTGTTCTGTCGCCATCAGCCTAAAGTGGTCCGCGTTTTCGGACACAGTAATAATGTCCTCAGGGAATTCTCCTCCGAGGATACCTTTGTCAAGGTTGTCGAGCTTCAGTCGGGCTAAGGCCGCCCGAGTCCTTGGATCGCTTGAGAATACGACACGCATTGCGCGCACGCGTTCACGCGCTCCCCGGAACCATCGGGCAAACACTTCGAATCCCTGTGTCTCGCTAAACAGGCGTACGATGTCCGCCGCGGTCCTCTGCAGCACCCCGATATCCCCCTGGAACTTGCGCAAGATCTTTACCAGATATTCTTCAACATTCAGCCACTCGTCCAGCGACGCGGCCGAGTCGCTCAGGCCGCGGAGTTTGGCAATCGACAATTCCGGATGGGTGGGATCGATGCCAGCCAATAGGCGAGACACGAAGCACGTGTCCAAGCTCAAATTGGATTCCAGCGACAAGAAGGCATCTATCCTCGGCGTCGGCTCGTCAGTGGCTCCCAGCAGCAGCTCGAACCCTATGTCCGCCCCCATCGAGTACCCGACCATGACCACCGCTTCGGCATGAAAGCGCGCTCTAACGTCCTTCAACCATTCCCTTAAGATCACAACGTGGTCGGCAAGCGAAAGCGATATGCGCCCACGCCGTTCTGGCTCGCAGCCGTAAAGTGTGGGGCTCACTCCGCGATATTTGAGTCGCTGCAGGATTGATTCAAAGTCAGCGTGATCAAGACCCAATCCGTGAAGGAAGAAAACCAACACGTCCGAGCGTACTTGGTTGTCCACATAGCTCAAGTGATCGCCAATGATGCGTGGGTCGAGCGTTTCCCGGTTCAGCTTGCGGCATACCCGCTCGCTCAAAGTAAATCGGTGCACGGTCAGCTCATTTGCAATCTCCACAGTTGCGAGAGTCTTGATCTCCGTGCCCGCGGCTTCGATTTCGGAAAGCAAATCTGCGGCGCTCTGCCAACGGTCCGCCGCTTTTTTCTCTAGACATTTCATCACGGCGTTGGCCAGTCGTACCGATATGGCTGGCCGCCATTTGGTTATAGGATCTGGCGCTTGCGTCAAATGCGCGGCCATCATCTGCTGGGCAGAGCTGGTCTGAAACGGGAGTCGTCCGCCGATCATTTCGTAGGCGACTACGCCCACACCGTAGAGGTCCGCCCGATGGTCCACCAAATTGCCGCCCACTTGTTCGGGCGCCATATACGTCGGAGTTCCAAGAGTTGATCCTATGGCCGTGACAAGATTCGTAGTCGCGGTTGAACCCGAGCTTGATAAATCACTCAGCGCTTTGGCCACTCCGAAATCTGCCAACAGGGCATGTCGGTCACTCAGAAGAATATTCTCGGGCTTAATGTCCCGATGGACTACACCATGCGCATGCGCGTAGGCGAGTGCATCGGTGATTTGGTGGAGGATGCGAGTAATTTCGCTGACTGGCAACTCGCCCTCTCGCGACAGCCGGTTCCGCAGTGTCTCCCCTTCGATGTACGGCATCACATAAAACAAGACGCCGTCCGCTTCACCTGAATCGACAAGCGGCAAGATGTGTGGATGAGTTAGTTGTGCTGCAATGCGAATCTCGCGCAGAAACCGTTCCGCCCCCACGAGTGAGCTAACGTCCTGCCGGAGCACCTTAACGGCAACAAAGCGATGGTGCCTTGTATCCAGGCACCGATACACTTCGCCCATTCCGCCTACGCCCACCTGCGACCGGATCTCATACGGCCCAAGTTTTGTGCCAGAGTTTAGAGCCATCCGTGCGCACCATTATAGCCTTGGCACGGGCAATCCTTGCGTTACGAGTTTTGGCGATGAGTTGCGAGCAACCCAGAAGTAATCCTATCAGTCCTGATTCACCGTAGCTTTTTCCGCCAGTACCGGGTATAGGTAGTCAAGGCCGCGAGGGGCGTCCGAGGGCGCCCCCGGGCTGTGGCCCTACTGGAAACAAAAGAGAAAACAGCAAAATTCCTTGGGACTTAGGCGAACAGCTTAAATCCCGATATCGCTACCATTTAATTATATATATTTTGAGTATATGATTGGCTAGTTTGCTCGAGGAGCGCGAACGCGAGTCCTTTGAAAGCAGCAAACAGTTCACCTTTGTATTGGCTGAGAGAGTTCCCGCCTCTTCCACCAGAGATAAATGCCGGTGATCGAGACCAAGCCATTTTCTCCCTTGCATGAGTAAAGCTGCTCTGTCGGCGCAGACAGAACAGTTGACTATCGGCTACCTTGGCCGACGCGGTTGAACCAATCGACGATCAGGCGATCACGGTCGTCGCGATTCCGTGGCAACGGATGGCCATCGTACTCGTAAATGCGGAGTGCGTACACCTTGCCCTTTTCCTGAAGAGCTTCCGCCATTCGGAGAGCTTGAGTGACAGGGACAAGTCTGTCGGTCCGGCTGTGGAGGATTAAAACAGGTACATTGATCTGGTCGGCCCAATAGACGGCTGACCGGGCGCGATATTGCTCCTCGGCATGGTGTTCGTAGTCTGGCCAGATCTTGGCAAAACCGTCCGTATATTCATTACCGGTGACAATGCCCATCTCGGGTCTCGCGTCCACCCACGCCTTTACGTCCGTAACGCCACCGATGACCGCGGCGGCCTTCACCGCAATCCCACGTTTGATCGCCAGATAGGTCATGGTGCCGCCCCGCGAGAGGCCGAGCATGTACAACCGTTCCGGGTCCACGTAGTCGAGCGACTTCAGTGCTGGCACCAGATTGAGAACATCGTCGACTTCCACACCGCCCCACTCGTCGCGTTTCACAGTGGCCCCGCGGTAGCGATAGTCGGAGGCAATGACCACAAAACCGGCTTTAGCCAAGAGGTAGAGATCAGCAACGTCAAGGCACGAAGTGTTCGTCATGCCGCCGCAGGGCTGTCCGTTATCGGTGATACGCCCGAGGTCACCGTTGCCTCCGCGATTGAATATGATCGCCGGCCACTTTCGCGTGCCCGGACCTTTCGGCTTGATCAACATTCCGCGCACGGGAAGGCCGTCGCTCGAATATGTAATTTCCAAAAGGTCGAATTCCTTCTGCGTGCGAGCCTCTTCGTAGACTGCCCTCGGAAAATAGCTTTGGCCGAATTCATCCAACGACTCATATTTAGGCAACGGCGGCCACGACTTCGAATTTAAAATCTTGCCGTCTGGATCCTGCGCGGCCACGGACAAGGGTGAGCCAGGCATAACCTGCATCAGTAAAAGCAATGAAGCGTAAATCACGGCTTTTCGCATCGCGTGAGATCCTCTTCCTTTCCATTTTCAGACCCGGAAGGTGGCAGCACCGTTGGTTCTCAAAATTCTCGTCTTCGCAAGGGTAGCTAACTTCCTGCCATGTCGTTTCTTCCACCAGATGTAAACGCCCGTCAGCGAGATAACCGTTAGAGCTATTCCAAAGAATGCGACGAGAATGCGATACGGCAGAAAGTTACGAATGTCGCCGTAGTGGAGGCCCCAAAGGACGGTGCTTACGGTATTGCCCGCCTGCTGGCCGTACGGCAACGAGACGTCGCGAAGCGCGCCGGTATTGCCGTCGATCCAGAGGCTGGTGTCCCAGCCTTCCCCGCGAATATCGTTACTCCCGCGGACGGCGTACGTGTAGACACCAAACTCGGGGATGTAGGCCATCCCATAAGGCCGCGTAATCTTGAAGCCGTGCTGGGCGGCGATCTGCGCCATGGCACGTTCTCCGAGCGTTTGTGCTTCACGCCAACTGAGCTTGGGGTGGTCAAGCGGTTGCGGCAACATCACGGAAGAAATCGTGTCCTCATCGCTGCGATAGTCGAAGACGGCCTTTGTGACGTGCTCATACACTGGCCGCAAGCTCAGCATCACGCTGGACCACGCGAAGACAAATAACAACACCCAGGACCACAGCCCTCCGGCGCGATGCAAGTCGAAGTTGATGCGAAACGCATTGGCACGCCACTTGGTTTGCCACGCGTATTTCCA
>DATJWZ010000075.1:0-6100 GCA_035500795.1 Candidatus Eiseniibacteriota bacterium | reverse complement strand
AAGTACTTAGCTCGTGTTGGCTAATTCTCTCGCATACCGCTTTCGCCTTGGCTAGTCTGGGCTTGGATGGATGTCGGCCACAAGGACTGGGATCACACTGCCATGTGATTCTGCAACGGGTTCCGGAAAGTTGGTGGACGTGCTGTCCGTCCCAGTTTTTCCCGAACCGTCTTCTCCAAGGCTCAGGCGTCCCGTAGGGACCGCTGACAATAGCCCGGCGTTTCTAACGCTGGGTACCCGTGCGATAGGTGAACCGCGTCACGTAGGGACGCCTGAACCCTCACCGGAATGGCGCGCTCCATCACGTCATAGTGACCCTCATCACTGCCCGCCGCCCCACAACTCCCCTATCCTTCCCAGTCCACGGAGATCAAACCATGCCCACCCGCAGAACCTTCCTCGAAACGACCCTAGCAGCCGGAGCCGCCCTCACCGTCCCAAACCTAACGTCAGGGATGCCCCATGTCTCGCCGTCTTTCCGAGACATGGGAACCACCGCACCCACTCCGCCCAAGCCCCCGTTCCCCGTCCACGACTATCACGTCCACCTAAGCAACACTCTCTCGATCGACCAGCAGGTCGCCCTAGCCAAAGACCGCGGAGTCCAGATCGGCATCCTCGAGCACCCCGGCCCCGGATTCCCCATCAACACCGACGCCGACCTCCAGCATTACATCGACAAGCTCCGCCCCTATCCCGTCCGCATCGGCCTGCAACCCGTCTATCCCGGATGGTCCCGCGCCTTCTCCAAGCCCGTCCTCGACCAGCTCGACTACATCCTCATGGACGCCCTCACCCTCCCCAACCCCGACGGCACCTACACCGCCATCTGGCAAATCGACACCATGGTCGACGATGCCGAAGCCTTCATCGAGCGCTACATGCAATTCATCGAACAGATCCTCACGACGGAGCCCATCGACATCTTCGGATGGCCCACGTTCCTCCCCGTTCCCATCGCGCGCCACTACGCCGACCTCTGGACGACCCAGCGCATCGACAAAATCATCGACCTCTGCGCCAATCCCAAAAAGACATTCCGCGCCAAGAAGATCGCGATAGAGGTCAACGAACTAGCCCACGTCCCCGACGAGAATTTCATCAAGCGAGCAAAGCAAGCCGGCCTGAAATTCACCTTCGGCACAGACAGCCGCAACCAAAACGCCGCCCACTTCCATTACTGCTATGAGATGGCGCAAAAGTGCGGACTAATAGAAGAAGATATGTTCGTAGTAAAGGGGTGAGGTCGTTATGAAGTGCCGAAGCCAAGAAACAGTTCTCGTCTAGAACTCATTGATGACCCGTGGAACGTACGGTTTCATTGGGCTCGCTGAGAGCCGTAGGACGCAATATCCGTCAACCAGCTGATGTCCAACATATCGTTCATCAACGAGATCTCGAAGCAACAGGCATTTTCCCAGAAACACTCTCCAACCCGCAGGAGTGAGTAAACCTCTTCCGTAGAAATGATAGGATCTGCCGGAATTGAGTATGAATCCCTTGGGTTGACCGATCCTCGGAAGGCCGTTGCGAAGTAACTTCTCGTTCTTCGAGGAGATGCCACAGCGAAAATCCATCAACGGGATATGCCTCACCTTGCGGGAAAGCGTCGTCACCCGAGATGAAAGACCTAAAAGCTGGTGCCCCAAGAGTTCTCTCTGCAATTTGAGGAGCTTTCCTTTGAGCACTTCACTTCTTGAGAAACGCATCAACGTTCTTGCGTGCACGTCCTGCTGTACCGCCCGCTCAAGGGTCTCACGTGTGACTGCCCGATTTCGCGGTTCGTCTAGCCAGTTGGGAGCCTCCCTGTACATAACGACACTGATAGTGTCGATTTCTTCTTCTGCGCGTACAATTTCGATCAATACGTCATGAGCGGACGACGCATTAGTTTTCTTCGAGGTTCGTGTCAGAGGCATCGCTTTGGATTTTGTGACTCTCCCTTGGCGCCTTCGGCTTTGTTGGGGGTTCCTTTACCTGTCCAAACAGCGTGTACGCAATATCACGCAACTTTTGCAGTGCATTGTCGGCGAATAACCCAGTAAGGAATCCGATAGTGTAAGCGTAATAATCTTCCTTTCCTTCATGGGAACCTGAAGCAAGCATGCCGGCCCTCACCAATATGTAAACTGAAAAGCCCATGGTCGCTGAGACCAATGGCGTCAGGAGGCGCCACCAGCTTTTGTCCCAGATCCAATCACCTTCGCCTACACTTTTGTAAAAAAACTTCGAGTCCTGCAGAAGGCCCCCAAGCAGGCCTCCCTGTGCGGCAAGTATCAACTCTCTAAGTGGCCCACAGTAGTATCTCCACACCAAAAATACCGACAATAACACTATGATTATGGCGGCAAATAGGCCCCAACCCTCAATCGTCTGCCGTGATAGGGACCCCTGCGGGTACTGTGTTTCCCATTTCCTGCGATCTTCTGCAGTGGGAGTAATCGGAGAATCTAGAGCGTTCCCGTTGGCGGTCTTTGGATTACGCGTGGAGTTCACCGGCTGCCTCCCATCTTTTCATGCGTTCCAGATCCTTTAGGAAGACCCGAAGTTCCAACTCTCCCTTGTACTTGCGCCAATCATACTTCTCCAGCATGCCTAATTTACGTGCGAGGAGCATTCTCGCAAACTGGGACGGAATCACGGAAATCTGATAAAGACTCGAGAGCCCGCCCGCGGTCTCATAAAAGAAATATGGGCGGCCGCTTCTGTACTCCGACGTAAGCTCATCCAAGGCTTGGATACTACGGTGGTGAAACTCCGAGTCCAGTTCAGGCTTCAGGTCAATCGTCGTCGGAACGAAATGCATATGGGCGTGATCAATGCATGCACCCGCCAAACCACGTGAGCATGGGCCGTGCTCGAACTTAATCGGGGCACTGTACAAAGACGCAAGCAGGTATTCCACCTTTCGCTTCACGTCAAGAAACTCATCGATGAACTTCGGAGGAACCGCCCCGAAGCAAACATAGTGCTTTCGAGGGACGATCAGCAGCCAACCCGGAACGAAATGGCCCAAAGTTGGAACGACTACGAAATTCTCGGAATTCAAGATCGGGGCGTTCCAGACGCCCGAACTTTGCGCACCTGGCGATAGGAATTCCCGGCAATAATTGCACTCGGGATGTTCGGAAGGATCTGGGTCGATCTGGATCACTGTCGAATAATACGAGATTTACACAAACTAAAAAATGGAAAAGCGCCCTTGAGCATTTCGAAACTATTGGGCGGTCGCGCAGATGCTCACGACCTCCCAGGGAACAATCCTTCGCGAGCGAGAATAGGTAAAGTCTTCATAGTAAGCATTGGATACCCATGCTAGCGAACTCATGTGCTTTTGGTCAGCGTGAGAAAGAGAATCCCACCACAGTTTAGAAAAGAAAGTATTCTCGATGTAGACGAAGGCGAATTGCGCAATCAAGCTGCAAACCCATTCTGGCTCTCTCCGCACGAGATCTTGCACAAACTGCCGGGGTATGGCCTCGTCGTCGCGGCAAAGGAAAACGGCGGCGCCCCCGTCCTCTGTAGCCACAATCCCAAAAAGGAGTTCCTGGGCCACAGTATCGGGATCATGCAAAACCTGCAATTGCTTGCCGTCGATGTCTCGGTTTGGCGAAACAGCCCCGGCGCTTGCGAGGCTAAGCGGGCCTTTGAAGTTTACGACGGTTCGGTGCCAACCCGAGTAATCCCGCTTCAGCAACTGCTCGTCCATTATTGCCTTCAACCGCTCAAAATCCTCTAGTCCCTTCCGAAATCCAGCTTCCTGAGCCCACCCCATCTTTTGCATTTCAACCTGCTCTTCTATCGGCAATCCTCTATCAACGAGACTTAGGAAGGTTCGGTGGGACTTCAGCATCCGAGACTTTTGATGAATCTCGTGACATAAGGCCCGGTATCCGACGAGAAAACACTGCTCTAACGAGCCTTCGAAATCCCGAGTTTCCAACGGCCTAAAAGTAGCACTGTCATGCTTAGAGCAAAAGCCCGTGAAAGTAGACGCTTCCTTCCAACCGACCGGAAGCACCTTCGGCCCGTCAAGGGAGAAATCAGTGTGGCGAGAAAAGAACGTGCAAACGTGATTCTTCGAATCAATGATCCGGTCGAGGACACGCGAGCGTTGAATCGTATGCGCCGAAACTATATTGTCACAGTTTCCAGATCCTGCAGATGGATGCAGGCAGTGCTTAAGCCTTGCCTCTGCCATTGTGCGCTGAGCGACTGCTCCGAACGGCAATTGATTCTCCGATTGACGATTGAGATGGCATCTCTTGTATTTTTTCTGCGACCCACACCAGCAAGGGTCGTTTCGCCCGATTTTCGGCATAGTCCAACCACATCGTAACGATATCAGAGACGCACCGAATAGTATGGGGACAGAAACGTCCGCCAATTTTCAAGCGGACCAGACAGCCTACTCCAACTCAATCTCCTCAAACCCCAACCCCTGCAACAAACTCCGGATCGTCGACGCCGCATTCACCTGCGCGTTTCGCAAGATGCCATCGGCCATCGCCGCCTCGAGCAACTGCTGTTCCGCTGCCTGCCGCACCTGCGTTTCCAGATTCGGATCAGTCGGCACCAGCAGTCCCGTTTGCCGTGAATAGACGCGAGTCTTCGCGCTGTCCAGACGCGTCATGAACACCTGCGGCGCAGGAAGATGCACCCGCACCTTCTTCCCGTCCACTCGCACATCATTCGACTTCAGCTCCGACAAATCGATCCCCGCCACCACCTCGCCATGCACCATCATCAGCAGCCGATCGCCAGTCAGAAAATCCGGCAACACATTTTCCTTGGCTCCGGTCACAATTTTGTCCATGGTGTAAACCACAGTCTCCAAGCGCTGCAACCGCTGGATGCGATCCACCACAGTCGGCTGACTCACATCAATCGTGAGGGTTCGACCGGTAACCGCCGAAAACACCCGCCCCAACAACGCCCGCCCCGAACTTCTAGACAAAAGCAACCACCCGACCGAGCCCACGAACACCGCCCCAACCAACACTCCGATTAAAAGCGCCGTCCCGCCGGCCACCCACAATCGACCAACTCCACGCCCAGATCGCGGAGGCTGAAGGCCGTCAACAGAATCCTTAAGCATGGTGAAAGATTACACCTCGCATCAAGCAACTGTGGTCCCTGGCCTCGAGCAAAGAAGAAGAAGAAGAAGAAGAAGAAATGAAGCCACTCCAACAAAATGTCCCGGAGGGACAACTGACAATAGCCCGGCGTTTAAACGCCGGGTAAACGCCCACAAGGAACCCCGCGTCCCATAGGGACGCCTGAACACTCGCCCGGGCGCAAAACAATTCCCCGCCCAAAAAACAACTCGACTTTGAAACGTTGAAACCTTGAAACTTTCATCGCGACCGCCGATGCGAATTCCGGATTTCCGCCCAAACTTCCGTAATCGGCACGCCCCGAATTCCCTAGCTCCTCCCACGCCCCCAGCAAATACTTATAAGATGAGGAATCTTTCAATCTTTTTCGCGCTGTTCATCTGCGCCCTCGCCACCGTTTCGAGCGCGCAAGACAATCGCGTTTTCAACTGGACTCCTGCCAACAGCGAGACCATTCCTCTCGAGCCCGCCAGCCTGCACGGTGCCCGCGTCTACCGTCCCGCTGCCGGAGGCGGCAACATGCACGTCCAGATCGACTCCCGCTATCCCGTCACCGTGGCTATGGCCTACGCCGACGAATGGAACGCCGCCATCCAGAACCCCGACTCTGCCCCGAACTTCAGCTTCATCTGTGTCAAGGAACACGTCACCAACTCGATCTACGAATGCCATCTTCCGTCCGAGCGCCCCATGATCATTACCTTCCACGACGAGCGTAAGCCTCAGAAGCCCATCGTCTCGACAATCGGCGCAGTTCTAGGACCCCAAATCCGGATTTCTCCAAACGATCTGCACATCCAGTACTTCAGCTGGTCTTGTGTAAACAATTGCGTGCTGCCCTGTTTCGGATGGCGCCGCATCCTGAACGAAAAATACGAGATCACAACGGTGCCCAAGGTCTACAGCCTGATGACGCCCGACCACGACGGCCAGGAACTCAACGTGAAGATCAAGTCGCCGATTCCGCTGACGGTCGCGCTCGT
>DATJWZ010000074.1:0-9389 GCA_035500795.1 Candidatus Eiseniibacteriota bacterium | reverse complement strand
TCGACACCATCGAATTCAATCGCGGGCGCTGGATCGGCAATCTCGAACGACTTCTCCTGCTCGCGATCGTTGCCGAAGGAAGCTATGCCGCCCTAGCCTTCCTGATGGCAGCAAAAGGCTTGATCCGTTCCCGCGACCTCGAAAACCGCGATTGGGCCGAATACTTCCTGCTGGGCACACTGGCCAGCATCGTCGTCTCGTTAGCCGGAGGCCTGCTGATCCGCCTGGTCCTAAACGCCTTCTGGTACTCCTGAGGGCTATCTTTCCTGACCTCGGAAATCTGCATAAGGCCGATTTTGCGGCTGATCTCGCCGTCATCCTGAGCTGGATTTTTGGCAACCCTCTTCTCGCGGATGCGGAAAAGTACTTGTCAAAATGGAAATCCGGAACTACATTGTTCGCGAAATCCGGTTCGGGCAATTCCTCTCAGGCAAACCTCGATTTCACTCCCGTAATACTTGTCTTTCGATACACCGCTGATCCCCCCAATCAGCGTATTTCACCGTATTTCAGGGTATTGGAGTCCATTCGGACCAGGAAGGGGAGGCTCATGAAACGAGTATTGCTTTGTGCGTTTACTTTTCTTATTTGTTCGTCGATCGGTCTTCTTGCGTCACGCACCTACAACTCAGCAAACACAAACCATCAATTTCATTTTTCCTCCAGTCGCAAATCCCCAATCAACTTCAAAAATGCCGCGCATCACCGGAAGCCCAAAGCCGCAGCCCCTACAGACCAGTCGCAACCCCCGCAGGCCACACGAAAAGCTGGAACTCGCACCGCATCGCGATTGAAACCAAAATCCAGCGCAAAGGTCCGTCGTCATCAGACGAACCCTCCAACCGGCAAGCTGGGATTTGTTTCCGCGACTCAAATTCCGACCGGCGGTGAGCCGTATGATCCCGATACGGAGAATGCCTATCCAGCCATCACGGGCGACTTCAATGGCGACGGCAAGGCAGACCTCGCCACTATCGTCGCTAATTACGATACCGAGAACGAGGTTTACACCTACGCTGTGTCTATCGTTCTAGGGAACGGCGACGGAACATTCAAGACCCCGGTTCTAACCACCATCACCGACAACTGCGCTGTCATCGTGGCCGGCGACGTCAATGGAGACAAGAAAGACGACATTCTGGTCGTCCACCCGATGAACAACGCCTGCAGCAGCGCCAACTCCAGCTTCGATGTTTACCTCAGCAAAGGCGACGGCTCGTTCACGCAGGGGAACAACTATCCGATCAGCCAGTATGCCCTGATGGGCGGCTCATTGTTCGTCACCACTACCAGTGGCTATCTGGATGTGGTCGCGGTCGACAACCCCAAAGATGGCACTACTCCCTCCAATGTTGTGACTGTTCTGGGGAACGGCGACGGCACGTTTTCCACGACTCCAAGCGCGGTCGCACTTTCTGGCGAAGTCCATCATGCGGTTGTCGCTGATCTTAATGCCGACGGCTTCCTTGATGTAGCAGGACTTGATTACAACACGAACGAACTCATCGTTTACCTCGCAACCTCAGCTTCGGCCTACGCCGCCGGCGCCCCATACGACACGCCGGATGAGATCTGGGACGGCTCCGACGTAATCGCCGGCGATCTGACCGCAGATGGCAAGCCAGAGATCATTACTGTTAACGAATATGATGACGACAACAACATCAGCATCTTCGTCAACAACGGCGATGGTACCTTCCAGACCGGTGTCTACTATGACTCGGTGCTCAGTGGAGATGCCAACAATACCGGAAGTAATCCCTATCCATTGGCAGTTTCCATAGCCGACATCAACGGCGATAAGAAAGTGGATCTCATCGTCAGCAATGCCGGCTCTTCGGACGTAACCATCCTGCTCGGAAACGGTGACGGCACCGTGAACGTGGCCACGATCGGCTACGCAACTGGAGGTTACGCAGAGACACCGGTTGTAATCGGTGACTTCAATGGCGATGGAAATCCCGACATCGTGGTCACAGATAGCGACTTCAGCTTTGTCTTCTTTAAGGGCTACGGTGACGGCTCATTCCGCGCCACTCTCAATTACTACGCGCCCGTCGGGGACCAAGGCGGCGGATACAACTATGGGATTGCCAGCGGAGACCTCAACGGTGACGGAATTCCCGACTTCGTCGTCGGCGGCTGCGGCCCCAACGGTACCGTCACTGTCTTCCTGTCGCGTAGTGATGGCACCTTACAGCCGGGTGTCATCTATAGCTCCGACCTGAGTGATTGCTACTACTTTGTCACCTTGGCCGACTTCAACAAGGACGGCAAGGTCGATATCGCCACAACGAGTTGGGACACCGGCAATGTGCTGATCCTCAACGGCAACGGCGATGGCACCTTCACCATTGGCTCGACGTTTACGACCGGCGACTATCCGTATGGCCTCGTTGCTGGTGATTTCAATGGCGACGGCTATCCCGATCTGGCTGTCATTAATTGGGGCGAGGGGACCTCAAACGTCGGTATCCTGCTCAATGACAAAACTGGAAGTTTTCCGAACGTCGTAACCTATCCGCTTACCAATTCCGCGTGGGAAGGAATCGCCGCGGGCGACCTCGGCAATGGGCAGATTGACCTCGTCGTTCCAGCCTACGAAGGAAGTTCCGTAGCGATACTTTTGGGCAACGGCGACGGAACATTCCAGCCTGAGACTGACATCCCGCTAGGAGCGAACAACCCGCAAACAGTGACCATTGCCGATCTGAACGCAGACAAAAACATGGATATCATCGCTACGCTCAACAAGGGCGGGGGCCAGGATATCGCAATTCTTTGGGGCGCGGGTGTAGTCAGCGGCGTTCCCACTTTCAACCCAACACCCACTCTCCTCGCCAGTTCTACGCAAAACTACATCCTTGACACTCCATACCCGTTGTCTGTGCAGGCTCTGGATGTTGACAGCGATGGAAACCTGGACCTGGTTTATACCAACGCTGAATACGGAACGGTGGGGGTGCTCTTCGGCGCCGGCAGTGGGACGTTCTACGATCCTGTGGAGTACCCAGTCGGTGCAGATCCTTGGGGCCTTGCGATTGCCGACGTGAACGGCGATGGCGCGAAGGATGTGGTCGTCGCGAGCAACAGCTTCGCTGGCGTGACCGTTCTTCAGAACGGCAATGGCAGCTACAGCATCATGGCGAATCCGAGTGCCGTGACCGTAACTGCAGGCTCCGACGCTACTTTCAAGTTCACCATCACACCCAACAATCGCTACAACGGAACCATCACGTTCAGTTGCGGGACGTTGCCTTCTCTCGCAACTTGCACCTTCAATCCGACGTCAGTAACACTGGACGGTACCACGCCCGCGACAGTTACTCTGACAATCTCGACCGCAGCGGCATCCACTCCGTCGAACTCCGGCGTCCGGCATGGCGCAATCACTCCGCGCAAGATTTCCGCGATCCTGCTCCCCATCGGCATGGGCCTTTTCGGACTCATGTTCATGGGAGGCCTCCGGAAGCGGAATCGTTGGTCGCTCGTAGCACTCGCATTGATCGTCCTCGCCGTGCTGTTCTGGGTGGCTTGCGGCGGATCAAGCAATAACGGAGGCGGCGGAGGGAACAAATCAGCAACCACTACAGCACTTGCTTCTTCAAACGCCACAGTTCTGGTCGGCGCTGCAGTGACGTTCACGGCAACCGTGTCCGCTAGTTCCGGATCGCCATCCGGAACCGTAACCTTCCTGGATGGCAGCACCACCCTGGGGACCGGCACGCTCAGCTCAGGGGCAACTACGTTCCAGACTTCCACTCTCGCAGCCGGGGTGCACAACATCACTGCGAGTTATGGTGGTGACACCAACTTTGACGCCAGCACCTCTACGGCGCTGAGCCAAACAGTGCAGAATCCCGGGACTCCGACGGGCAGCTACACCGTAACCGTTACTGCTTCCGGTACTGCCGGGAGCAATGGCGGCAGCACAGCAGGTCATCCGGTAAATGTCACTCTGAACGTGCAGTAGATCTTTCAAGCATGCCTCACCCTACGCTGTCGACGTAGGGTGAGGTTTTTTGTTGAAACAGCAAATTCTTCACAGCCGAGTGCGGAACAGATGGCTCCTTTCGCGTCCTCGGAAAACGTACGACGTCCTAGGGGCGTAACTTTAGTGACCATGACCCTGCAGCCGTTTTCCCGCATAGTGCTGCCACGGTGAATTCTCCTCAAAATGCCCGGCAATGGAAGGCCAGCGCCACCCGCATCTTCGGGCTCTTGTCCGCAATTTTCGGCTTCGGCTGCGCAGTCTTGTCTCTTGCCGTGATCCAGGGATCGAGAACTCGCCAGTGGGGACACGATCGCCCGACGATTGTGGCGTTGCTTGGCCTGTTGCTCAGCGCGAACCTCATCTATGTGGGTTGGCACACGATCGCCCGGGGCAGCGTCCCGATCGCTCCGCGTCCACTGTTTCGGTGGAGGCATCTCGTGTCCGCCAGAACGGCCATCGCTTCGATGAACACCTCCGCCACTGTGGCCTGTGTGGTCGCTCTTTTTGTCACCTGGGGGGCTTTGGGGGCCCACGTCGCCATCGCGTATTCGACATGGGTCAGCGAGGTTTACAGCCGCGGCCTAGCAAGCAATGTCAATCGGCTCGCATTCGGTGAGTGGATCGAGCATCTGTTGAATGTGAAGTGGGTGATTTCGATAGCACACTTTCCTGCGGCGCTTATTTTCTCCACTGGAACCGGAATGCTTCTTGGCCTGATCCGGAGGCGTCCGGCAGTCAATGTCTGCGCTGCAATCGTGCTGCTACTCCTTGGGCTCATCGCAACTTTCGGACTTTGGCTCTACCTGATACGTGTGATGATGGCGACAGGGCTCTTCGTGTTTTGGTACGCAGCCTACTTACCTCCGCTGCCTATCGCAATCCTGTTCCTGAGCCTGTCGCAGGCCGCTCTGGTACGAAGCCCGGAGACACTGCAAGAACCCCAGCCCAGGCACTGGTCGTCCCACTTCTTTCGAACAATTCTGGTCGTTGGCATACCGGCGGGGCTGGTCCTTGGAATCACTCTCGGGGCGTTCCTCGGCAACTACAACTGGATCATCGGCGGGATGGAGATCTCCTGCGCAGCTTTGTACGGAGCCTCGCTGGTTTACACCGATCGCCGCAACTCAATCTCGCTATCGGACCGCGCTCCAACGATTACATAGCGCTACCCCTTCACGCCGCGAGTGAGTCCCCCTAACGGTTTTTCGCGGACGAGTGGACAGGCTATACACACACAAGGACAATTTGCGCGCTTCCTAGACAGGTATTCCCACGCGTGCGCCACGGCGATTCTAGTAAAATCCAGAAAGTCAGGAATGCGCTACTTAATTCGTCGGAGATCGAAAGCATGAAGAAAATGGTGCAGGCGGTTGCGAATCGCGCGGTGACGGCATTCCCCCCCTTTCGCAAGCTGGTGCAATTCGGAAACGGAATTTGGGGAAGCTCTCAAGGCTTCCAGGATCTCTATTCGAAGGAGATCGCCTCACCCGCGAACGCATTCAGCATTTTCTCCGGGGAGTGGAGTTCGGCGGTGCCGGGCTTCGCTACTGGGCAGTCAAGATTGTTCGACGATGACAGGATGAAATGGGCCTTCGCGCAAGTGGGGCCGTTGCGGGACAAGAAGGTTCTCGAACTGGGTGCACTCGAAGGCGGCCATACCTGGATGCTCGAGCACGCCGGTGCAAAAGTCACGGCCATCGAGGCAAATCAGCGCGCCTTCTTGAAATGCCTGATCGTGAAGAATGCGTTGCACTTGCAAACCGAATTTCTATACGGCGACTTCCGTCCCTATTTGCAGGCTGCTCCGGAGCGATCTTTCGATTTTGTTTTGGCGTCCGGCGTTTTGTATCACATGGCAGAGCCTGTCAAGTTGTTGCATGACCTGGGACGCGTTACCGACTCATTTGCGCTCTGGACGCACTATTACGATCGCGAAATACTCGGGGATAACGTCGTTCGCTTTGACTCCAAACCTCAACTTCAAAGCGTGAATGGTAAATCGGTCGAGGCGTACCAGCAGCGCTATTTGGTGTCGGTAAAGCGTCCTGGGTTTTGCGGAGGAAGTGCGCCAATCAGTTACTGGCTATCACGAACAGGGCTGCTGGACTACATCGAAAGTATGGGTTTTCAGGTTACGATTGGTGAGGACGAGAAAAACCACCCGGCGGGACCGGCGATCCTGTTGGTGGCCAGACGCTCCGCGAAGTAACTGCCAAGCTCGAACTAAAACTCCTGTCCGTCAGCGCAGCCTCTTTCGAGATTCTGACAATAATAATGTCAAAAATCATTGATGCCGATGCCGGTGCGGCAGAGTGAGGCTTTTCGATTTGCTTTGAGTGACATTGAAGGCGCCGCGTTAAGCCGCGCTACGGCGCCTGTATTCCAGCCCCGGTTTTGGTCTGCTTGGCACAACATTTTTCTGTTGCTCGCAAATCGCTCATCTATTTATGCTTCGCGACTTTTCCACATCCCGATGTGACATCTGACCTTGCGCTTCACGACTGCGGCTAATACTCATTGTGCAGGCGAACGTCTATACGGAATGGTTTCGGCTGACCCGGAGGCCGAAGCCGGATCCCCGAAGCCAGAAGCCGTGAGTTAAGTTCTTTGAAACCAAGATTTTGCCCGCAACTCGTTGAGCCCCATAGATCTTTGCGAGATTTCCCGCTAACTGGCATTAATATACTTGCGGAATCAGAGCCGCGAGCGTATGGTGCCCTTAGCGGGGGTGCGCCTTGTGTAGCGTACCTCTGACTTTCTGGGAACCTAGCGAGTGGTTAATGCTCACGACTATCGCCGCTTTCTTTGACGAAAGTGGAAAACTTAAGAGTCACGGCGTCGTCTCGATAGGCTGTGTAGCGGGTTACGTAGAACGCTTCAATACCTCATTCGGGGAGGAATGGGAAGCTCTCCTCAATTACTACGGAATACAAACTCTAAGCGGCAAGAAAGTCCTGAACCACCATATCCCTCTCAGCACCAAGCGCCCATGCCTTGGAGTTCAGGAACGAACCGAAGCGCTCCTCCGCTTTATTCGGTGCATGAGAAAGCACGTGCAGCTAATTACAGGTCTTGCAACTGATGCGAAAATTTTCAAAACACTGCCGTCTCATTTTTTTGAAGTCTATGGTCACGACCCGATCTTTATGACCTTCGTGAGAACTGCCATGCACGTCACAGAATTCACTCCTGATCGAAGCAAGATTACAATGATTTGTGATGATGACGAAGAAACTGCCTTGCACTTCTATAGACTCTATCGTCGCGTCAAGAAAGTTTGGCCCGATGCGCGGCGAAAGTTTGGTGGTATCGCTTTTGTAGACGACCGATACTTGTTTGGGGTTCAGGCATCGGACCTAGTCGCATCTATTGTTCGATATCAGGGTGCGTTTCAGTTGAATGGTGAGGCTTACGATTATCAGCCGCTTTATGAAGCCTTGATTGCTCACCCAGAAAAACACGAGTCATTTTTGTTTAATATCGCCATAGGAATAGGCGATCGGAAAAAGATGTCTGAAATGGCGGAACAAATGAAGGACGATTATGAGAGAGCAGTCACAGAAGAAAAAGAAAAGCAGCAACGAATTCGAGAATTTCGATCACACCATGCGCAATCTAATGAGCGTGAGTCACGACGAAATAAAAGCGGAACTGGAGGCGGAAAAAGTAGCAAGAAAAAGTAAGCGAAGGGAAAAATCAAATGTCGAAGTACAAACCGACGCGCTCTCTCCCAAAGGGACCACGAATGGAGAATAAGAGACAGGAACTTCCGCGAGCGTGCGCTACGGATGCTTGTACCTCGGGCGGCAGTTCTCGTTTTTCTCCGTACCAAAATTCGCAGGCGTCTCCGAAGGGGAAAAAGCGGACGTACCCTTGCATTAGGTCTATTGGTGGGCCTGATGCAGAAATTGTGACCCCGTCTTCTCGGGTGATGCTGTCAACGAATCCCCAAAAACTGACTCGCGTACGAGAGTCCGAAATAACGAATACCTGTAAGCGTATGCGCTCTTCGAAAAGTTTACTGAGCAAGTCCGTTGTTTCGGACAGTGAAATTTGGCTCACGGCTCACCTCCTTGTTCGGGACAGTGACGTTACTGTCATGCAGGTTTCTGGGGGGAATGCTTTCGCGCCTTTGGTCCGCGACGGCGATAAAACCGACTAGAACGGCGTTTCTCCGTCCTTACCAGTGACCTCGGAATAGGTGAGACGCTTGCCTACGAACATTGGCAACGCAGCTTCAAAGCGTTCCAAGTCAGTCATTGGAGTTTTATCTTCGTGCTTGCGGTAGTTGTAGCGGAAAACTTGTTCGTCAACGTAGCGTTCAAGATGAACCGGCTCCACAGCAACGTAGGTTCCCTTCAGAGTCCGCTTAAGCAGACTCCAGAAGTTTTCGATTCCGTTGGTATGAACCTGCCCGTTAACGTAAGTCTCCATGTGATTCACAACGTCATGGATGAAGTTGTAAGAAACCTTGTCGTATCCGACCGCTTCATCGGTGTAAATCTTGGAGCCATGTTTCACTTCCTTGAGCAAGGTCGCTTGCAAGGTTTCGCGCTTCACGTTTTGAATCACCTTGGCGCGAACGGTACGCATATCGCGGTCAAGCATTCCCATGACGGCAGTCTTACCGACCGATCCGCCAGTGCCGTAGCCTTTTTCGGAAACGAAGCGTGCGCGGCGATCCTTGTGCATGTTCTTGAGTTTTCCGCCGATGAAGGTTTCGTCCACTTCGACCGGACTAGAACCGCCACCAATCTTGGTTTTGGTCCCGAACTTCTTAGCGTTGAGCGAGAGTCCCAAACGGATGCGGTGAAGCATGAACCATGCCGACTTCTGAGTAACGCCAATCGCCTTCGCAATCTCGTAGGACGAAACGCCGTTCTTGCAATTCGACAGCATCCACACAGCGGTAAGCCATTTGTCCGCAGGAATCGGCGAGTCTTCCATCACAGTGCCAACCTTGGCGGAAAACTGACGCTTCGGATGGACGGACTTGCACTGCCATTTGCGCTGATTCTTCAGGAAAACAACGTCCTCCCGACCGCACCGAGGGCAGTAAACCTTGCCGTCAGGGAAGCGGAGACGCTTCATGTACTCCAGCGCATTGTCAGGATTCGAGAAAAACAGAATCGCTTCTTGCAAAGTCTTTGGTTTCATTTGATTGCCGTCCATGTGAGTAATATATGACACGGCGTTTGATTTGTCAAGTATATTAATGCCCGCTAACTCCATGATTCCAGAGATCCACGGGGGAGGGGGGATACCCACCGCACCAGTCCATTCCCATTTCGGGAATACCTCCAACGCAGAAGATTCCGCGAATCCACGCCCCAAAAACGCTTCGCGTTCGTCCAACATTCAATCGCGCTATCGCACAGCTCGCTTCCGCGCCGCC
>DATJWZ010000073.1:0-1440 GCA_035500795.1 Candidatus Eiseniibacteriota bacterium | reverse complement strand
GATGAAAAGCATTACAAATCCGAAGGCGAGTACCGCATCTATTGCTGCTGCCGGGACCAATCCAGCCGCGGATCCGAGTCAAAACGACAACACACGCAAGGTTGCGACTTCTGACTTTTCCCATCTCAGTGCGACGCAGGTTGTGAAGGATAACGTGGGCCTGCAGATGAATACGGCTACGTCTCCCGAATCGCAGGTGATGTACGCAATACCCAACAAGAATCCCACAGGTAATATCGACACATTCGAACTTCGCCAAGGGCCTTCCGATGTGACCTCCTACCACGATTTCAATACGCTGCAGATTGCCTTTGAAAGCGTGTGGACGGAACTCTTCGACAGTCAATTCGCGGCTTTGGGTCAGCAGTTGTACGAGGAGTATGTGAAGCTGAAGGTCTTCACCGGCACCGACGACGGAACGGACCTTGAAATGTCAACTCTCGATGATCTGGTCAATCTGATGGACACGATCAAGTCCTTTACGAATACCATCGCCGACAGCCTTCCGCCAAATCTTCAGCCGTCCGATACCTCTCAGGGCTCCGGAACCTCTCTGCCGAACGACGTGGTAGGCCAAGTAGGCAAAGCAGCCCTAGGCCTGGCGACCGGCGGGTTAAGTGTGGCGATTGAAGCGGCGCTCGATGCAATCAGCAATGCGGGCAAGAAACCGGTTATCAGCTGGACGGACTTTCCAGGCCCACTTCCAGGTCACAACGATATCATTGAGACGTCCTTTAATAAGAACGCTGAGGCGGGCACCGTAGAGATTGTGCTTAAAACTGACCCCGGCTCGCATAAGAAATACATCGAGTTCGAGCCATGGGACCCCTACACGCAACAATTCGTTCATGCACAACCATTCCTAGTGGCCACGAACGATGTAGGATCTCCCGTCTTAACCTTCGATGCATCGCGGGTGGCATCGGGCGGGGTGCTCGAGTTCGCCTCCGAGGAAACCCCAAGCTACAGCCCCGGACGCTATATTCTCGCGGGTCTAAGCGACAAACTTACCGACGGAACGCAGGTAACATTTTACTGGAAGGGTTGATACAACTGATTTGGCAATTGGAACAACTTCCAACTTCCGAGATTATCACTCTCGCAATTGCGGTTAGAAATCATTGCGCACCGCCAACACGATCCATTGATCGTTGCAAGCGAAATCTATCATCGCTATTTCGTACAAACTAAGGACAACTACTATGCCTTCCAATCTTCCCATCAGTAATCAAGTTAACTCGAATGTGAATATAAACGGGTCGGGCACCGCGGTCCCGGGGTCTGCGAGCGGGTCGTTGACCGGCGCCACCAGGCTTCAGCAGTTGCTGGAATCGCTCGAGAAACTGATGGCGGAAAAATATGCATTCGACGTTTTCGCAAAGGACTCGATCAACTTCGGGATTCTGATCACCTACCGGCAAACCTGGAAGCCGCTCAAGT
>DATJWZ010000072.1:0-9873 GCA_035500795.1 Candidatus Eiseniibacteriota bacterium | reverse complement strand
CGGCGCACGATTCCGAAGAGCGGGATCATGAGAATTGCGCCGAGGATGAGACCGACCATCAAGCCGATGAGTTGGTCTTTCATCCAGCCGCCGAAGGTCTGGTTCATCAGGTGGTACTTGCGCTCGCGGAAAAATCCTTCGTACATCGTCATTGGGAAACTCAGGATCGAAGTGACGAGCAGAAATTGAATCCAGTACAGAGCCGTCTGAAGCGGACGAAAGCGCGTGGCGCGTTCGGCCAAGTTGCGCATCTTTGCTGACCACTTGAAGTGCAGCAGGAGCCACATGATGATCAGCGTGACGATAAGATCCCAGAGGATGAGCCAATATCCACCTTCGAAATAGGCGTCGGACATGGCACGCCGGGCGGGCGGCATCTTGGCGAGATAGGCGTCGACGGCTGCGTTGATGTCGAAGGCCGTGGCAGTTGTGGTTGTCGTACTCGTTGGCGTGGCGGGTGCGGAAGCCGTAGTCTGCGCGGCGGCCACGGAAGCACAAAGAAGAATGACCGAAAGAACGAAGCGAAGCGCTCGAACCATAAGAGCCTCCTTCCGAGACCCATCAACAACGAGACAGAAAACTCCGCGATATCGAGATTCAGAATCTAGTCGCCGCGGTACACGATCGTGCCCCCGACAATCGTCGCTACGACTCTTCCGGTGAATTGCCAGCCATCGAATGGTGTATTGCGCGACAGAGACCGGGACTTTGCGGCGTCGAACGTCCAGCGCTTCTTCGGGTCGAAGATTGTTACATCGGCGAAACTTCCGCGCGCCAGCGTGCCTCGGCTATTGAGATCAAAAACGCGTGCCGGCCCTGAGGTGAAGAGCTCGACGATTCGCATCAGGGGGATTTTGTGCTTGAGCTGCAACTGCGTGATCGCAAGCGCGAGAGCGGTTTCCAGCCCGGTGATGCCAAACGAAGCTTTTTCGAATTCGACATCTTTTTCGTGCGTGGCATGCGGAGCGTGATCGGTGGCGATGGCATCGACGGTTCCGTCAGCAAGTGCCACGATGATTGCTTCGAGATCGGCCGCCGAGCGCAGCGGAGGATTCATCTTGAAGTTCGTGTTGAATTCGCCGACGTTCTCGTCGGTCAGGGTGAAATGATGCGGAGTTACTTCGCAAGTGACACGCGCTTTGGCGCGCTTGCCGCGGCGCACGGCCTTCAGAGCGTCGGATGTAGACAGATGCGCAACGTGCATCCGGGATTCGCGGATCTGTTGAGCGAGATTGACGTCGCGGTCGACGATTGATGCTTCAGCGGCCGCCGTCATTCCACGAAGGCCAAGGCGAAACGATGTCGGGCCGGCATGCATGGAACAGTTTTCGGTGACGCGCGTGTCCTCGGCGTGCTGTACGACTGGGAGATTCAACTCAGCGCCGAGGCGAAGCGCGCCGCGCATCATGTCGTCCTTGAGAATGGGCTTGCCGTCGTCCGTGACCGCCACTGCGCCGGCGCGCTGCAGGCCGATGAAATCGGTGAGGGACTCGCCTTTGCTACCTTTAGTGGCGGCGGCGATCGGGAAGACGTTCACGATTGCACCGCGCTCCGGTTGCCGGAGCCAACTCACCCATTCCGCTGCGTCAACCACGGGCGCAGTGTTGGGCATGCAGCAGACTGAAGCGAATCCTCCAGTTGCGGCTGCTATGGTGCCGCTTGCTATTGTCTCTTTGTAATTTTGTCCCGGTTCGCGTAGATGCACGTGCAGATCGATAAATCCGGGCGCAACGATCAGTCCACGCGCATCAAATTTTTCGTCAGTGCTGCCGCGAATCTTGTTTGGCGGCGCGACTTCAGCGACACGGCCGTCGCGCAGAAGAATGTCCATCGGCGCATTGATCTTCGCCGCCGGGTCGATCACGAAGCCACCCTTGATCACGAGACTTCCCGTTTTTTGGCTCTTAGCAGTCGGCATTCGGCACTCGGTACTTAGCAATTAAAGCAGTTTTAATCAGCGTTCATCCGCGGTAAAGAAGTTACTGCTCTCACTTTTTGCAGCCTCATCTCGCCTTCCCCAAAGCCCGCGCCAGGATCGCCATCCGCGTGGGAACTCCGTTGCGCACCTCATCGACGATGACCGACTGCGGACCATCGGCCACCTCTGCCGTCAATTCCAGACCGCGGACGATCGGTCCAGGATGCATCACGATCGAGTCGCGCTTCGCCAGCTTCAGGCGGGCCGGGGTCATCTGGTAACGGGCAATGTAATCCGACAACTGGATCCTCAGTCCTGCCAGCCGTTCCTTTTGCACGCGTAATAACATGACGACATCGGTGCCGCGCAGCGCATCTTCAATGTGGCGTGTCACCCGGACCCCGGGAGCCAGAGTCGCGGCAACATCGGGGACAAGGTCCGACGGTCCGCACAGGGCAATCTTGACACCGAAGCGACTGAGCAAGTGACAGGCACTGCGGGCCACGCGGCTGTGGAAGATATCTCCAATGATTGCGGCTTGCAGACCCTTGAACGACTTCTTGTGCTTCAGAATTGTGAGCGCATCCAGCAGAGCCTGCGAAGGATGCTCGTGCATTCCATCGCCGGCATTGATGATAGGAATATCGAGATGCTTCGCCAGCAGGTGCGGCGCTCCGGCGGATGGATGGCGCATCACAATGCAGTCCGCTCCCACAGCGCGGAGGGTGTAGCCAGTATCGATAATCGACTCGCCCTTTTCGATGCTGGAGCCACTCGAGTGTACGAGCACCGTCATCGCACCCAGAGATTTGGCTGCGACCTCAAAAGACGACCTGGTACGCGTCGATGGTTCGTAGAAAAGCAGGACGATGCGTTTGCCGCGCAGTAAGGGCCGGGGCTTTTGCGGATTCATCCTCCGGGCGAGCTTTAGCAGGCCATCGATTTCCTTGGTTTCGAGGTGCTCGATTCCGAGCAACGAACCGTGTGCAGGGTTGTTCATGAGCTTCGACCAGAAAATGGCAAACGGTGCATCATACGCGGCTGGTGCCGAGGCTGCAAGAGTGTGGAATGAAGTCAGCGGCGACGCCGGGAAACAGTCGCGCCAACGAAGCCGCCCAACGCTCCGAGAATAGCGGACAGCACAAACAGCATGATGCCGCCCACGATCAAGGCTGCCATAAATCCTTCGGGAGTCTTCAGTTGCTCGATCGCCTGCTGAATTTGCTGGTCATTCGGCCGGGCAGCTGCCCACTTTTCAGCGTTCGTCAGGATTCCGTCATGCAGCTTTGCCCGGACCTCCGGAACCGTGGCGGCCAGGGACGTCAGCAGCGTGGTCAGTCCAAAACAGAACAGGCCGCTGAACGCTCCTAGGCGCAGGGCTGCTCCCGTTCGAATCGCAAAATCCGGACGGCCCTGGCGCGAGAAAATCACCGCCAAGAATCCAACGATTGGCATCGCCACCAGTGGGCTTAGTCCTAGCAACATCAGGACGAGCACTACCAAAGCCGCGAGCGCAGAGGGCTTGAGGGCCTGGGACCAGCCCGTCGATAGCGCGAGAACGGGCAGGGTTTCGCTGGAAGGAAGCTCAACTTGTTCCGGAGCGATCGCAGGGATCTGGGTTGCCGGGACGTTGATCCCCACCGGCTCAGCAACCACCACCCGGATTTGCGGGGCCATGCAGTGTGGACAAAACACTCGGCCTTCTTCCACCAACTGTCCGCACTTATAACAGGGCTGTTCCATCGGTTCTAGGGTATCAGTCTAGAAGAAGGACGCAACAGGAAGGTACTGCAGGTACGACCTTTACACAAGTGCGGCACCAGTCTTGCAGCCTCGTTCGACCGCCGGTTGGTCTGTTGCACGCGAGGTCGCCGTGTTTTCGATTCGATCGGCTGATTTGCTAGATCTCGCCTTGCTTGCCCCGCGTATGCACATACACAAGCGCGAAGTGCGTTCCCTTGCCTTCACCGGGTTCGACGGCCACGACGTGCTGGTTGTCCTCGGTCCCGACCTTTAGTTCGGTAACTGGGCCCGAGTCCTCATCACACTTGAGTTCCTTGCTTGTCGACGAATCCTTGTCGTCATCGTGCACGTCCACATCGCCGCCATGCTTGTGAGAGTGGCACTCCAATACCTTGCCGTATCTCTTCAGCTTGTTGCGATAGAAATCGACGACCTTCGCGGGCGCGTCATCGGAGACGTAGTTGGCAACGACCAGCTTCATGCCAAACGCTTCCGTCAAGATGCTCAGGTTTGCCTGGCTATCGCTCTTGTTATCGACCTTAGGCCGCGCTCCGGGGTAAAGGGGAACCCCGACTTTCTTGGCGTCCGCATCGGCGCCCACGTGGAGATCGCCCACGGAACTGCGGACGTCAAAAGTTTTGTTGTCGGAATTCGAGTCTTGCGAAAGCAGCGGCAGCGCCATGGCCGCGACTACTACAAGCGAAAGTGTCATAGGGCGAAACATGTGCCACACTCCTGAGAAACTAGACCTCGCCGTCTTTCCCGTGCGTGCGAACGTAAACGAGAGAGAAGTTCGAACCGTTACCCGCAGGCTCTACGGCAACGATGTGCTGGTTCTCCCGCGTACCCACTTTCAGTTCTGTATCAGAACCGCTATCACCCTCGCAGCCAAGTTCGTGGGAATCGTTGTCGTGCCATTTCTTGCCACGGGTATTCACATGCAGGCTGCTGGTGTGGCATTGGAGAACGTCCCCATATTTCTTCAGCTGGTCTTTGTAATATGCGATCACCTTTGCGGGATCGTCGTTTGATTCGTATTCGAGCGCCACTACCTTCAGTTGAAAACCGAAGCTGTCGATATTTACGTTGGCACTCTTGTTGTCGCCGTCGTCTTTCTCCCGCAGCCGAGCCCCTGGGTAGATCGGAATTCCGACATCCTCCGGGTTCGCATTCTTGCTGACGTGGATGCCCCCAACCAGCGTGTTGATATCGACCTGCTTTTCTTGCCCATTCTTCTCTTTCTTCACATTGATGCTGCAAGCCAGTGAAAACAGCAACGCAGTTGCAAAACAGATCGCGAAACTAGTTTTGCCCATTGCCAGACCCTTTCTTTGCAACCTGTGCGGGACGCTCCAGACCGGTGCCCCGTTCCGCGACGTTTGGAATCGATACCGGCAGATGTCCGCGAATCGGAATCTCTCCAAAGAGCGCCTTGACGGCTGCAACTTCAGAGACGCTCGCGTTGGAGAACGTGCACATATAGGTTTCGATCTTAGGAAAATCGCTTGCCAGATACGGATTTCCCACCGCAATTACCGCAGTCTTTGCCGCGGCGCGGTCGAGCAATTGCTGCAACAGCGAACCGGTAGCATCAGCCATCGCCATCGAATTCCCAATCTTGCCTGCCGTAGGAATTACATAGACAGCTGCCACAACCGTTTGCGCCTCGTCCACAGTTTTCAGCACTTCATCGGTCATGCCGCTAGCAATTCGAGGATCAACATAGATCACGCGCGCATCCGGGATGCGAGCGCGAAACTCGCGTCCGAACGCGCGCCCTGAATCGGTTCGCACGTCATCGGAGAACAGCACCGCCAGCGTCTGGTTGTGCGTCTCCTCTCTGCTCATATACGGAAGAGCTGCTTTGGCGGTTCCCTTCGATTTCAGCGGGATCACCTTGCCCGAGTCGCGCACCAGCGTGATCGCTGAATCCGCCACTTGCTGGCCAAATGCCATGTCTTGCGGCTTTCCGACGGAGGTCGCCAGCGCATTCACGTCGACTGCGCGGGCTTCGTTCAGGCCCAGAGAAGCCTTTAGTTTCAGGATCTTAAGTACTGATCGATCCAAACGCTCCCTGGGAATCTCCCCCGAATTCACCGCTTTCACCATGGAGTTGTACGACGCGGGAAGGTCCGCTGGGATAATCAGCAAATCGTTTCCTGCCTTGAAAGCCTCAACCGCCGCGCGACCGATGTCGTTGGCGAATAGATGGGTCAGCCCTGCCATGTCGAGGGCGTCGGTGACCACGATTCCCTTGAAGCCGAGGTCCTTTTCGAGCAGATCGGAAACGACCGTGGGAGAGATGGTGGCGACGTGGTTGGGATCGGGATCAAGCGCGGGAACCGTGACGTGCGCGACCATCACGGAATCGACTCCTGCAGCGATCGCCTGCTTGAACGGCGGTAACTCGATCGAATCGAGATGCGCACGGTCGACGTTCACGCTGGCGACACCCAGGTGCGAATCGGTCGCCGTATCTCCGTGTCCAGGGAAGTGCTTCACGGTAGTCAGCATCCCGCCCTCGTGTGCGCCTTTGATGTATGCACTGACGAGATCGCCAACTTGCTTGGGATCCTCTCCAAACGAGCGCGTATTGATGATCGGGTTTGCTGGATTCGAATTCACGTCGGCATCGGGGAAGAAATTCCAGTGCACTCCAACGGCGCGGGCCTCGATGGCAGTGATGCGGCCGAAGTTTTCGGCGTCATCGAGTTTGCCGTCGGCCCCGAAGGCCATCGCGTGGGGGAAGTTTGTCGCTCCCATCAGGCGGATCGCGACGCCTCGCTCAAAATCCGCAGCGAACAGCAGTGGCAGCTTCGATTCTTTCTGAAGGCGATTCAGCAGTTCCGCAGCTTCATAAGGCTCGCTGCGCAGTAGAAACGGGCCGTCGACGTGCACGGTCATGGCAAACGAGCCGACGTGGTATTTCTGCATGGCTTCGGTCAGCTGCAGATACTCGGGATTCTCGACGTTCAAGAATCCTGCTCGGCACCAGATCATGAACAGCTGTCCGACCTTCTCTTCGACCGAGAGTTTGTGCAGCGTTTTCTCTGCCCACTTGTCACCGCCGACGGTATTTTTGATCGGGGAGGGATGCGAGTATTTTTCCTTGGCGAAAGAAGACACACTGAGGGCGAAGCAGACTATTAACACGGCCAGTATTTTTCGCATGCAGGAACGATAGCAGAACACTGCTCTAGGTATCACGGCTACTGGGCCCGCGGCTCCCACCAAAGAACGTCTATCCCGGCAAAACGAGCAGAAATGAGGCGGCAGGACTTGGGCTTTTCCAAGCATCACGGCAGTTGCAGGAAGGCCTCTCCCGACAACGAGATCAGTTTTTAACGTTTACGCTCCTACGGGCACGGCCTTTGTTGCCAACAACTGCCTCAGAACATACTGCAGGATGCCGCCGTTGGCGTAGTAGAGGGCTTCCTGCGGGGTGTCGATGCGGACGACCGCGTCGAACTCAATCGGGTCTCCGCCTTTTGCCTTGGCTTTAACTTTTACTGTGCGACCCGCGGCGAAGTGGTCGACTACGTCGCGGATGCCGGTGATCTCGAATGTTTCTTCTCCCGTTAGTTTGAGTGATTCGGCGTTCTGGCCCGCTGGGAACTGCAGCGGGAGGATGCCCATGCCTACGAGGTTGGATCGATGAATACGTTCGTAGCTTTCGGCGATGACCGCGCGCACGCCGAGCAGTGCTGGGCCCTTAGCGGCCCAGTCGCGCGACGATCCCGAGCCGTACTCTTTCCCTGCGAGAATCACGAGCGGCGTTTCGTCGGCGCGATATTTTTCGCTGGCGTCGAAGATCGACATCTCGGTGTTCGTCGGCAGGTGGCGGGTGAATCCGCCTTCGGTTTGGACCAGCTTGTTGCGCAGGCGGACATTGGCAAACGTTCCGCGCACCATGACTTCATGATTGCCGCGGCGCGAGCCGTAAGAGTTGAAGTCCGCGGGCTTTACGCCGTGCTCTTGCAGATACTTTCCGGCTGGGCTGTCTTTCTTGATCGAACCCGCGGGAGAGATGTGGTCGGTAGTGACGCTGTCGCCGAGAACAGCGAGGACGCGGGCCTTCTTGATCTCCTGCACGGGCGAGGGCTTCACGGCCATGTCGTCGAAATATGGAGCGCGGCGAATGTAGGTCGAATCTTTTTCCCAGTTGTAAGTTTCGCCTTTGGGGACGACGATGCCGCGCCAGCGTTCGTCTCCCTCGAAGACTTCGCCGTAGGACTTGGTGAACATCTCGGAGGTAATCGACTGCTGCATCGCCTCTTCCACTTCGCGCGACGACGGCCAGATGTCGGCGAGGTAGACAGGTTGTCCATCGCGTCCTTTGCCGAGCGCGTCTTTGCGCAGGTCAACATCGATGCGTCCGGCGAGCGCGAACGCGACGACCAGCGGCGGCGACATCAGATAATTTGCGCGGACTTCGGAGTTGATGCGTCCTTCGAAGTTACGATTGCCCGAAAGTACCGACGCAACGACGAGCTCGTTCTCATCGATCGCTTTGGAAACTTCATCCGGAAGCGGCCCGGAGTTGCCGATGCAAGTGGTGCATCCGTAGCCGACGAGATGGAACTTCAGCTTCTCGAGATATGGCATGAGGCCCGCGTGCTCGAGATAGTCGCGGACGACTTTCGATCCAGGAGCGAGAGATGTCTTGACCCACGCGGGAACTGTGAGTCCCTTTTCGACGGCTTTCTTCGCGAGCAGTCCGGCACCGATCAGAACCGAAGGATTCGAAGTATTGGTGCAGGAGGTGATTGCTGCGATGACGACGCTGCCGTGCTTCAGAGAATCTTTGACGGAAGCTGGGACGTGTTCGTGAACATTCGGATCTTCGACGCCGACCGCTGCGGGACTTCCACCTTCCTGTTCCCAGCGCTCCTTTGTCGTGGCCTTGTTGTTTACGGGAGCCGGTGCACCCGCAGAAGCACCTGCTTTGGGCTTGATCAGCGAAGGCAGAGCTTTGTTGAAAGACTCTCCGGCTTGCGAGAGTACGACCCGATCTTGGGGACGCTTCGGCCCGGCGAGCGATGGCTCAACAGTCGCTAGATCGAGCGTGAGCAACTCCGAGTACTCGGCCTCGGGAGTCTTCTCATCGTGGAACAATCCTTGCTCGCGAGCATAGGATTCAACCAGAGCAACCTGCTCTTCAGAACGTCCAGTGAGCCGCAGATATTTCAGAGTCTCTTTGTCGATGGGAAAGATGCCGCAAGTCGCGCCATATTCGGGGCTCATGTTGGCGATAGTAGCGCGATCGGCGAGAGACAGATCACGAAGTCCAGGGCCGAAATATTCGACGAACTTGCCGACTACTCCGTGCTTGCGAAGCATCTCTGTAATCGTCAAAACAAGATCAGTAGCAGTAGCGCCCTCGCGCAACCGCCCGGTGAGCCTTACTCCGACGACGAGAGGAATCAGCATGGACACAGGCTGGCCCAGCATTGCCGCCTCGGCTTCAATCCCACCGACGCCCCACCCCAAAACCCCCAACCCATTCACCATTGTCGAATGGCTGTCGGTGCCTACCAGGGTGTCCGGGTAGGCTTGGCGTTTGCCTGGGGACTCGTGGACGAAGACTACTCTGGCCAAGTACTCAAGATTGACTTGGTGGACTATGCCTGTGTCAGGAGGGACGATGGCTAGATTGCGGAATCCGGTTTGTCCCCAGCGCAGGAACGAGTAGCGCTCTTTGTTGCGCTGGAATTCGAAGAGCGCATTCATGTCGAGGGCTTCGGGCTTGCCGAATTCGTCGACCTGGACGGAGTGATCGATGACGAGTTCGACCGGCTGCAGCGGATTGATTAGGCTGGCGTCGCCGCCGAGTTGCTTCATGGCGTCGCGCATGGCGGCTAGATCAACTACGCAGGGAACTCCGGTGAAGTCCTGAAGCAGGACACGGCTTGGCGTGAAGGCGATTTCTTTCTCCGGTTTCGACTTGCTGCTCCAGTTGGCGAGCGCACGCACCTCTTCTTTTGTCACATTGCGGCCATCCTCGGTGCGGAGCAGGTTTTCGAGCAGAATGCGGAGCGAGAAGGGTAAACGCTTCGTGGAGATGCCGGCTTTGTCCAGGGCGTCGAGGCGGTGGATTTCGTATTCCTTCGCGCCTACTTTCAGGGACGCGCGACTGTTGAAACTGTTCAACGACATGATGGCCTTCCTTGAGGGGAACTGATATGGATCGCAACCTAATAGTTTAATGCGTT
>DATJWZ010000071.1:0-1304 GCA_035500795.1 Candidatus Eiseniibacteriota bacterium | reverse complement strand
ATCGCGAGGCAGGATACTTTCTTGGCGCGATGTACATCAGCTACGGTTTGGGCCTTGCTGTCGTCTTTGTCTTTGGCGCGGTCCTCTGGATGCTCACGCATTGGCGTATGGATAAGGTCGCAATCTGGGCGGTTCTGTTGTCCCTGCCGTTTGCCCCGATGCTCACATTCTTTTCACGCGTGCTTTGGATTTATCTGGATCCGACCATGGACCCAGAGAAGTAAAGAATGATCTCTGTTGAGTTCGAGATCGTGGGAGTGGTCACTGCAGGCTCTGTCGCTGGGATCTTTCTTTGCTGAGGGCATCTTCGATCGTCCCGCTGAAAACCAATAGCTTCACTTCCAAAGTTGCCTTTCCGCCTGCCGGAAGAGGAGTGACCGGATCGACGTGCTGGCAGGTCAGCTCCGGATTGCTCCAGACGTTTCCTGTAGTCCGCGAAAAACTGGCCACTACCCATTTGCGGTCGGTTGAGAGCGTTGCCACCATCGGCTCATCGACGGGCTCTGACTTGTTGTAGTAGGTGATGCCGTCATCCCGGCGCTCCACTCGCTGGTTCGGAACTGGCCAGGTGTAGGAATCCAAGTATCTCGATGGTAGCCACTGATCCAGGGGCATCGTGACGCGCTTCGGGGTTTCGGATCCTAGAAGTTCGAAACCGTTCTTGTGATGCACGTAGGTACGTTCGAGGCGTACGTCGTGGAAGATCCCTGTGAGCCTGGGATCGGTGACGGCGTAAATCATGTCGTAGGCTTTTTGCGACCTGTTAGTGAACTCATAGTGAAAGAGAACGCCATCTTCTTGCAGAACCCCGCGGGCGAGGAAGTGAATCCCACTCTTTACGTCCATCTCGTATTCGACCGAACTTCGGCTCTGATGCCAACTGGGTCGAGCGTCCGGAGAAGTGAACATGTATAGATGTTCAGCTTCATTGCTGCCATGAAGGCGAGCAGTAACATGCTCAGGGAAAATCACTTCGATGGATTTGTCGCTGTCGGCAGAGCCGGGAAGAATCACCCTCAGAGTTGGAGCGTTCTGGTCGGCAACGACGATCTTCAGCCCATCAGCATTTCGAAACGGCGAAAGAGGCTGCCCGCTTGCGTCGACTGCGCAAAGCGCGAACGCGATGGTGCAGATCACGTTCCTCATCGGGAGAAAAACAGGTGGGAAAAAATTGAAAGGGCCGTGACATTGGTTATGGCCTAGCCGCCAACTCCTGCGAGGGAGTTAACAACGTGGAACCATGTACCGTCACAGCCCCTTGATATGATCGCTGCTTTCGCAGTTCCGAACCCCAACTGACCCTC
>DATJWZ010000070.1:0-1793 GCA_035500795.1 Candidatus Eiseniibacteriota bacterium | reverse complement strand
CCCATGCGCTTCTTGAAAGCCTCGATCTCCGGCAACGTCGCGCGCGAGATCGCGACGAACGACGTGTCCCGCTGCGCCATGTGAATCGTGATTCCATCGAACGAATCCCCAAGGAACGAGCAACTGGGACATCCTTGCTCCCATCCCGGTCCGAACATGAAGTGATAGACAAGCAACTGGCTGCGACCATCGAACAAGTCCGCCAAGGTCGCTTTCCCGTTGACGCCCTCAAACACATACCTCTTCTCAACCTTTTCCCACGGCATCTCGCGTCGTTGCTGGCTCAGCTCATCGCGCAGCCGCGTGAATTCCTTTTCCTTCGCCAGAAGCTGTTTCCTCGCCGCCAGCCACTCATCGTGACTAACCACTTTCGTCGCCGGTTTTTCCAATGTCGTTACCATGACTTCACTCCTTTTCCTTTGAATCACTCTTCTCGCTCTTGTTTTTGCGGAGAACTTTGACGGCCAGCGCGGTCAACCCTCCGGTCGAAACCACGCCGCCCACCACAATCGCTGCCATCGCCGCACATCCTGGACACATACCTACCTCCTGCAGTTGCTCCTAAATTTGTCATTCCGAAGCGCGGGTGTTAGCGCGAGGAATCTGCTGTCACTTCCCGCGTTCCGCGCGCTTCTTGATCAACTGGTTGATATGGTTCCATCCGGTAGACACACCGCGCCGATGCTCCTCCGAAATCACTCCCAAGGCCTTGTGATGGAACTTGATCACGGTCTCCCCATTCTCTTCCCGCAACCGATACTGCAGGTTCGACACAACCGCATAAGAGAAGAACAGCGGCCCCGTAATCTCCAGCAGCGTCGGGCGCTTGATCGCCTGCACATGCCCCCACAAATGTCCGTTGCCATCACCCAGATCTCGAAACCATCGCCCACCCGGCCACGCCTCGAGTTTCATCGGCATCTTGGCTTCGGGCGACTCGTTCTCCGGACCCATCTGTTCGAGCAGCGCCGCAAACGTGTTTTCCAAACTGGCGCGCACGCGAATCTCCTGATTCACCTCCAACGTCAAACTCTCAATCCCCATCATCGTCGAAGTGCTACTCATGCTTTCCTCCTTGAACTTGTGTCCTAATTCCCGTTTGAAAATTCATCGCAATATCGAACTTGGCATCGTCCCGAGCGGAGCCGCTTTTCAGACGGAGCGAAGAGCCTGCCCTGAGGTGAAGCCGAAGGGATCTCGCGTGGATCGGAACTCGCGACGTTATCCCACTGTTTCATTCACCGTGGAAGAGCGGCGCTTTAGCGCCGCGTCAAGGCTCCAAGACTCAGGGGCTTTAGCCCCCGTGTGGCGATTCCTTTTCCTTCGCCTCGGCCCGCTCCTTAATCCGCATCAACTGATGCCCCCACAACCGCTCAAATGTCTTCGTCCACTCATACAGCGGACGAATCCCCTCTGCATTTGTCCGATACATCATGTGACGTCCATTCCGTCGCACCCTCACCAAACCCACATCCCGCAACACTTTCAAATGTTTCGAGACCGAGGGCTGCTCCAACCCCATCCTGAGCACGAGATCCCCGACAGGAAGTTCCGCGACCGCCAGATGCTCTAAAATCTCCCGCCGCCGCGGCTCCGCCACTGCATTAAACGCATCCGATGTCGTAGCCGCTCGTGCCATGTTTCAAATATATTCCTATATAGGAATATGTCAAGCATAAAAATCTCCAAAACTTTGGCGAGTAATTTTCTGGATGAATCACTGCATGGGATGCCCCACTTCTCGCCGATTTTGCGAGAAGTGGGAATGCGTGACGCCTGGAGCACGAGCAGCT
>DATJWZ010000069.1:0-1485 GCA_035500795.1 Candidatus Eiseniibacteriota bacterium | reverse complement strand
CTATAAGCTCCATTCCGGAGATATCGTCGAGATCCTCACTCAGCCCGGACACAAGCCCAGCCGCGACTGGCTCGGCTTAGTCAAGTCTTCGCGCTCGCGCAACAAAATCAAGCACTGGCTCAACGTTCACCAGCGCGAACGCGCCATTGAAATAGGCCGCAAGCTGATCGAAAAGGAAGCGCGCAAATACCGCATAGCGCTGAAAGACATCAAAGACGAAGACCTGCTTCGCGTGGCCAACGCCTACGGCTTAGGCAAAGCGGAAGATTTGATGTCCGGCATTGGCTACGGAAAATATTCCGCGCGTCAGGTTCTGGCTCGCCTTCTCCCCGCAGGCGCGACACCATCAATCGCCGGCGATATCGAATCCGAAGGCCTGATTTCGCAGCCCGGTGGCTTCACCAGCGTAGTGCGCCGTGTCTTTGGCGATCACAATGCGATCATGGTGCGCGGACAGGGCGACATGCTCGTCTACCGCGCCCGCTGTTGTAACCCGATCCGCGGCGAAAGCATCGTCGGCTACATCACCCGAGGTAAAGGCGTGGCGGTGCATTCCGTGAATTGTCCGAACGTTACGAATTTGCTTTACGAACCGGAGCGCAAGATCGATGTCGAATGGGCCCGCGACGACAGCACGCCAACTGCATATCCAGTGAAGCTCACTGTTTTTTGTGACGACCGTTTCGGCATGTTGAAAAACATTACCGGAGTGATTGGCGACGCCAAGAGCAACATCCGCAACATTTCCGCCCGCACCGCCAACAGCCAGGCCAGCGTAGAAGTCGTCCTCGACATCTCGGACCTAAAGCACCTCGAGCAGATCATTGTGGGCTTGCGGAAGATCCCAGGCGTTCACGATGTCCAGAGACTGCAAAAAATCTGAAAAGCAGTACTCAGTACTCGGTACCCAGTTAGAGGTTTGAACATTTCGCCTCATATTCCTCGTTGGCTCTGGTGGTGTAGTCTTTCTGAGTACTGAGTACTGATTACCAAGAACTGATTCTTATGCGCGAAATCATCTCTACCAAAGACGCTCCACAAGCCATCGGCCCGTATTCGCAAGCTATCAAAGCGAACGGTTTCATCTTCACCTCAGGACAAATCGCGATCGACCCGGCGACTCAACAAGTCATCGCAGGAGACGTCGCAGCCCAGACGGACCGCGTCCTGCGCAATCTCTCTGAAATTCTGGAAGCCGCAGGCAGTGGCCTCGGCAAGGTCGTCCGCTGTGGAGTCTTCCTGAAGAGCATGAACGATTTCGCTGCAATGAACGAAGTCTACGGGAAATATTTCAGCTCAACTCCACCGGCTCGCTCCACGGTAGAAGTATCGCGCCTGCCGAAAGACGTGCTGGTCGAAATCGATGTAATCGCTACTGAGTAGAGCTGGCGACCGGGCGGCTGTCGGGAGACCGGAGCGCCCTCATTGGAAGCTGGGATGGAATTCGAAGAGGAGACATGAAGCAGACTGCAATCATTTTCTTCT
>DATJWZ010000068.1:0-1796 GCA_035500795.1 Candidatus Eiseniibacteriota bacterium | reverse complement strand
CGGCCCAGGGATCGACGCGAACCAGCGATTAAATACGGCGAACTGCTGCGCGAGCGTGGTCAGGACTGGCAGCTTCTCTTTTGGGAAGTAGTACATGATTTTCTGCGAGTGTCCGACGTCGCCCTGCTGATTGAAAAAACTCTTCACGAAGCCTTGCATGTTTGGCTGGCGGTTCGGGCCAGTATTGCCGCCAAAAATCTGGAGGTCAACGGCTGGGAAGTGATGATCCGGATCAGGCTGGAGCTGGGCCTGGAATTCCGCCAGCGGCTGCGGCCTTACCGGATTGCCGTTGGTGTCGGGATTGGTGTACGCGCCGGCATCGTCAAGTCCACCGATACCCGGCAGCGATCCCAGCATGTGGTCGAAGGAACGGTTTTCCATCATCAGCACGACGATGTGCTGTAGTTGATCGAGTCCTGTTGGCATAACGAAACACTCCGCATTAATGGATAGTGCGGCTAGGGCCGAAAACGTTTCTGGGAACGCCGCTTAAGTTTGGGGGGAAGCTAGAGAATAAGTTTGATCTACAGCACGGAGGAAGTGCAAGGGGGAAGGCGAGATTTTACGAGAAGGGAACAAATAGGAAGGGCAGGGCGGGTGCTCCTTCTCGGTT
Source organism: Candidatus Eiseniibacteriota bacterium (assembly GCA_035500795.1). Taxonomy (GTDB): domain Bacteria; phylum Acidobacteriota; class Terriglobia; order Terriglobales; family Acidobacteriaceae; genus Sulfotelmatobacter. Next base: position 1,183 of record DATJWZ010000068.1, on the reverse strand, counting down.
CCTCCGCGCTACGCGCTCGCTCGGCGGATCGCGCGCTCAACTGCTTGCGGCAATTGAAGTGGGATGAAAAGGTCCTTCGCGTACAAGTAGTCTTCGCCGGATTCGTCGATCACGCGGATCTGATCGAGGTCTTCAGCGATCTTGTCAGGAATAACCTGGTAGATCTTTCGCAACTCCAGAGACGCGGCGTAGCCCTTATTGGAAATGCAGATGACGAATCCGGCCTCGTGCTTCATATCAGTCGAGAATGCGCTTGATCTTGTACTCTTTCGCGGCGATGCCGTGGGCTTCGTACCAGTGGATTTCCGCATGGCGTATCGTACCATCTGTGAATTGCACGGGAGCAGTACCTTTTAGCTTTCTCCAGCGTGCCTTGCCGTAGATCTTCCACAAACGTCTGCGCTCACGAATAGCTTTTCCGGACGCAATCAGCTCGACATTTGCAATGCGTCCGACAATTTTGAAGTGCATCGTGCCGCGCCGATGTGGTTGAGAGAGGCGGGCGTGGGCGCCCGCCCCACACTAGAACTTCTAACTGCAGCCGCTGGTGCTGCCGCAGCTCATGCAGCGGTAGCAGCTGCCATTTCTGGTCATGATGCTGCCACAGAAGCTGCAGCTTGGGGCGTCGCCCAGGTCGACGATGCTGGAGAGAGCGTCGGCGGCGTGGACTGATCCAGTGAGCGGTCGTTGGTCGCTGGTCGTTGGCCTTGAAGCTACGGTTTCGGTGAGGTCGCTGGCTTCTGGCAACTGGCCGCTGATCACTGACGCCTTCGGTCTGAGATTCTCGAACAGCATCTGCTGCTGACCGGTGAGGAAGCGCATCTGCATCCAGCGGAAGATGTAGTCCATGATCGACTTGGCGTAGCCGATCTCTGGATTGCCGCTCCAGCCGCTGGGTTCGAAGCGGGTATGCGCGAACTTCTCGCAGAACGTCTTCAGCGGAACGCCGTACTGCAGAGCGAGCGAGACTGCGAGCGCAAAGCTGTCCATGAGGCCGGAGACGGTCGAGCCTTCCTTGGCCATCTTGACAAAGAGTTCGCCCGGATCTCCGTTGGGATAGAGGCCGACGGTGACGTAGCCCTCGTGGTCTCCGACTTTAAATTTGTGCGTGATCGACATGCGCTCTTCCTGCAGCTTGTGCCGGACGGCGCGCGGCGGTGCGTTGAGATCTTCTTCTTCAACC
>DATJWZ010000067.1:0-2219 GCA_035500795.1 Candidatus Eiseniibacteriota bacterium | reverse complement strand
TCCCGCAGTTGGCGATGTCCTCTATCTGATTCCGAGACACGTCTGCCCCACGGTGAACAACTTCGACGCAGCGTTAATCGTCCGCGAAGGAAAGATCGAATCCGTGGAAAAAGTATCAGCCCGCGGACATGAAGGCCCGCTGCTAGCGAGAAAGAATGAGACCCCCGCCACTGAAGCAGTAGCCAAGATGCGGTAGGTTTGCCCTGTGGTCCTCTGTGACCTCTGTGGTGAGAGCCTTTGACTTTATTTGCGTGCGCGCTTCTTTGCTTTCGAACGAGGCCGTACTTTCTTCGCCGACAGGTAAGCGATGCAATCGATCTCAACCAGCATCCCCGGCGAATGCCCCAGATCGCTCCCCACCGTAGTGCGCACCGGATACGGCTTCGCAAATCGTTTCGCATACACAGCGTTGTACCGCGCGAAGAGCTTTGTGTCGCTCAGGTGAACAGTAACTTTCACCACATCGCTAAGAGACGCGCCGTCAGCTTCCAGAATCGAAACGATGTTATCGATCGTCTGCTCCGTCTGCCGCTCAATATCCTCACCGACCAGCTTTCCTGTGACAGGATCGACAGGTCCGGTCCCGGTTACGAAAACAAAGTCACCCGCCCGCCATCCCTGTGAATACGCGCCCTGCGGTGGCGCGCCCTTCGTCGTCTGAATTACATGCTTGCCCATGTTCCCACCTTTAAACGCTGAATCTGGCAGAGCATCCTATCACGGAGAATGTGGGGACAGCCGCCCTCGGCTGTCCGGCCGAGCGAAGCTCGACAGTCTTGCTCGTGTGAGAAACGCACTGCTCACGTCAATGTTTAATCCGAAATAGTTCTTGACATTTACTACATATGTAGTAGTATCGCAAACGTCGATAGGAGACAAGATGCCGAGCCCCAAACTCACCAAGCTGGAACTTCAGATTATGGAAACGCTTTGGTCCAGCGGCAGCGCTTCCATCCGCGAAATCCAGGAGAATTTTCCCGAGGCCGACCGCCCTGCGTACACCACCATCCAGACAACGGTGTATCGGCTCGAAACCAAGAAGGCAGTTCGCCGCGTCAAAAAAGTTGGTAATTTCCACGTTTTTGAACCCGCCGTCTCTCGTGACGCCGCACAGCGCAAGCTGATCGACGAGTTGCTCGCACTCTTCGGTGGACGCACACAGCCTGTCATGGCCCACCTGATCGAAACCGGCAAACTCACTCTCGCCGATGTGAAAGAAGCCGAGAAGACGCTCCGCAAGCTGGAGAGAAAGGACAAAGCCAATGATTGAGAAATATCTCTCCATGACTGGGAACTCAGTTGCTCCCGCCATTGGCAACCACCTCTGGCAATCCACGCTCGTTGGGCTCGCCGCCGCGGCACTCACCCTTTCTCTGCGCCGGCACAATGCCCGCATTCGATATCTCATCTGGCTTGCAGCATCCGCGAAATTCCTGGTCCCGTTCTCACTTTTGATCGGTCTCGGCAAGTTGCTGGCATGGAAATCGGTGCCCAGCCCGTCGCAGAGCGACACCATGTTCTATGCAATGGAGCAGATCGGTCAGCCATTCACGCGCGTGGCACCTCAAATCACTGCCCGGCCCAACATTCCCAGTGCTGCCGCAAGTCCATCACATTGGTTTTTATGGATCGTCGCTGCCTGGCTGACGGGCGTCATTGCCGTTGTCCTCCTCTGGACGTATCGCTGGTTCCGCATTTCCGCGCAAATGAAGTCCGCGCAGTTGTCCTCTCGCGGGCGCGAACTCGACATTCTTCGCCGCGTCGAACGTATCGGTGGCCTGAGCAATCCGATTGCGTTGCTGCTTTCTCGCACCTCGCTTGAACCCGGCATCTTCGGCATCGCGCGCCCAGTGCTGCTCTGGCCGCAAGCAATGTCCAAGCATCTGCAGGACGCACAGCTTGAGGCGATTCTCGCCCACGAGGTCTGGCATGTCCGGCGCCGCGACAATCTTTTCGCGGTCCTGCACATGCTCGTGGAAGCCATCTTCTGGTTCTACCCGCCGGTCTGGTGGATCGGCTCCCGCCTGGTCGATGAGCGCGAGCGCGCCTGCGATGAGCAAGTCGTCGCGTCGGGCAGTGATCGCCAGGTCTATGCCGAAAGCATTCTGAAAGTTTGCGAATTCTGTCTGGGCTCGCCGCTGCCCTGCGTTGCAGGAGTGACCGGCGCTGATTTGAAGAAAAGGATGGTCCACATCATGAACGACCGTATCTTGCACAAA
>DATJWZ010000066.1:0-79854 GCA_035500795.1 Candidatus Eiseniibacteriota bacterium | reverse complement strand
CGGATTACGCCCACGTTCTGCTTTGTAGTCGTGGCTTTGATGCCTGCAATTTGAGACTCAAGTTCTTCGAGTAGCCCGGGCATATCTTTTCACTCCATTCGCGAAAGTCGAGATCTTCACAATGCTGAAACGACGGGTAGCTTTCTACACGCCGCGAATGCCAAAACTCACGGCGAGCGCAGCCAATCGCGACTTTACGCTGCCGTCATACACATCGTTGCTCACCTGAATTCGGATGCCACCAATCAAATCAGGAGCCTCCGCGAATTCTGTGCTCATCGCCTGGCCGTACACCCGCTCAACGCTCTCGCGGATCTGTGTCTGAAGATCGATCTGCAACGGAACGGCACTATCGATCTTCGCGGTCTGCTTGGCCTGTTGAAGCTTGAGAATCCGTTGGAATTCCTTGAGCACGGTGAAATAACCACGGCGCTTGTGCTGCAGGACTTGTTGCATGACGACGCGAGCGCGACCTTCGTCGAGTATTTCATTCACGACGCACCAGTTGAATAGCATCTTGGCTGTGCGCTTGGATTGGGAAACGGTTGCCGGCACAATATCTCCTTTGGTTGCGACTAAGCGGCTCGAGCCAGACTCTTTACGGTCTCTTCAGCCAATCGCCGCTGATCATCGGGAGTCAGCATCTTGCGCGCAGCCGCGGCGGTAGCCTCAATAACCAAGGTTCCGATCTCACGCCTTAATTCGGCGAGCATGCGGTCGTGCTCCAGCAGGGCGGCCTCCTTCGCTTTAGCGATGGTCTGCTCTGCGACAGAAACTGCCTTCTGCATCTCCTGCTCAAGCAACCGAGCGGCTGCGGCATGCGCTTCTTCAATCACTCTGGTTGCCTTCGCGTCTGCCTGCACCATGATCCGATGGTGTTCCGCTTCTGCCTGCTGCAACTCGGCCTTGATGGTTTCTCGGTCGGCAACATCCTTAGCAAGCTGGCCCCGTCTCTGATCCAAGGTTTTTAATACGGGCTTGTAAGCAAAGCGGTGAAGAAGGAAGCAAACGATGCAGAAGCTTATGATTTGCGCGATGAGATGGGGCCAGTCCACACCGAATGTTGTGGCAATCTGCTGGACTTGGCTTCCAGGATCGGCTGCTGCGAGCAAGATCAAAGCACTCATGGCTATCACTCTCGACTGTGTGTGTATTGCATTACCGGCCTCGCATCGAATCGCGGCCGATGCATCTACTTAACGAGGAACAGGGCGTAAAACACGATCGCTTCTGCGAAGGCAATGGCCAGAATGGACTGGACCAGAATCTTCGTTGAAGCAACAGGATTGCGTCCTACTGCTTGCGACGCCGCCATACCGATTAGTCCGACGCCGATTGCTGCTCCCAACGCTGCCAAACCAACGTGAATACTTCCGTTCATGTGACTGTCCTCTTCTTCTCCGTTAGCTCCCGCGATTGAACACGGTCGAACCTCCGGTTATTAATCCTTAACTATGTGCCGCGGTAGGCCCTTCTGTTTCGTGCTGACAAATAAGCATCGTGAACACCGCAGTTAACAGCATGAAGACAAGTGCCTGAACAAGTCCCATTAGGAGTTCGAGAAAATAAAAAGGAATCGGGACCAGCCAGCCAAATCCTGGCACCAGCTTTGCCATAGCCTCCAGCAAGTTTTCACCGGCAAAGATGTTGCCGTACAAGCGGAATCCGAGGGAGATTGGCCGAAATAAAATAGAAATGACTTCAAGGCATCCAGCCGCAAAAAACACCACAATCATCAAGACTTTCAGCAGACCTTCACTCTCCCCCTTCGGAGCAAACAGCTCTTTAAAGAAACCAACTGGACCGATCTCTTGCAGAGCCCATACGATCCAGCACGCGAAGAAGACGAGAGCCATCGCAAACGTCATATTCACGTCCGCGTTGGCACCACGCAAGAGCGGCTGTGATATCACAAAACCGTGATCGGTGTGGCTTCCCCATCCGATTGATCCGACTCCTGGGATCAGTCCCACCCAGTTGGCCGAAAGAATAAAGATAAAAATCGTCGCAAAGAACCAGAACGTCTTCTCGGCTAAGTGCGGGCCGACAATTCCGACCATGAAGTTGTATAAGCCTTCAACCAACCATTCCACGAAGTTTTGCAGTCCGGCTGGTACTTGCTTCATATCTCGGGTGGCAGCCTGCGCAAGAACAATCAGGCCTAGAGCCACGATCCAGCTGACGAGCATGGAGTTCGTGAGTGGAAAACCAAATGGGCGTGCGATCTCAACCGCTTTAGCTGACAGGCCATGTTCGGCGCCTTCGGGGGCGGCTTGGGAGGAATGCTCGGATTCAATCGCATTCGTTGAAGCGGTAGTCTGAATAGACATCCATCGTTCTGAAGCGGCGCAAGGACTCGCGATGCTGCCAACAAGAAGAAGGGCAACAAGCGCCGAGAAAATTCGCGCTTCAATGCGCGAATGCTGATTGGGACATCTGGACAATGCCTACCCCCGTTGCGAAAAACCTATTTGGATCAGGCAGATCGCTTCTCCGCGAGAAATGACAAAGCAGCTGATTTATCCTTTTCAGCTTTCTCATATCCCAAGAGCACAAAATACAAGGTGCGATCGAAAAAGCTGTTCAAAGACCGCAGCAGTGTTAACCCGCCCCAGAACTCGACTGGCTCTTCAAGCAGGCATTCGTGTTGTGTGTAATCCCAAAGGCAGTCTCGAGCGATCGCCATGGCCCAGGAAAGCTGGCAAAGAGGAACGCCCTGCCCTGCCCGGCGGAATCCAAGGTCCACGTAACGCTGCTCGATGATCGAATCCTTTTCGTCTCCGAGCCATTGAATCAAATCTTCAAACGTCTCAAGAGCGTACTGTTTGTGTTCGCTCTCCGGAACGCGGAGGAACAAATCTGCGCACTTTTCTGAGGCCCTGATTTTTTCAATCAGTTTCTCCGATATCTCGGCTGACTTCGTTTTCATCAGCTGCACTAGCTTTGGAGCACGCATTTCTGCCACTTTCCTTTAGCTGAATCTGGATTGCCGGCTACTTCTTCACAACTGGCGGATAGTTCTTCAGCATCTTGGTGACGGTCTTGTTCAGATTCTTTTGCTGTTTGTCAGGTTTCGCGTTGGTATCAATGGTTTTGCTCCCGATGCCTCGCCATACCAAGTCCTTGTTTGCCGAGTCGTACATATCGAGCACGAGCTGCCCGACATAGATCGTTGAAGTAGACCCAGTCGTCATGCCGCCACCTGGAGAACCGTACCATCCTCCTCGATACCAGCCTGGGCCATATCCCCAGTCAGTGTTGTAGGAGGTAAATTGCTTCTCTTGCCCAATAGCGGCCTGGTAACCGATATAAAGGTTGGCGGAATCGTCCTCGATCTTTGTCAGTCCTTTCGTAGCAAGTTGAGCGTCGAAGGCGCTCTTGATTTGCTTGTCGAGAAGCTCGCCCGGATCTTTGGCGTCCTTCAGTGCTACCCACTTATAGGTCTTGAAGCGAGAGAAATCGGTTTCCTTGTCGAAGTTGTATCGAACATCTTGCGCGAAAGCTGCACCCGCCAAGACAAAAACGAGGCCTACCGTGATAAACAACCAAACTCTTTTCATCATGAACCTCCAGTTCTGTATCAGGGCCATTTGGGCTGCCACATTCGAACTCGCCGTGTCTGCAAACATCGATGCGTGACACGCATTGCGAAATCTTGGCTGATGCTAGGAGCTTTGCTTTGGGGTAGGAACTGTCACAAGTTACAGCGACAGTGGGCGATTGGTAGTGCGATTCGCTGTGGCATCGTATTGATCGAGATGTACTGACAGAAGTCTCAGTTCCCTCGTCAACACGAGAACCCGCAGAATTAACGGTCGGGAAGATTCACCCGACAACTTGATCTCTCCCAGGAGACGCCGATGCCAATGCAAGCGCAACAGAAGAACAAGGAAGGTTCCAAGGAGCGGCCGGAACTCAAAGGCAAGCAATACGAACGGGAGTTGCGGAAGCTTCAGACGAAGTTGGTAGAAATGCAGGAATGGGTAAGGGCCACAGGAGCCAAAGTTGTAGTTGTCTTCGAGGGCCGTGACGCTGCCGGAAAAGGCGGAGTGATTCATCGCATTATGGAACGCGTCAGTCCGCGGATTTTCCGCCATGTGGCGTTACCTGCTCCCACGGAACGCGAGAAATCGCAACTGTATGCACAGCGGTATATGAAGGAAATGCCCGCAGCTGGCGAGGTAGTGCTCTTTGACCGCAGCTGGTATAACCGTGCTCTCGTTGAGCACGTCATGGGCTTCTGTGGTGACAAAGAATACGACTTATTCTTGCGTGTGGCTCCAAACTTCGAAGCGCTTTTGCGGAACAACGGCATCCTGCTCGTCAAGTATTGGTTTGAAGTCAGTGAGAAAGAGCAGCACAGGAGATTCCAGAGACGCATTGAAGATCCCATGCGCCGCTGGAAGCTCAGCCCCATGGATCTCGAGTCCCATCGTCGGTGGTATGACTACTCCCGGGCGCGCGATGCGATGTTTGCAGCGACGGATACACCTCAATCGCCCTGGTACATTGTCCAGACAGATGACAAAGAACGAGCTCGACTGAACTGCATTTCTCATCTACTCGGCGCGATCCCCTGGAAGAAAATCCGACAGGAAAAGATCACTCTGCCGAAGCGACAAGGCCCGCACGGCTATAAAGAGCCCGACTGGCCCTATCGTTGGATCCCTCAAAAATATTGATCGCCTCTGGGCAGTTGGATGATGAAGCGAGTGACTGAGCGGGAGCTCCGATCGAGAGAAGGTCATGAACGTGAACAGCTCGATCGGACTGCTTCTGAAAATCGTCTTGGCGCTTTGGATGTTTCATATCGTCTCTTCATCTGAGAAGGAAGTTGAAACTCACCCACATCTGCGGGATAGTAAGCCATCCGAGGCGGCAGTCGCATAGATCAGACAATAGTGAATCCGGTGAGTGGTGTTGCACCACAACGGTGCTACTGCTCACGAAAAAATCAGTCGAACTAACTCCAAGGTCATCGCCCAAGCGCCACTTGGCCAAATGACCCGAATGGGCCGTCCGTATGGCACTCTTTGGCGCTTGTCCTGATCTCGGCGCGGGTCTACATTTGCTTCGATAACCCCGAATTCAATCGGCAAGCGTTTCCCCTGTAGGAAGGATGCGCTCACAGGTGGCGCAAACACTCTCTCAATTTTCAAATCGCAAAGGCCGCGTGGCAGAGCAAGCCGCACTTTCTCAACTTCGGGTACTCCTTGTCGAGGACCACAAACCCTTCCTCGATTATGTGAGTTCGAGCCTCCGCGAACGACCAAGCACTCAGATCGTGAGCGAGGTGTCAGACGGCCTTGTCGCCGTAGAGCAGGCCACGGCATTGCAGCCCGATTTGATCCTGCTCGACATTGGGTTGCCGGGCCTGAATGGCATCCAGGCTGCGCGCCGCATTCGCAAGCTTGCACCGAATGCAAGAATCATTTTCCTGACCCAGGAATCCTCGCCTGAAATCGTCCACGAGGCCCTTAATTTGGGAGCCAGCGCATTCGTTTCTAAGTCACGGTGCTTTAAAGATCTACCCGCCGCAATCGATGCCGTCTTGCGTGGAGAGATATTTGTCAGCAATGGGTTGGACGGTCATCGGATGTAGAGCTCTCTGACTTGCTTGAATTGCGTCGGCTATCGCATTCCCTGCTATTAAATTCCCCGTAGTGTGACCTGACAAAAGAGCCAGTTCCTTGGCCATCTCTTTCTAGCTACGTTCCTAGGCATACGGTGATTATGGTCGGTCGCCGTCAGAAAGCAACCTCTTATGCATAAGCTTACGATTCTCTCTGTAGTGCTATTGATCTCCGTTTCGATATCGTGCTCGCGCAAGCCCAGCGACGAAACGATTTCTCAGGATATCGAGAAAAAAGCAGCTGTTGATCCACACGCACAAGAAGCCCAAGTGACCGTCGAAAGTAAACAAGGCATCGTTACCTTAAAGGGCAAGGCCAAGACAGAAGCTGTCCGCCACGAACTGGAGACGATTGCCAAGGAAGAGCCCGGCGTCGCGAGTGTGGATAACCAAATCACCATCGATGAAGCTCAGCAGACAAGCCCCGTTCCTGTTGCCGGCCCGCTCGTCGAGGCAGTCGAGCGAGAACCGCTTCCGCCACCTCCGCCGCCTCCGCCGGTGGTTGTCCCGGTCGGAACGGTGTTGACGGTCCGCTTGGGGCAGGCTGTCGGATCCAAGATCAGCCAGGTGGGAACTGCTTTCACCGGCTCAGTCTCCACTCCGATCACGATTGATGGAAAAATGGCGATTCCCGCAGGTTCCAGCATTACAGGCACTGTCACTGATGCAAAGAAAGCTGGCCGGTTTAAAGGCGGAGCCGTTCTTTCCCTGCAACTCGATTCGGTCACCGTAAAAGGTCACCAGTACAACATTCAAACTGGAAGCTTCGACCAGACCTCCACTGGAAAGGGAAAACGAACAGCGGTAGCGATTGGCGGCGGCACCGGCGCAGGCGCAGCGATTGGCGGTATTGCGGGCGGCGGCAAGGGTGCAGCCATCGGGGCACTGGTAGGGGCCACTGCAGGGACGGTCGGCGCTGCGACCGGCAATCGCGACATTCAACTCCCCGCCGAATCTGCTTTGAGCTTTCAACTCGCGCAACCTCTTACACTGAAACCGGGTTCGGAGCACTAGGAGAGATCTATGTAACAGTCCCCGCCGCAGTATGGCCATTGTGCCCTGAGATTAGCAAACGACTGCGTCCATCGCTTGTGATTCACGCTGCCATTCTCGTTGGGAAGGCCTGCAGGTTTAATATCTGCGAAAATGCCACTCTAAAGTGAGTCGAAAAATAGGTGGAAAAAACACCCGCAGATCAGGAGAAAGATCAGCATAGTAATGACTCCGATCGCGAGGGAGAATCTTCTCTTGAATCTTTCTGGGCTGCAATTCCGAGTCTCCAACATCACCAACTCGCCGCGATCGTCTGTATCAAACGAAGTCTCTTGCCCTTGCAGGTACTCGCGATAATCCGTCGGTGAGTCCAGGTAGTCGATCTCAGCCCACAGCTGGCAGTCGCGAACATGAGAAGTGCCCCCGGTGTTCTCCGGATAAGGATTTAGCATGAGAGATGCCCCCCATCGGTCTGTACATTCCATTTACTATTCGACAATCCGACACGCCACTCGCAAACCTGACAGGGTTATGCTGCCAAGTCCCAGCACTGTCTGCCATCCCTCCAGGTCCAATGCCGCGGTTAAAGGTGGCTGGCAACGTAAGCTGCAAACTGCGATAAACCCTAGGCTCGTCCGCTGTTAGAAATACCAGTTACGAACATCACCCCACATACCTACACTTCCTTGCGAGTACACAAGAGTGAATGTGTTGTGCTGCAACTCCAGCTATAAGCGGCTCGAGCGTAACGCGTCCTCGACCTGTGAGAGACAAGGTACCCTGCTATGAACGGTAAGTATGTTCGCTGGATTGAGATCGCATTGTTAATCGTGGGCCTGTTGCTCATCACGATCTTTGTGACTGCGCACATTCACCGGGCCGTTCTCTCACGATCAGCGTTGGACGAATTCAAGCAGGCCAAGGAAGATGCTGTCGGCAGGGAACATACTGTCGCCAAAGACACACCATCGCTCTGGGACAAGAAATTGGCCTTAGATTCCAGCAGTTGGTCGAGTGTAAGAATTGCAGAGTATGAACAAAGCCTCTCCTCTCATTTCGAACCACCGTTAGCCATTCTGCGGATCCCCAAGGTCCGGTTGGAAGTGGTTGTGCTTCCTGGCACTGACGATCTGACTTTGAACCGCGGCGTCGGCCTCATCGAGGGCACGAATCGGCCTGGGGAGGGTGGAAGGGTTGGCATCGCCGGCCATCGAGACGGATTCTTCCGCGTACTGAAAGACGTCCACCGGGGCGACACCATTGAGTTAGAGACCCTCGATCGAATCGATAGGTACCGAGTGGATGAGATCGTAATTGTAAGTCCGCGTGACGTTTCTGTCTTACAACCCACTGCAGTACCGACATTGAGCCTGGTGACGTGCTATCCCTTCTATTTTATTGGCAGTGCTCCGGAACGCTACATCGTCACAGCTTCTCTAGCGACTTCAAGACCTTCGGCCGGACAGGCCGATCAGAAGCAGCACACCTCTTCAGTCCGTTTCGAACCAGCAGTCAATAACTCGAGTCTGCAATCGCAGGATTCAACCAAGGAGACAACACAATGAACCGATCAACCAACACTACACGAGTGTTGCTGGTGCTTGCAGTGGGGGCGATGGTTTTTGCCCTCGCAGTTGGCATGAGCGCGCAAGTGCAAACCTCAACCGATACAGCAGCGGGAGCTTCCTCAAAGGAAGTCACGGTCACGAACGCAGAAGTCGTATACGTTTCCGGCAATGACCTCGTCGTCAAAATGGAAGATGGCACTCTCCGACATTTCAACAATGTTCCTGAAAGTGCCAGAATTAACGTCGATGGCCAGCAGATGGGGATTCATGACCTGAAACCTGGCATGAAGCTCCAGAAGACTGTCACAGTGACCAAGACTCCAACGGTCGTAACGACTACCAAGTCCGTAACAGGAAAAGTCTGGCAAGTGATGCCGCCAAACTGGGTCATTCTGACGATGGACGACAACACAAACCAAAAGTTCAACATCCCCAAGGATCAGAAGTTCAACGTCAACGGTCAGATGACGGATGCATGGGGACTGAAAAAAGGAATGGTGATCTCGGCCACGAAGGTAGTCGAGGAGCCAGTGGACGTCTATGAGCATCACCAGCAGGTCAGCGGTACGATGCCACCGCCGCCACCGGCGCCGCCAGCCGAACAGCCGATCCTGGTTGCTGTAGCTACACCACCTCCGGCCCCGGCGGCTGCCCCCGCAGAGTTACCGAAGACTGGAAGCATCTTGCCACTCATCGGATTGCTGGGCGGTCTTTCTCTTCTGTCCTCGCTTGGGCTTAAGGTAATTCGCAGCACCTTTTGATTGCTGCCGGGGTTCGGGAGGGCAATTTGCTTTCTGCCATTCCGAACCCACTACTTTTTTAGGATTCGATTTCCGCGGCGGAATTGTTGTGCAACGCAACAGGGTGGAAGAACGCCGCAGATTCTGGCTCTCCCCGATCAAGTAAATCTCGGTTCGCCCGGAACGTTCGCGTAACATCGCGAGCGCACAAGGCCGCGCAGATCCGGTTACCTGTCTGATGGGTCTCGTCAGCTCGAGCCGTCTCGTGAGCCACGCCGGGATTGACGCTGCTTAGGCTGCGATGAGGTGAGTCCTTATGGCGTACTGAACCAACTCAGCATTCGTTCTGATGTTCAATACTTCCATAATTCGGTATTTGTGAAATGCCACCGTCCGGGTTGTCAGATTCAGAACTGCCCCGACTTCCTTCATGCACTTGCCTTCCGCCAGAAGCTGAAGCACTTCACGTTGCCGTTCTGTGAGACGTTCCGTCTCGTCGATGAGCTTCTTATCTTGTCGGATCAGGAAATCGACCGTATCCTTCGCGATCATTGGAGACAAGTAGGACTTTCCACGCAAGACTTCACGCACTGCGATGGTGAGCTCCGAAGCGGCGCAGGTCTTGACCAGGTATCCCGAAGCGCCACGCCGAAAAGCCTCTGCCGCCAAGTCAGCATCATGGTTCATGGTGAGGAATATCAACTTCACTGACGGCAACAGGTCTTTCGCCTGCTGACCCGCGTCCAACCCATTCAACAGAGGCATGGAAACGTCGAGGATCGCAAGGTGGGGCCGCAACTCCGCCACTGCCCGCACGAGGGCGCGACCGTCGCTCACCGTGGCTACGACTTCGTACTCGGACTCCAAAAGCTTGCGGCACGCTTCCGCCACGAGGGTGTGGTCGTCTGCTATAACAATTTTGGGAAGGTTCCTTCGAACATTAGTTAGCATCGCAGAACTCCATTTTTAGTTACTCCTGCTCCTGACGTCGAACCGGAGGAGTGACGCAGAATCTAGAACACGTCCGAAAAGAAACTGAAGGTTATTTCCCCTTTTGACACTTGGCAACTAGCAAGATTACTAGTGTTAAATCCCCTTTTTTCGAAGGAAAGTTCAACCGCTAAGCCTGACCTGCTTCAACATTCACCAGCCAGCACTGTCAGAGAGTGGCACGCCAGTTCCCTAGTCGGCTGGTTGACCGAATGGAACGAAACTGACGTGCTCGTTTTCGGGCCCCGGCCGGTCACGAGGCCTCGAGCTCCAGTCTCCCATCATTCTTTAAGTTCACAACTGTAACTTCTTCCAGCTCCTTGAGCGAGACGACCGTCCCTTTTTATGCAGAGCAACATGGCGGGCGTCACTTCGTTTGCGCCTTCTCGAGCGGATGGAAACTGACGTTTGGGATTCACGTCAATGATCTCAGCATCGCCAATTTCTACGCGGATTGCCGTTTCGTGACATAAGAATCAGCCGCGGCTGCTTGCTCGAATAGCCAGAGCCGAGCACCTGCACACCTTCTCACTGGCACTAGTGCCAGTTCTCGACCTAGCCATTCGTCTGCGATTTTCACGGAGGAGCATGTATGAAAACATCCACCGCTATTCAAAGCAGCATCCGCTTCTGTACGACGCTGACCGCAGTTTTCCTCTTTTTTATTCTTCCGATTCACGCTCAATCCCAGAATCAAGATCTGCAACAAATGCAAGACAAGCTGCAAAGGCTTGAGCAAGAGATACAGGAACTCAAGGCACAACTCAGCAAAGCCCAACAGGCGCAACCACCCGCCACGGCGCCTGCCACGGCGCCCGCCCCGACTGCCGTCGAGAGAGCGGCGGAAGAAGCGCAAGAGACTCCGGCCGAACCGACGGAGGGAGGGAAGAAAAACAGCATCGACCTCTACGGACACGTCATGCTCGACTCCGGCTACGAGTTTGGGCAGAGCAATCCAGATTGGTTCGACGTGATGCGCCCAACCCAGCTCGCGTCGTATAAAGGCCAGTACGCACCAGACGGCAAGGTTTACTTCAGTGTGCGGCAGACCCGTTTCGGCGTGAAGACTTCGACGGCGACGGGACTCGGCGACCTCAAGACCATCTTCGAATTCGAACTCTTTGGAACGGGAGTTGATGCAGGACAGACCACGTTCCGTCTAAGGCACGCATATGGCGAGTTGAGTCACTTCGGCGCAGGCCAGACCTGGAGCCCCTTCATGGATATCGATGTGTTCCCGAATTCTCTCGAATACTGGGGACCGAACGGAATGGTCTTCTTCCGAAACATCCAGGCGCGTTGGGCTCCGATCCAGAACGACAAGTGGCGTCTGATTTTCGCTGTGGAGCGGCCTGGTGCCAGTGCTGATGGCGGTATCTATGCCGATCGCGTGGAGTTGCAGAATGTCAAACCGAAATTCGACATGCCAGATTTCTCATGGCAAGTTCGCATGATGCGCGAGTGGGGCCATGTGCAGGTAGCAGGGATCTTTCGAAAAATCTCATGGGTGAACACTACGCCCAACCCTCAGGTTGACCTGGGCGGCGACGCCCTCGGTTGGGGAGTCAACGTAACTTCGAATGTCAATGTCACCAAGAAGGATGTGGCGCGTCTGGCGGTAGTTTACGGTGCCGGCATTGAAAACTACATGAACGACGCACCAATCGATGTCGGCGTGAAAAACAATCTCTCGAATCCGGTCAAGCCGATCGAGGGAGTCGCTTTGCCCGTACTTGGGGTCGTCTCGTTTATCGACCATAACTGGAATAGCCGATTCAGCACTTCGATCGGCTATTCACTCGTAAACATTACAAATTCCGATGCCGAGACACCGAGCGACTACCATCAGGGCCACTACGCTCTCACCAATCTTCTCTACCATCCCGTTCCGCCCGTAACGATTGGTGGAGAGTTCCAGTATGGCCGACGTGTCAATTTCAGCGATGGTTTCAACGTGAACGACTATCGCCTGCAGTTCTCATTTAAGTACAACTGGAAAAAAGTTTTCGAATTCTGACCTCG
Organism: Candidatus Eiseniibacteriota bacterium; assembly: GCA_035500795.1. Lineage (GTDB taxonomy): Bacteria > Acidobacteriota > Terriglobia > Terriglobales > Acidobacteriaceae > Sulfotelmatobacter. The sequence continues at coordinate 67,909 of DATJWZ010000066.1, read as the reverse complement.
TGTCGTTCCGACGCGAGCGATTTCGTCACGCAGTGCACACCAAGCGGGAGGAAAACATGAACCACATTCGTCAAATGCAAGCTTTCCTGGGAGCAGTTCTCATACTGGCTTCGATCACCAATATCGCCGTCGCTCAAAACAGAAGCCCAGTCGCTCCGACGGAGCAGGCATACAACTCGATGCTGAAAGAAGCCTACGACAACTTCAAGAACGATACGAGCGGCAAGAACGCCGACTACATCCCTGCCCTGGCGCAAGTCGATTCGAAGTTGTATGGCATCGCTGCGGTCACTACGGATGGACGGATTTACAAGATGGGCGACGTGGATCATGCATTTTCGATCCAGTCGATCTCGAAGGTGTTTACGCTCGCCCTGGCGATGGAAGAACAAGGGGCTGAGGAGGTCTTCAAGAAAATAGGCAGTGAGCCGACCGGCCGGGCGTTCAACTCGATACCCGCCGTTGTGGATATGCCCACGCACGCCGGGAATCCCTATGTGAACGCAGGCGCGATCGCCACGGCGAGTCTAATTAGCGGCAGTGAAGATGAGAAGTGGAACAAACTTCTGACTTTCTACAGCAAGGCTGCGGGACAGAAACTATCGCTGCTCGAGGATGTGTACAAGTCCGAAGCCGCAACCAACACGGGCAACAAAGCGATTTCAATGTTATTGGCGAAGTACGACCGGATCTATGCCGATCCATTTGAATCGGTTGATGTCTATACCAAGGCTTGCTCGGTCGGCGTCACGGCGTACCAACTCGCAGTCATGGGAGCGACTCTGGCTGACAACGGCAAGAATCCTTTGACAGGCGAGCAGGTGATGAAAGCAGAAAACGTACCTCACATCCTTTCAGCCATGATGATGGCCGGGCTTTATGACGGCTCCGGCGGCTGGGCTTGGCATGTTGGCATTCCGGCAAAAAGTGGTGTCGGAGGCGGAATTGTGGCCGTGGTCCCCGGAAAAGGAGCGATTGCCGTCTTTGCGCCGCCGCTGGATGAGGCTGGCAATTCGGTGAAGGCTCAGAAAACGATCGCCTATTTAGCAAACAAACTCGGCATCAACATTTTCTCCCCGGCATCGGTGGGCTTGCACTGAGTTCCGCGGGGCGATTCGACAAAGGTAGCCAAGACACAAATTGCGGAAACTTCCGGCAGACAAATCGATGGTGACTTCGAGAATGAAGGGAAAATCGAGTGCGGTGCCTGTGAGGTCTGTCTTGAAACTGATGTACATGCTTCTCACATGCTCGTGCCTTCTTGGCATGACGGCTGCGCAGAGTGACACAAATGCAGCGAACCAGCCGGGCGCTGTCGGACAAAATCCTTCCGACACTGTGAAGTTGATTGATCGGCTTGTGGAACAAAACGCGCAATTGGAAAGACAAAATAAAGAGTTGATCGATCAGATTCAGGCCTTGCGTCAGGGACTGGCACAACAGTCAACGCACGGTCCTGAGGCTTCGAAACCCCAAAGCACTGGGGCTGCGAAAGAAGCAGAAACCGAAAATGTTTCTGGAGATGTACAAGAAGGCACGGTCAGTCCCAATGCTTCGCCCACGGAGGAACCCTACAAATGGGGGAAATACAATCCGAACCTGGGTTATAAGGTTGCCGACACGGAACACGGTGATCTGAGCGTCAGCATCTACACCTACGGTCGTTATCTGAATCAGTTGGGGCTCGATCCCAAGTACGCAGACGCGTTTGGAAACATAAAGTCCATTCAGCAGCGTCAGGATTTCCAACTCCAGAAACTTCAGATCAAGTTTCTCGGATGGATGTTCGATCCGAAGTTCCGCTACTTTCTGTATGCGTGGACGTCGAATCCTTCGCAAGGCTTGCCCGCGCAAGTCGTGCTTGCAGGAAATCTGAACTACACATTTGCTGACTGGTTCAGCGTCGGCGCTGGCATTCGATCTCTGCCCGGTACGCGAAGCGTCGAGGGTAACTTTCCCTTCTGGCTGTCGGTCGACAGCCGTCTCATGGCCGACGAATTCTTCCGGCCTTCTTACACCTCAGGCGTGTGGGTGTGGGGCAAACTCGCGAAGAAACTCGACTACATTGCGATGGTTGGAAACAACTTGAGTACGCTGGGCGTAAGTGCCGCTCAACTCGACAATGGGTTCAATACGGTTTCGACCTCGCTGGTCTGGAAACCGACAACGGGGGAGTTCGGCCCGGGCTTCGGCGATTTCGAAAATCATGAAACGCTGGCAACCCGGTTAGGAGCCCATTTTACTTACAGCCAAGAAAGCAAGCAGAGCCAGCCGAATAGCGAAGGCTTCGAGAACACGCAAATTCGCCTCGCCGATGGAACTGTGATCTTCACTCCTAACATTTTTGGCGATGGTGTAATCGTCAATGACGTGACCGACAAGATGACATCGTTCGATGGCGGTCTGAAATACCGTGGATTCTCGCTGGATGGAGAGTATTACATGCGCTGGTTGAACAATTTCCGCGGCCCGGGGACTGCGGGATTACCCAATCTCTTTGACAACGGCTTCCAGATGCAGATTTCACAGATGGTGATCCCCAAATTGCTGCAGGTTTATTCCGGTGGGTCCATGATTTTTGGCAAATACGGACAGCCATGGGATTTTCGCTTCGGAGTGAACGTGCACCCATTCAAGAACCGCGTGGTTCGATGGAACACGGAATTTATCTACCTGCGTAACTCAGCCGTCGGCTATACAGCTCTCCCCTACCCCCTGGGAGGTAATGGCCCGGTATTCCATACGAACTGGGAGCTCGCTTTTTGAACGGCCGACTGGGCTCTCTTAGGCAGTGAGGTTACAAATGAAAAACTCATGGACTCTTCCTAAGCCAACTCTCTTCGCGACCTGGATCTTCGTTTCGCTGTTGATGTCGATGCCTCTGGCGTCTCAGGAGAAGTCACCCACCGAGCCTGAGATTGACGACGTCCACTTTCACCTTACGAATTACATCCAGGAAGGCACCGACATTCACGATTTCCTCAAAATCATGGGCAGCAAAGTAGGACGGGTTGCGCTTTTTGGGATCCCACTCCAGCAGCAATGGTCGTATCGATCGGATGCGGATCGCGCTCCCACCTATTACCTCAACACAGATGCGCCTTTGTATTACTACTCGTTCACCGACGCATGGATTGCGATGAGCTACCGATCACTCACGAAGCAGGAACAGTCCCGTTTCGATCCGATGATCACAGGCTTCAATCCCACGGACATGTATGCTGCCGACCACATCCGCCGCGTGCTGCAAACCTTTCCTGGTGTGTTTTCGGGAATTGGAGAGTTCACCATCCACAAGGAATTCGTGTCAGCCAAGATCGCCGGAGAAGTTGCAACCCTGCAGGATCCGGCGCTGGACAGGATTTTGGATTTCGCCGGCGAAGTAGGCCTGGTTGCGCTGATCCACAATGACATGGACGTGCCCTTCGCCAAAGAAGGCTCAGAACCCGCATATCTGGATCAAATGAAAGCCGTTCTGAAGAGGCACCCCAATACCACGATCATTTGGGCTCATACAGGGCTAGGACGTGTGGTCCGTCCGATCAAGCACCATGCCGCTACGATCGCAGCGATTCTGCAAGATCCCGCGTTCAGTCACGTCAACTTCGACATCTCGTGGGATGAGGTCGCTAAATACATCGTATCGAGTCCCGAGGCGACCAAGATCACCGCCGATCTGATCAATCAATATCCCGATCGATTTCTGTTCGGAACCGACGAGGTCGCACCGGCCAATCAGCAGGCCTATCTGAAGGTCTACTACATGTACTCGCCCCTATGGGCCCTGCTCGACAAACAGACCAGCGCAAAGGTTCGTCGCGGGAACTACGAGCGCATCTTTGATGCCGCGCGGCAGAAGGTCCGGGCATGGGAAGCGGAACATCTAAAATGAGTATTGTCCTGGTGTTCTCTCGAACATGAATTGGGGGAATTAACTCGCTCTCCATGCGTGACTGTCAGCTTTACCAGTGCGAGCAGGTTCCAGCTTTCCGCTAGCATCAACTGGAGTTGAGAATCCCGTGCGTACCCAAAGCCAGAATCTAAAAGATGCTAGGTTGACCTTTAGCGCGGGTCCAAAGCGTGAGAAGGCCCTAAAACCACTTCGCGAACCTCATCATCTCTCTATCTCTCATAATATTGACCGCTATCCTGAAATCACGGATCCCGCTGTCCGTAACTCTCGCCTATTGCGCAGACTGACGCCCTCGCAACTTGACGAGGTCCTTCGAGCCGCGGCTTACCGCCAGTTTCCTGCACATGCCATTGTCGCGGAGCAAAACACTCGGGCCGATCGGCTCTTTCTCCTCGTGACGGGCTCTGCCCGGTACTTCTTCATTACGCCTGATGGCAGGAAGGCATCTCTGTTCTGGCTCATGCCGGGAGACGCATTGGGAGGGACATGCCTGTTAACAGAACCCGCGGAGTATCTCGTCAGCGCAGAGGCCACATCTCAATGCCGCCTGCTCGTCTGGCAGCGGGACACAATCCGTGCGCTTGCCACTCGGCATACGATACTGCTCGAGAATGGATTGACCATTGCGTCGGACTATCTGGTTTGGTATCAGGCGTCCCATCTGAGTCTCATTTGCGACAACGCGCGCCAGCGACTTGCGCAGGCTCTCGTGAGCCTGGCTCGCAGGATAGGTCAACCACGCCGGAACGGAGTCAGCATCCAGATCACGAACGAACAACTGGCGAGCGCAGCGCACTTGACGCATTTCACCGTGAGCAGACTGCTCGGCGAGTGGCAGCGGAATGGCCTACTTTCAAAAAGCCGTGGTGGAATCTTACTCTGCAATCCCGAGATGCTATTCTCGAAACATAGTCGCGAAGAGATATAAGAAGCGTAGCTACTGAAAAGGGCCGCAGCCCCTGGCATCAGGATGCTCTCTGCCTTATCTCGCTATCACCGAACTCAGGATTGTGCGATAACGTGAGATGCCCTCTCTCATCCGGTCCCGAACCGGCGCGATCGCAGAGATGTGTCGGAGCGTTTGTTCTCGTCAGATTTTTGACATCGTGGGCTGAGGCCTCGTCGCCTACTTCTTCAATTCCCCACCGAATTTCGTATGGAAAGACTGTCTGCCACAGCAGGCGGAAGGTGTGTTTGCGGCTGGCCATTGGGTTGCCCCTGTTGGAGTCCATGTATTCGAGAAGTGTGCACGCGAGAACTTTTGCCAACCATACCCGTGACGAGAAACTCTGTCTACTATCAATAATCCCAGTCCAACGCCTAGCATGAGAGAAAGTGTTCATCCGCTAAAGCTAGCGCTTTTGATTTGTCGCCATGTCTTTCTCCTCTACCTGACGACTTGGGCCGCTGGGCTGCCCATTAGACTGATGAACCTCGAACACCGGGTGGCGGTAGTCAGCAGGCAGATAGCTTTGCGGGATTGTGGTTTCGTTTCCATCTCGCAGAGAAGCATAATGCGGTGAATTGATTTCAACGCCGGCCTCGTTGAATCTGTCTTGGATATTCTGATGCAAAACCGAATAGATGTTCTGCATGTTCGTCGGCTTGGCCGTGTAGGCATTCAATTCGTAAGACACATAAAAGTCATTTAGCGCTGTTTGCAGCACGAATGGCGAAGGATCGTGCATTACGTCCTCGGTCGCGAGCGCCGCCGAGATGAGCAACTCGTGTACCTGTCGCCAGGGAGCGCTATAGCCAATCGTGACAACGGTGTGGAAGATAACGCCTCGCTTGCGCGATTCAGCACTGTAATTCACAACGACTCCCCCCAGCACTGTTCCATTGGGAATCGTAATAACCTCGTTTTTTTGCGTCCTCACTCTGGTAACAAGCAGTGTCTTCTCGATCACCTCTCCTACGTCGTTGCCGATCCGGACGAAGTCACCCAGTTGGAAGGCCCGCATGTAGATAAGTATCGTTCCTGCCACAGCGTGCGCCACTGCCGAAGTCGAGCCCAGTGAAAGAAGGACACCAAGGAACACCGAAATACCCCTGAATGCAGGACTTTCGGCTCCCGGCAGATAAGGAAAGGCTACGATCACGGCCGCCACCAGAATCAAAACCCTGATCAGTTTCGCCGTGGGTTCTGCCCAGTCCGGATAAAATCCGCGAATGGTAAGCTTCTCATCGCGAAGTTCCCCAAAAACATACTCGTTGACCTTTACGAGATACGACGTGATCAAAACAATGAACGCTAGAAGAATGAGATTAGGCGCATACGAGATCACCGTCTTTCCGAAAACCGCCAGTTCCGAGAACAGCCAATTGGTAAGCTGATAAGACGTATATTTCGTCGCTGGGAAAAAGCGCAGGACCACCGTGGCATAAGCCTGCAGCATCGCGAGGACGACGATCCAAAATGCGGCTCGACTGATAACGAGCAACGGCTTACCCAAATATTCCCCGATGTGTGCGCCGAACGCGCTGGAGGTAGCTCTCGCCGATGTACGGGCGAGTCGTGCTTCTAAACGTTCGCGCAGCTTCCTGCGAATCCAGAACAGTCCTAAGACAACGAGAGCGCAAGCGACGGTTGCGAGCGCCGCGTAGAGAGTCCCCGATAACATTCGGCTGACAGTGTGATCTTCGCGATATTGCTTTACCACCTGCCGGATAATCTCCGTATACTCCGCCGCCATTTGAGCCCGGTCGCGTTCTGCTCCCCTCGCATCCTCCTCGGTGATACCCATGATCCGGTCTGTTCCAGAAAGGATCTCCGTCCAGGTTCCGCGTGACTCGGAATGAATCGAATCGACTGAAATCGTCCTGTTCTTGCTCAGCGCCACAAGCCTTTGCTGAATCGCTTCGGCCCGTTCCTGTGCGCTAAACCCTCCGATGCGCGCGTACACCACCAATACGGGCCTCCCATCAACTTCAACCGGGGCCCCCGTATTCTCAATTTCAACGTCTGGAATCGGTTCTGGCGGTTTGGTTTCCGAGCTGCGGGAGTGCGCCGGCGGACTTAACAGAATCAACGTGAAGATACAAATTGCGAACAAGCTTCTCGTTCGTGCTGCAAGATAACGAAAATCAGCAGGAACGGCTGGAGTTGTAACTGTTCGCTCAACGAAGCGGAGCACAGACGAGTGGATCATGGCTCACCACGCACACTACATGCGAGTTTACGTTGGTGATTCGCCTGATACGGACTGTCACTTTTACTAGGTTGGAGAAAATCTGGGCAACTTCCGCCATTAGTAGCACTCACGGCACGAATGCGTCGAGGAGCCCACGTTAGCCTGAGTCCCTCAATCAACTGATCAGATGGTGTTTGATCGCATACTGAAGCAGTGCGGCATTGCTCTTCACGCCCAGAGCCTGCATCAGGTTGTATTTGTGGAAGGCAACCGTTCCAGGTTTCACATCCAAAACACTCGCGATTTCTTTCATCGACATGCCTTCAGCCAGGAGCTGCAGGATTTCGCTCTGGCGCCGTGTGAGTCTTCTTTCTGCACTAAAAGATGCGCCGCTCCGCAAGAGAAAATCCACCGTGTCCTTAGTGATAGCTGGCGAGATGTACGATTCAGACCTGAGGGCTCGCCGGATGGCAGTTACGAGCTCTGTCGCAGTCGAACTCTTGACTACGTAAGCATTGGCGCCCCGACGAAATGCTTCGGCAGCCACATCCGGAGCCATGTTCATGGTCATGAAGATCAATTTGCAGGAAGGTAAAGTGTGTTTCAATTCCTCGGCCGCGCACAGTCCGTTCAATTGCGGCATCGCGATGTCTAAAACCACCGCGTCGGGCTTGAGCTCCGCGGCGACTTTAAGCAAGTCTCGTCCATTATTTACGATTGCCAGAACCTGAAACTCGGGTTCGAGCAGGTTCTTGCAAGCTTCGGCCATGAGTGTGTGGTCGTCTGCAATCAGCAGGCGGGGCCTGTGGCGGTTTTCCATACGCGATATACCGTTTTGCCTTCCGCCGCTCCTCTGGCAAGGCGCTGCATTCTTCCGTCTTTATACCACTGGTGACAAACCTATTGAAATCTGGAACTGCAGGTAACTGTTACTGATGCCAGTACAAGCAAAGGTGCTTCTTTGGGTCGGGATGGATTCCTTATCCCAATCTGACTTAAGTGAGTGCTTTTCTGACGCGAGCGGATTTCCTAAAGGAACACGAGAGCGCCATGTCGGAGTTACGACTGGCAGGGGACTAGACAGGGAGAGATGTACACGCAGTTCTGGAGAACGACATGAATTGCAGGGACCAAGTCCGTCATCAAACATGATTTCAACACATATCCCAAAGCACCTGCCGAAATTGCAGTTTCCACGAAATCTGAATCGTCGCACACTGTAAGGAACAGGACCTTAATATGCGGAGAGGACGCCCTAAGGCGTTTGGCCGTCTCAATCCCGTTCAAAACTGGCATGAAGAGATCGAGCACCACAAGATCTGGCGATTTCGCTTGTACTAGTTCGAGGACCTGTTCGCCGTCTTCTGCATACCCAACAATTTCGCCTTCGCCATCGAGTACGCACGAGACGGCATCGAGGATCTCTTGCATGTCGTCGGCCAAAAGGATCCGGGGCAGCATCTGCACCACAGCCTGAGAACTCAAATCGCTGCTTTTGATATTGCCCACGGGCATTCGCATGATATTGCCACATCCCACAGAGCCACTTTAGACGAAACAATTCCGAAACGTCTGCTAGCACGGTATGACATTCATCCCAAAACTGTCGCTAGTAGTTCTCCTTGAAACCATGAGTCTTCTTCCATTAACTTCGCTGCTTGATCACTGTTCATTCGTGACATGCGACCACCCGGTAATCCGATTTCCCCGCTACCCAAGTCGGCCCTTCATCAACTCTCAATTCTCCGCCTGATCGCCCACTCCAACTGACACTTCTGCCAGTTTCTGCGACCCATGCACCCTTCTACTCTTTAGCTCGCACAGTTGAAGTGTTCCGATCAGTCCCAAAGAGTAGCGGGCTCAACGCTCGATTCTAGCTCTCGATTGCATCGTCAAGGACTACCGATGCCGTACCGGTTGCTTCCGAAGGAGTCTCACATGCCTGTGAAATCAATGTTGTCGTGTCAGCATGGACCTGCAGACGAAACCTTACTCCGTCATCAACCCGAGAGTTCTCCCGTGCTCTGGCTTAGTCACTTCCTGCTAGTGGGACTTCTGCTCTCATCCCTGGGATGCAGCAAGGAAAATGTGCGCGCCGAAACTCCGCCTCCCGAAGTCGAAGTCGCCGCTGTCCAGCAACAAGACGTTCCACTCTATACGGAGTGCATCTCGACGCTCGATGGATACGTCAACGCGCAAATCCAGCCCCAGGTAACCGGTTATCTGCTAAAGCAGAACTATAGAGAAGGTACGGCGGTTCATAAAGGCGACATACTGTTTGAGATCGATCCCCGGCCATTCGAGGCAGCACTCGCTCAAGCAGAAGGTCAACTCGCGGAGGCGCAGGCCCAGCTCGGCAAGACCAAGCTTGATGTTGCTCGCGACACTCCGCTTGCGAAGGAAAGTGCTATACCACAGGCTCAACTCGACAATGACATTCAGGCAAACCAGGCGGCTGAAGCGATGGTGGCGGCTGCGAAAGCTCAAGTAGATCAGGCGAACCTGAATCTGGGTTTCACGAAGGTGCGGTCGCTCATCGATGGCATCGCTGGTTTAGCAAAAGCGCAGATTGGCGACCTGATCGGACCAACTTCGGTCCTTACCACCGTGTCGGAAGTCGACCCAATCAAGGCCTACTTTGCGCTGAGCGAGCAGGAGTACTTGAAATTCGCGAGCCGAATCAGTGATGTGGCTGAGGGGAAAAAGCTCCCCTCGGGCAAGAAAGTCCTGGAATTGATTCTGTCCGATGGAACCGTGTACCCCGAAAAGGGTTGGTTGGTCCTTGCGGATCGGCAAGTGGATGTGAAAACAGGAACGATTCGAATCGCGGGAGCATTCGACAATCCGGGCGGTATCTTGCGCCCCGGAATGTTCGGCCGTGTGCGCGCCGCAACCGGCGTTGCCAAAGGTGCGCTGCTTGTTCCGCAGCGCGCTGTAATTGAAACCCAGGGAAGCTACAGCGTCGTGGTCGTTGGCTCCGACAATAAAGCCAGCATTCGCCCAGTGAAAACTGGAGAGCGCGTCGGTCCGATGTGGGTTATCACCGATGGACTGCAGCCGGGCGAACAGGTCATCGCAGAAGGCATGCAGAAAGCAAGGGAAGGCGCGCCTGTTCAACCTAAGCAGTTTAAGCCGGCCGCACCGGGACAAGGGGAGTAAGCCATGGCAAATTTCTTTATCCGCCGGCCAATCGTTGCGATGGTGATCGCCATCCTCATGGTGATCATCGGCGTCATCGCGATGCGAAGACTCCCCACTGCGCAGTTTCCGAACATCGCTCCACCCGAGGTTCAGGTAAAAGCCACCTACCCGGGTGCCGATGCAGTCACGGTCGAGCAATCAGTTGCGACGCCGATCGAGCAGCAGATGAGCGGCGTCGACAACATGAACTACATGTATTCCAACAACGCCAACAATGGCCAGATGACGTTGACCGTCAATTTCGATATCAAGACAGATCCCAGCACCGATCAGATCCTCGCGCAGATGCGCACCAACCAGGCAAATTCGCAACTGCCCAGCGACGTCGTTAATTATGGAGTGACCGTCCAGAAATCTACTGCCGCCCCTTTGATGTTGGTGAACCTCTACTCCCCAAAGGGAACCTACGACAACGTTTTCCTGGCTAATTATTCCTACATCAATCTGAATGACCAATTAACGCGTGTGCCCGGCATCGCAAGCGTTACGGTCTTCGGAGCCGGTCAATATGCGATGCGCTGTTGGGTACGGCCCGACAAGCTGGCGAAGATGAACGTGACCGTCCCTGAAATTGTGAAAGCAATTCAGGCGCAGAACACAGTTAATCCTGCTGGACAAATCGGCGGCGAGCCAGTTCCTTTGGGCCAGGAGTTTACCTACGCCGTTAAGGCCCAGGGCCGTCTTCCTTCCGCCGAGGAGTTCGGCCAGATCGTCATTCGTGCAAACTCCGATGGCTCCATATTAAGACTGAAAGATGTTGCGCGTCTTGAACTGGGAGCCCAAACCTATAACCTCGTCGGACGTTACAGCGGGAAACCGGCTGCCGTGGTTGCGGTCTATCAGCTTCCCGGAACGAATGCCGTGCAGGCAGCAGCCGGCGTCCGCAAGCTGATGCAGGAAGCCAAGCAGCGCTTCCCTCAGGATCTGGACTATGACATTGCCTTGGACACCACCCTCGCGGTCACCGAAGGGCTGAAGGAAATCCAGCACACCCTCTTGGAAGCCATCCTTCTGGTCATCCTCGTCGTCTACATTTTTCTGCAAGGCTGGCGAGCGACCCTGATTCCTCTGTTGGCGGTCCCGGTTTCTCTCGTCGCAACGTTTGTGGTGTTTCCGTTCATGGGGTTTTCGATCAATACACTCTCGCTGTTTGGAATGGTGCTCGCGATCGGATTGGTCGTCGACGATGCGATCGTGGTGGTGGAAGCGGTGGAGCACCACATCGAGCATGGCATGACCCCGAAAGACGCAGCGTATAAGGCCATGGAAGAAGTTTCGGGACCGGTCATCGCGATTGCTCTAATTTTGGCGGCGGTGTTTGTCCCAACGGCGTTTATCCCCGGCATCACGGGGCGGCTCTATCAGCAATTCGCGATCACGATCGCCATCTCCGTTATCTTCTCCGCATTCAATGCGCTGTCTCTGAGCCCCGCGTTGTCGGCTTTGTTGTTACGCCCACGCAAAGAGGCACGCGGCCCGTTAGGGATATTTTTTCGCTGGTTCAATCGAGTCTTTGGCCGCACTACCGATGGCTACGTCAGCCTGTGCGGAACCTTGATCCGCAGGGCCGGCATGAGCATGCTCCTTTTATTAGGCGTCGCCATCCTGGCGGGATGGTTTGGGTCGCGGTTGCCGCGCAGCTTCCTGCCTGATGAAGACCAGGGCTACGTTTTCGCCGGGCTCCAGCTGCCGAACGCTGCTTCTCTCCAACGAAATGACGAAGTGTCTCGCAAGATCGAAGACATGATCTTGAAGACGCCAGGCGTCCACTCCGTGACCTCTGTCCTTGGCTTCAGCATGTTGAGTGGAGTCCAGAATACGTACAGCTCTTTTTACTGGATCACGCTTAAGGAGTGGGGCGAGAGAAAAGCTCCGGAAGAGCAATACGAAGCTATCAAGGCGCACCTTAATAAGGAACTTGCACAAGTTACCGAAGGCCTTAGCTTCTCATTTCCGCCGCCTGCGATTCCCGGTGTTGGCACGTCCGGTGGCTTTACCTTCATGCTGGAAGATCGAGCGGGCAAAGACCCACAGTTCCTCAATGAGAATCTGACAAGGTTTCTCGCAGCCGCGCGCAAGCGCCCCGAAATCGGCACCATCTACACCACCGCCCTCGCCGCAGTTCCGCAGGTATATGTAGACGTTGACCGTCCGAAGGTGATCTCCCAAGGCGTTCAATTGTCGGACGTTTACAAAACGCTGCAGACATTCATGGGCGGGCTGCTTGTGAATTACTTCAACCGCTTCGGACGTCAGTGGCAGGTCTACGTTCAAGCCGAAGGCGATTTTCGTACTCGTGCGGAGAATCTCGGTCAGTTCTACGTCACCAACGATGCCGGGCAGCCGGTGCCTTTGAGCACCCTGACCGCGGTTAAGCCCAGCATTGGCCCGGAATTCACTTTGCGCTACAACCTTTATCGCTGTGCTCAGATCAATGGAGGATCAGCACCAGGTTACAGTTCCGGCCAGGCGATGAAAGCTCTCGAAGAGGTTTTTGCCCAAAACATGCCATCAGAGATGGGCTATGACTACATGGGCATGTCTTATCAGGAGAAGAAGGCTGAGGAAGGTGTTTCACCGACGATCGTTTTTTCGATGTCTCTTCTTTTCGTCTTTTTGATTCTCGCCGCGCAGTATGAAAGCTGGTCTTTGCCTTTCAGCGTCTTGTTAGGTACGCCAATCGCGGTAGCGGGTGCATTCGGCTTCTTATGGATGCGGAATCAGGACAACGATGTCTATGCCCAGATCGGCCTCGTCATGCTCATCGGTCTGGCAGCGAAGAATGCCATCCTCATCGTCGAGTTCGCCAAGATGGAGTATGACAAAGGAAAGTCTGCCGAAGAGGCCGCACTGATAGGAGCTAAGCTCCGGCTGCGCCCCATTCTGATGACTGCATTTGCCTTCATCTTGGGATGCGTGCCTCTTTGGACCGCCTCGGGTGCAGGCGCCATCTCGCGGCGGGTCCTGGGAACCGCCGTGATTGGTGGGATGCTCGCCGCTTCTGTAATTGCAATTTTCCTCATTCCTGTCAGCTTCGACGTAGTCGAGCGCTTAGCCCATCGCGCAAAAGGAACCGGGGGACATATGCCGGTACCCGTGCCTACGGAAGGGGACTAGCTATATGCGCAAGTTCTGCCATCTTGCATTTCTACTGAGTCTGCTTTTACTCGATGCGTGCACTGTCGGCCCAAAGTACAAGCGTCCCGCCGTACAGGCCCCCGACACATTTCGTGCATCTGCTCCTGACGCTTCCTCCGCGGCTTCATCCCTCGGCGACGAAAAGTGGTGGTCTGTTTTCCAGGATCCTCAACTGCAGACGCTGATCCGCGAGGCACTCACTCAGAATTATGATGTCCGGATTGCGGCAGCACGAGTGCTTCAGGCACAAGCTGTACTGGGCATCACTCGCGCCGACCAGTTCCCCACGATAACCGGCGGCGCCTCCGCTCAAAATGATCGCTACTCGCAGACGAGAATCACTCCTGCATTCGAGACCAGTCCCCTTCAAGTAAATCTCGCTCTCTTTTGGGAACTCGACTTCTGGGGTAAGTACCGGCGCGCTACAGAAGCATCCCGCGCTGACCTGCTTGCCACAGAATGGGGACAGAAAGCTGTGGTCTCCAGCCTGGTGAGCAACGTCGCGACAGCATATTTCCAGCTCCTCGAACTGGACTCCGAAATGCGGATCTCGCGAAACACTTTAAATTCCCGAAAGGAATCTTTGCGACTCGTTGAGATCAGGCAAAAGGGCGGAACCACTTCATTGATGGATGTTCGCCAGTCTGAGCAGCTGGTATACACCGCTTCAGCGGCAATTCCTGACTTAGAAAGGCGTACCGAGCAGCAGGAAAATCTGATCAGCATCTTGCTTGGTCGTAACCCAGGGCCGATCACTCGAGGGAGTCAGGCCCTGGTAGATATCGCTATTCCCCCGGAAGTCCCGCCAGGATTACCTTCTTCCCTGCTAAGCAGACGGCCCGATATTCAAGCGACCGAGCAACAACTCATCGCAGCGAATGCTCGCATCGGTGTGGCAAAGGCCGCCTATTTCCCGCAGATCTCCTTGACCGCTCTTGGCGGCTATCAGAGTCCTGCGTTGACAGATCTATTCACAGGCCCCGCTGGCCTCTGGAGCTTCGGAGGTCAGTTGACGCAACCGATCTTCACAGGCGGAAGGATCCGCTCTGGCGTTCGGCTGTCCGAAGCACAAAAAGAGGAAGCCATCCTTGATTACCAGAAGTTAATTCAGCAGGCATTCCGCGAAGTTTCCGATTCACTTATTGCCTATCGCAAAAACCGGGAGTTCCGCGAGCAGGAAGCCTTACTTGCCAATGCGGCTGCGGACGCAACCCGATTAGCAGACAGCCGATATCGAGGTGGTGTTACCAGCTATCTTGAGGTCCTCGACAGCGATACCCGCTTTTTCGACGCCCAACTCGGGCTCTCGCAGGCGCAGCTCAATGAACGTCTCGCGTTAGTGCAACTCTATAACGCGCTCGGAGGTGGGTGGCAGCAATAAAAGGGCTTGGGCGCATGTTCGAGAATTTCATCAATGATGAAAAGCGCGTTCTCGACCCTTTGGAGCGCGTCTCCCGACGATCTTATAGGAGGCTAATTGGTAACTGGTCACTCGCTCTGCAAGGAATTCGACAGTTGATCTGCGCTCAACTGTCCGGCATCTGCGCAGAACGCTCGCGACTGTCACTTCTAGCAGTAGCCCCTCCCTCACACTGCTCCTAACTTGAGGTGACGTTCGTGTAATCGGGACTCGTGCCGCTTGGACCGGCACTGGCTGCATTTGGGCTTTACCTGGGGCTGTTGAATGGCCCCGAAAGAGAGGCACCCTTCTTCCGCTATAGAAGCAACCGTGCCTTAAAAGGATGTGTGATGAGTACAAAAAGCCTCGAACCCCCAGACATTCCGTCGAGCGCGAAGTCTGCCCCCGTGGTTCCCATCTCCCGTTTCAAACGCGATGTTGAGATGTTGATGGAACATTATGGCTGCGGGCCCGTAAAGTTCGCGGGATCTCAGAACGGGCTTTATGATCGCCATCTTGTCTTCGACAACGTCGTCGATGCGCCTGCGACCAGCCTGCGAATGCAATTTGAAGCGTTCGCTCGTTCGATCAGAGATATTCTTTCGCAGCGTTGGATCCTCACAGAACAAACTTATCTCCGCGAGAACCCGAAGAGGGTCTATTACCTCTCGATGGAGTTCCTATTAGGCCGTTCCCTCTCCAATAACATCGTCAATCTCTCACTTGATCCTCTTCTAGCTCAGTTTGTTCAACAGAAGGGTATCGATTGGACTCAACTGCTCGAGCAGGAACCTGATGCCGGTTTGGGAAATGGCGGCTTGGGACGTCTCGCCGCCTGTTTTCTCGATTCGATGGCAACCTTGCAGATTCCAGCCATGGGATATGGTCTGCGCTACGAATACGGGATGTTCCACCAATCTCTTCAAAATGGGTGGCAACAAGAAAGGCCGGACAATTGGCTCCGTTACGCAGACCCATGGGAGATCTCACGCCCTCAGGAAGCAGTCGAGATTGGACTGAATTGTTCCTTCGAATTACGGGCCGGCACCCTCCGAGTGGTCGCGGATCGGCCCTCAACCATGATCGCCATTCCGTTTGATCGGCCCGTCGTTGGATACGGCGCTAAGAACATAGATACACTTCGTCTTTGGGCTGCAGCCGCACCCGACTATTTCGATTTCAGGGAATTCAGCAGCGGAGACTTCATCGGGGCTCTGGCGGATAGTCTCTCGACCGAAACAATCACCCGCGTCCTCTATCCGGACGACTCTACAAATGCGGGTCAAGGGCTTCGCTTCTTACAAGAATATTTCTTGGTTGCGGCCTCGTTGGCCGACCTCGTCCGCCGTTTTCAACGGACGAACTCTGACTGGAATGCGTTTCCGGAAAAAGTTGCAATACAACTCAATGATACCCACCCGGCTCTCGCTGTCCCTGAATTGATGAGACTTCTTCTGGATCAGGTCCACCTTGGATGGGATCAGGCGTGGGAGATCACCCGTAACACTCTCGCCTACACCAACCACACTTTGCTCCCTGAGGCTCTCGAGAAATGGCCCGTAGCCTGGTTTGAGATCTTGCTGCCGCGCCATTTGGACATCATCTACGAGATAAACCAGCGACTGCTCAATACCGTACGGGAACGATTCCCAGGCGATGAGTTGCGCCCCAGTCGAGTAAGTTTGGTGGAAGAAAGTCCAGCTCGCAAGATTCGGATGGCTAATTTAGCCATTGTAGGCTCCCACAGCACAAATGGAGTAGCTTCTCTCCACTCCAAGTTATTACGTACAGACACCGTGAAGGATCTAGCTGAGTTATTCCCGGAACGTTTTAACAATAAAACAAATGGAGTAACGCCTCGACGCTGGTTGCTGCTGGCGAATCCATCCCTCGCCGAGACCATTACGGAAGCGATTGGCGACGGCTGGATCGCCGACTTGAATCAACTCGAACTCCTCAAGCCGCTTGTCGAAGACAACACTTTCAGAGAAGCCGTTCGATCCGCTAAGCGGAAAGCTAAGAACCGATTTTGCAATTGGCTGAAAGCCACTTCTGGAGTAAGCCTGGATCCCGATGCCATCTTCGATTCCCAGGTAAAGCGCATTCATGAATACAAACGGCAGCTTCTCAACGCTCTTCGAATCGTGGTCCTCTATAACCGGCTGCGGCAAAACCCCGACATGGCAACGGTTCCGAGAACTTTCTTGTTCGCTGGAAAGGCTGCGCCCGCGTATCACCTCGCAAAAGTAATCATTAAGTTCATCAACAACCTGGCAGTCACACTCGACGGTGATCCCGCAGTCCGAGGCAGGCTCAAGATTCTTTTCTTGCCCGACTATTCCGTTTCTTTGGCGGAACGATTGATCCCGGCAAGCGACATATCCAATCAGATTTCAACCGCGGGCTATGAAGCCAGCGGCACTAGCAACATGAAATTCATGATGAACGGAGCTTTGACTATCGGAACGAGAGATGGGGCAACAATCGAAATGGCTGAAGAAGCCGGCGAGGAAAATCTGTTTCTGTTCGGATTATCAGCCGACGAGGTTGTAGCGAATCGTGGTTGGTATAACCCTCATTGGCACTACGACAATGAGCCGGAGACTCGAGCAGCTCTGGATTTGATTTTCTCCGATCACTTTAGTCCAAACGAGCACGCCGCCTTCGACCCTCTCGCAAAGATGCTCATGGCCGACGGTGACTACTACCTACATCTCGCAGATTTGAACTCTTACCTCGACGCCACAGCTCGCATGGAAAGTTTATATCTTGATTCTGACGCCTGGACACGCAAAGCCATTTTGAATGTTGCAAGTTCCGGCAAATTTTCGAGCGATCGCACGATTCGCGAATACGCAACGGGGATATGGAACGTCGCGCCCTGTCCGATGTCTTAGGCGACTCATGACTGGTGCAAGACGCTTGTCAACGAAGGCAATACACGGATCGCTGCTGGCACGACGTAATGACGATTTTGAATTCACGACCACAGTTCTTGCCCGGAAAACACGATCGCTAGCAGGACAGTATCAGGGGGTGGCTTCGGTACTTTGTGAGGAATCGTCATGGTCGTTCACGTATCCAATATCAGAAAAATGATGCCCGGAAAGCCCAGCGCCTGGAAGGCCCTTGAAAAGCACTATAAGAAGATGAGATCAATTCATCTTCGCGATCTTTTCGCGAGCGATCCACTCCGCGGCGAAAAGATGACCGCCGAAGGTGCCGGACTCTACCTGGATTATTCCAAAAACCTAGTCAGCGCTCATACCTTACGACTCCTCATCGATTTGGCGGAAGAATCTGGTCTCCAGGCGCGGATTGACGCAATGTTTCGGGGCGAAAAAGTTAATACCACCGAACGACGTCCTGCGCTGCACGTTGCACTCCGAGCGCCTAAGGGGTCATCAATTTACGTCGACGGCACGAATGTTGTCCAGGCAGTTCACGCAGTACTCGATCGAATGGGGCATTTTTGCAACCGCCTGCGAAGCGGAGACATCAAGGGCTTCTCAGGCAAACCCATCCGCAACGTCGTGCATATTGGAACCGGCGGCGCCCATCTCGGTCCCGCGCTGGCGATAGAAGCCCTCAAGCACTACGTGACCCCGGCGCTCACATTCCGCTTCGTGGCCAACATCGACGGCGCCGATCTGCAGCAAGGCTTGCGCGATCTCGATCCTGCCGAAACGCTATTCATCGTTTCCTCGAAATCCTTCGACACCATTGAGACGATGACGAATGCGCAATCCGCCCGTGACTGGTTGGTCGCTGGATTTTCAGGAGTTCAGCAATCCATCGGTAAACATTTTGTCGCTGTATCGGCAAATCTGTCACAAGTAGTGCAATTCGGCATTGATACAGCGAATACCTTCGAATTTTGGGATTGGGTCGGGACCCGCTATTCGCTTTGTTCTGCAGTCGGCTTGCCCGCAATGCTTGCTATCGGTCAGGAGAGTTTTCGCGCTTTGCTCGATGGCTTTCATCAGATGGACATGCATTTTCTGGCAACGCCCTTCGAACGCAATCTGCCTGTACTGTTGGGACTCCTCAGCATTTGGTACAACGACCTCTTTGGGGCCGATACCGTCGCGATCCTTCCTTATGAACGGTCACTTCGTGGGCTTCCTGCCTACCTTCAGCAACTCATCATGGAGAGCAATGGTAAGCACATAACTCTTATCGGAACAGAGGTAACTCGCCAGACTAGCCCGATCTGCTGGGGAGACGAATGTACTAATGGTCAGAGCTCGTTTTTTCAGTTACTGCATCAAGGGACACGGCTTATCCCTTGTGACTTCATTGGATTTGCCCAGCCTGTACGTCCGCTCGGCAGGCATCATGACATACTTATCGCGAATATGTTGGCGCAAACCGCAGCGCTGGCCTTTGGCAAAACGGCAGAGCATGTGAAAGCAGAAGGGACGCCAGACTGGCTCGTGCCGCATCGCGTATTCGATGGAAACCGCCCATCTAACACCATCGTAGCTGAACGCTTGACCCCCGCAACACTCGGTAAGCTAATAGCCCTCTACGAGCACTCCGTTTATTCGCAAGGCGTAATTTGGAATATCAATCCCTTTGATCAATGGGGTGTCGAACTTGGCAATGATCTGGCGCAATCCATATTGCCATCGTTAGAGAGCGCCGAAGATCCCCATCTCGAGTATGACAGTTCGACATCAACCCTTATAAGGCGATATCGCGCATTTAGGAAAGAAGCGACTGCATGCGTGGCATGATTACAAGCGACATCGGGAGGCCCGATGCCGATACACCGACAACATCGGGCATTCCTGACACCGTGGGGAAGAGCTCGCCCCTCGGCGCCACCGTGTATCCTGGTGGCATTAACTTCAGTGTTTTCTCGCGCAGTGCTTCACGGCTCGAATTGCTTTTTTTCGACGGTAACGACGATGACCGCCCAAGTCGCGTCATCCAACTCGCCCCCGATACAAATCGTACATACCACTACTGGCACGTCTTCGTGCCCGACGCAACGCCCGGCCAACTCTATGCCTACCGTGCTTACGGACCATACGATCCCAACAACGGATTTCGATTTGATCCCGAGAAGGTCCTCCTAGATCCGTATGGGCGCGGTATCGTAGTGCCTACAAACTATAGCCGAGAGGCAGCACGACGTCCGGGCGACAACTTACCGACCGCGATGAAGAGTGTCGTCGTCGATCCAGGCAACTACGACTGGGATGGCGACACCCCGCTGCATACTTCTCCATCTCAAACGATCATTTACGAGATGCACGTGCGAGGGTTCACTCGTAACCCTAACTCCGGTGTGGCCGAGCATCTTCGTGGCACCTATGCAGGCCTGATTGACAAAGTCTCCTATCTCCAAGACCTTGGTATAACTGCCGTTGAGTTGTTGCCTACCTTCCAATTCGACCCTTCGGACTGCCCGCCGGGCGTTGTCAACTACTGGGGCTACCAGCCAGTTTCATTCTTCGCTCCACATCGAGCGTACAGTTCACGCCAGGACGCGCAGGGACCTACGGATGAATTTCGGGATATGGTAAAAGCGCTCCACTGCGCCGGAATCGAGGTCATCCTCGACGTTGTCTTCAATCACACATCCGAGGGTGGGGATGATGGGCCCACTCTATGCTTTCGCGGGTTCGACAATGATGCCTACTACATTCTCCAGCAGGACCGCTCGCGCTACGCCGACTACAGCGGCTGTGGGAACACACTCAACGCCAATCATCCAATCGTTCGCCGAATGATACTCGATAGTCTCCGTTACTGGGTCAGCGAAATGCACGTCGACGGCTTTCGCTTCGATCTGGCTTCCATATTGTCGCGCGATACCTCCGGTCAATGTATGGCCTCGCCACCCGTGCTGTGGGACATCGAGTCCGATCCGGTTCTCGCCGGCACAAAGTTGATCGCGGAAGCTTGGGATGCCGCTGGTCTTTACCAGGTCGGCAGCTTTATTGGCGACAGTTGGATGGAATGGAATGGCCGCTTTAGAGATGACTTCCGCAGCTTCTTCCGAGGTGAGTGCGGAACCGTTTCGCGAGTTGCGGACCGCCTGCTCGGAAGTCCCGAGATTTACAGGCACAAGCAGCGTGAAGCTGAACAGAGCGTCAATTTCATCACTTGCCATGATGGCTTCACACTGAACGATCTCGTCTCGTACGACCACAAACACAATGAGGCGAACAACGACAATAATCGGGACGGAGCCAATGACAACCGGAGCTGGAACTCCGGCGTTGAGGGCGAGAGCAGCGATCCGGCCATTGAGACCCTGCGTAACAGGCAGGTAAAGAACTTCTTCACGGTCACGCTTCTCTCGTTAGGAATGCCGATGATACTGATGGGCGACGAAGTCCGCCGCACGCAATTCGGCAATAACAACAACTATTGTCATGACGATGACACCAACTGGTTCGATTGGAGCTTGCTTCAGAAACATTCCGACCTCCACCGCTTCGTAAAACTGCTGATGAAGCGCCGAGTATTGCGGACTAAGGAAACAGAGCGACATGGCAAGAGTCTTGATCAATTGATTCGAGATTCGAACAAGGCATGGCACGGAGTTCAGGCCTTCAAACCAGATTGGGGCGAGTGTTCCCACAGCCTTGCGTTCGAAGCCGAAATCAAAGCGGAACAAATGAAGGTCTATCTGATGCTGAATGCCTTCTGGGAACCTCTCCAGTTCGAACTGCCTTCAGTCGGAGACAACAAACGTGGTTGGCAGCGATGGATCGACACTGCTCTTGATTCCCCGCATGACATCGTGGAGTGGAGAACGGCATCCTCCTACTCGCGGCAGAGTTACAGGGTCGAGGCAAGGTCTGTGGTTGTGTTGTTTGCGAACGCTCACGACTAACACCGCGTCATTGCCCATCTCCGTGCAACGTCACATTACAGAATGGAACCAATCAAAAGGATGATTTAACAGCCGTCATCATAGAACGTTTGTAAATGAGGCAATGCTTGATCAACAGTGATGAAACACGCACTATCAATCGCGATATTATGTAGAATATGCTTGTTTGTCATACTTACCCTTCTGACTGGACTCGTTTATGGCCAGGACCTCGCGCCTCGCGCTTACCTTATCACTCCCATACACTCGAATGCGGTAGTTTTGACGTATTCGTTCTTTGATGGTGATCTCGTATTCGATAACTCTGTGCCAATCACGGGCGCAACAGCAAAAGCTAGCGTCTCGGCCTTCAGCTATTTCCATTCACTCAACTTTTTCGGACGAAATGCAAGCATCACGGTGTCACTGCCGTACGGAATCGGGAATGTTCGGGGAACAGTGATGGACAATGAGATGAAGGCCTATCGGTCCGGCCTCTTCGATTCAACCTATCGCCTCTCTGTGAACCTTATCGGTGGGCCTGCAATGTCCGTACAAGACTTCCGCAAATGGCGTCAGAAGACGATCGTTGGGGCGAGTCTCAGGATCCTTGCCCCCACAGGACAGTACGATCCAACCAAGCTGATCAATTATGGTGCCAACCGCTGGGGCTTCAAGCCTGAACTGGGGCTATCCCGCCGATGGGGCCATTGGGTAGTCGACGGTTACGGGGGTGTTTGGCTCTACACCATGAATCACGAGTTCTTCTCGCACAATCAGTATTCACCGGGCACAAATGTTCAAAAGCAAGACCCAATTGGAGCATTCGAGGGACACCTCAGCTACGATGTCAAGCCAAGATTGTGGACGTCCTTTGACGGCAATTTCTGGGTCGGCGGACGCACGAGCATAAACGGCGTGCAGAATCCAAATTCGCTGCAGCGGAATTCTCGCATCGGGGCAACGGTCTCATTTCCGGTCAGCCGGCATCAGTCCATCAAGGCAAGTTACAACCGAGGTGCCTATATCCGCTATGGCGGAAATTTCAACAATATATCCGTTGGATGGCAATACTCCTGGCTCGGACGGCCGAACTAACGTTTCGCGTGCTGTAACATCAGTCCGCCTAATCTCGAGGCTGGATCGTTTGCTGGACACATTTCGCTCCAGCCTGCGATCTACTAAACCTCGCAACTCGCCCGTGCGCTAGCCCCATGCTTAACTTGAGGCAAATAAAAGGGGCGCCCTTTGCAGAGCGCCCCGTGAGAGATTTCGGTAACTATTTCTGATCAGTCTGAGGAGTAGTGTCCGTAGGAAGCGATTCTTTCTCTGCTGCCAGCGTAAGAAGATCCTTCCCCTCCGGCCACTCGCTTTCAAACAAAAGTTTTGCCTCTGGCGCATTTACCGGATAATACTGCGTCGATTGTGTTCCTTTCGGTTGCAGCACCAGATCGACTCTCCGATTGTAGGCCCACACCAGATCCTGGAAGCTACCCAGTGATTCGGCAGCCTTGTTGGGGTTCTGTTCGTGCAGCGTCTTGACCGTAGTATCGTCAAGAGGATGCTCTTTTCCCTGAGCGACAGTTTCGATCTTGGATTCGGGCACGCCTAACGAAGTCAGATACTCCTTCACACGGTCGGCACGGCGCTGGCTCAATGGTTTGTTCCGCGCATTCGAATCCCTTATGTCCGTATTTCCGACTATGCTGAGCCGGGCATCAGGGTCATATTCAAGATAGGCCTTAAACCCGGCAGCTGTCCTCTCCAGAGCTTCTTTCTGGCTCTGTAACAGGCCTGAATTTGGGTGGCGCTGGTCGGGCTGGCCGGTCGAAAAGAACACACTCGCCAGTGGCACATCGGGAATCGGCTCGATCGAACCGACAAGCCGTACCGTTGCCGTCTGCGTGTCAGAACCTCCACACACGTTCTTCGCAGTAAGAGTGTAGGTCTGAACTTCACTGATCGAACCGTCTCCTTGCTGTTTTGGTTCGGCTTTTACGGATTGCGTATCATTCGCCGCAACGTTTCCCAGCGGATCGATCGACACCGAACTAGCATTCGAGGTCGTCCATGCCAGGCTCGTCGTACCTTGCTCCACTACCTTATCTCCGATTCGACGGTACCGAACTTCGCCTGGTGATGCCTGCAGCGAGCTCTGGACCGCTGTGTTCACATTCACAGTCGCATCGGAGCTGACTGTTCCGCCGGGCCCGGACGCCTGCAATGTGTAGGTCGTTGTCTGGTTCGGCGTATACGTGGCTTCACCCGAAGCAGTCGACTGCTTCGCACTTTCATTACCCGACACGATTGCCCTTTCCACCGTCTCAGCCGTATTCCAGTTGAGTTTTGCGGAATCTCCACAATTGATCTGTGCTGGAGTAGCGGCAAGGCTGGCCGTGACTGGCGCTACTGCAACAGAAGCGCTCGCCGTTCCCGCTCTGAATCGCGGCAGAGAGTCAATGCTGCCACCTTGCGGCCATGGTTTTACTTTCTGCTTGCCGTTCGCCGCATTGATAATCACACGCTCGTTCGCATTAACCTTGACATTCCCCGACCACAGAACTCCATCTTTATTCACAATCGTAACCGGGTAGTTTCCGGGAGGGACGACGAGTTGTTGAATACAGCACGGCAGGAAAGCTCCTCCGTGGTTGAACTCATCCCCATGACCGACGAAGTAGTCAGGAGTCTTCCCCGTCAGTAACACCGCCGCGTGTGACGCCGACTCAACCTGGATTCTCCCCCAAGGCCCTTTCACGTCTCCGGAAACCGCATCCAGCTTGAATTCGAGACCTGTAATCGTTCCCGCTTCCACAGTGACATCGCGAGTCTGCGGAGTGAAACCGTAGTTATAAACTCCGATGGTGTGATGGCCAGAAGTGATTTTTACCGTGCGCGTACCTTCTCCGTAAGCGACCCCGTCAACAAACACATAGGCTTGCTTTGGCTCTACCTGGACTCGTAACTTGCCGTCTTGCGCCGACAGAGCGAGAGTGCAGAATAGAGTGAATGCTATTGCCACGCATTTGTGATAGTTGTTGTGTAACATCTTTTCCTCCTCTAGCGACGCACGTGTCTGTCGGACGCATACTCTACAGGCTGAGGCGCTAGTTATTGTGGCTCTATCATTAAGGACTTAGGCGAGCAGATGAACTGTCAACGTTGCCAGCTTGAGTGTGCAAGCTTCCTTGGGAGAGAGCAGGACAAGAGCTGGGCTCCACGCGGGAATGCTCCTGTCCTGCTTCGCGTCTAAGCATCAATTGCGAGTGCCTGTACTACTCATCCTGCTACCTGCTCGCGAGTCATCCGACCAGCAAGATCAGCCTTCGAGACTTTGAGCCAATCCTCTGCCGTGCCGCGCGCCAAAAGATCCATGATCCGAGCGATGATTCCCGTCCACCCGGTCTGGTGGCTTGCTCCAAGCCCGGCACCGTTGTCGCCATGGAAGTATTCGTAGAAAAGAATGTAATCTTTCCAATGCGGATCTTCTTGGAACTTCTTGGTTCCACCATAGACCGGGCGCTTGCCTGTAGCGTCGCGTAAGAAGATACTCGACAGCCTGCGCCCGAGCTCCTGCGCAACCTCGTAAAGCGTCATGTACTTTCCTGAGCCCGTCGGACATTCGACCTTGAAGTCATCGCCATAGAACTGATACAGATTCACCAGTGCCCGCAGCAGCAATCCGTTCACCGGCATCCAGACCGGGCCGCGCCAATTCGAATTGCCTCCAAACATTCCGTTGTTTGATTCGGCTGGCAGATACTGGACTTTGTATTCATTCCCACTGAGATTGAACGTAAACGGGTGATCGAGGTGGTACTTAGAGAGTGATCGTATCCCGTAAGGCCCGAAGAACTCATTCTCATCGAGCATGTATGTCAGAATCTGCTCTAACTTCTTCTTATTGCAGACCGACATCAATCGTCGTCCGGCATATCCAATAAATCCCTCGTCGCCAGGAGCAATATGCTTCAGCACCTCCGGATGCCGCTTCTTGAAAGTTTCGACGAGTTCCTTTATCCGAGGATTCCTCAACGCGACACCCGTTGGCTCGAGCACTGTCGATGCACACAGCGGCAACAATCCCACCATTGAGCGAACCTTTAGACGCATCGTGTCGCCGTTCGGGAAATGGAGCAGGTCATAGAAGAAACCATCCTCGCTGTCCCACATCTCGTCCTGGTGCTCTCCAATGCGGTCCATCGCGTAGGTGATCCACAGAAAATGCTCGAGGAATCGGAAAGCAATCTCGTCGTACATCGAGTCGTAATCGGCCAGAATAAGAGCAATCTCCAGCATGCATTGGCAGTAAAAAGCCATCCACGCGGTGCCATCAGCCTGATCGAGATGCCCGCCGGTTGGCAGTGGGGAACTGCGGTCAAATACGCCAATGTTGTCAAGCCCGAGAAATCCTCCGGCAAAGACGTTCTTCCCCTGCGGATCTTTGCGGTTTACCCACCAGTTAAAGTTCTGCATCAGGCCCTGAAACGATCGCTCCAGGAAGCGGAGATCCGATCGCCCAAGTTCTTTCTCAATGTTGAATAAGAAGAGGGTCGCCCAAGCGTGAACTGGAGGATTCACATCGCTGAAGTTCCACTCGTAAGCCGGAATCTGTCCGTTCGGGTGAGCATAGAGGTTACGCAACATCAGCAGCAGTTGATCCTTCGCGAAATCAAAGTCCACGAGAGATAGCGCAATGGTGTGAAACGCCAAGTCCCATGCCGCATACCACGGATACTCCCACTTATCGGGCATGGAGATGATGTCGCTGTTTAGCATGTGGAACCATTCGGTGTTCCGCGTACTGCGACGGTTCGCGCCCACCAGCGGATGGGCCTCGTGTTCCTGCAACCATTGGTCAAGATCGAAATAGTAGTACTGCTTGGTCCACAACATACCCGCCATAGCTTGCCGATGGACGCGTCGTTGGTCTTCGTTCATCGAAGCCGGAGCGATGCGGTTGTAAAATTCGTCGGCATCTGCGAGGCGCGCGGCAAACACATCTTCGAATGTGGAGAATGCATCGCTGGCTGGCTTCGCGCTCAAACGTAGACGGACAGTCTTACTGCCGCCCGCGGGCACCTCTAAACTGTAATGCGCCGCGGCTTTCGTGCCGACCTTCTCCGGATTCACCGCGTCTTCCCTGCTGGAAATGAGGTACTCGTGAAATGCATCCTTCACATACGCCGACGGGCTAGGCTGGCCCCACAACCTGCCGCAGTTCGTTTCGTTCTCCGTGAACAACAGTTCTGGATGGCCTTCACAATCCAGCGTCCACTCGCCAAGGTCAGTCTGCGACGCCCTGATCGATGCTTCTCCCACCTGACGCAACGAAGGTTTCGCTATGCCCTGTTCCCACGACCACGTATTGCGGAACCACAGTGTCGGGATCAGGTCTAGGTTTGCTGCTTCCGGCCCGCGGTTGTGAACCGTAACTTTGATCAGGATGTCTTCAGGATCTCCTTTGGCGTACTCGACGAAAACGTCGAAGTAGCGATCTGCATCGAAGACTCCAGTATCCAGAAGTTCGTATTCGAAATCCTCGCGAGATCGTCCACGATTTGTTTCCACCAGATTGCGATATGGAAATTCCATCTGTGGGTACTTGTACAAATACTTCATGTAGGAGTGTGTTGGAGTGCTATCGAGATAGAAGTAATACTCCTTCACGTCTTCGCCATGATTTCCTTCGCTGTTGGTAAGCCCGAACAGGCGCTCCTTCAAGATCGGATCCCGCCCATTCCACAGCGCAATCGAAAAGCATAATCGCTGCTTGTCATCCGAGATGCCGGCGAGGCCGTCTTCTCCCCAGCGATAGGCTCGTGAGCGCGATTGGTCATGGCTGAAATAGTCCCAGGCATTTCCATCACCGCTGTAATCTTCTCGGACTGTCCCCCACTGGCGCTCGCTCAGATAGGGTCCCCACTTTTTCCACGGAACGCCCTGCTCTCGTGCTTCATTCAACCTTCTCTGTTCTTTTGTCTCAATGTACGAAATAGGAGTCTTTTTGGTCGATGTCGATGTCGGTGTCATGGCATGCACGCTTTCTCTTTAGCCTTGGATGGTTGAGGTGTGCGCCTTCCTGAAGGCAAGAGCAATGCGAAACTCACGCACGCTAATTCGAATTTCATGGGGATTCTCAACTCAAGAGGCCGCACACTTCCCAACTAGATGTAAGCACTGACCATGTACCGTCGGGACTGGCAGATGTACCAGTTCGCAGCCTTTTTAAAGACGACTAGAAGAACCTCTGTACCTGCACAAATGAATCTGGGCGTGCTGATCTTCTGGTTGGGAATCTTTGTCCAAAGCTCCGGGAAGTGACCTATAAGAATCGCAAATTTTTTTACAGCTCTAGCACCTCACAATGGCAGCCTTTCACAGACGCCGGCTCCGAACAGCAGAGGAAGGCTGAGAAGTTTCTGTCAAACAGCGCCGCACCCGTTCAGTGGCACGATGGATCATCCTGGAAGGCTCCATTCGCCAGCATCTGGCTCAGAAAGTGGCCACAAGTAACGATCTTCTGAGACAACGGGTCGTTCTGTAATGCGGTGGACGACAGCGCGTAATTGGCTGCATTCATCGACTTGCGTGACTCTAGCAACTTGTTGCTCCATTCTTGTACGGCATTGAACTCGCTCTGGAGAAGCTGGAATCCGCTTCGGTCAGCATCGTTCGATGCCGCTGCTGAGGCCATTCCAAGCCCGCTCTGGGCCCGCGAGCGGTAACTTGCAACCCAGCTCTCGGTCACGGGATATCCATTCTGAATCGCATTCGCAAGTGTGCTTGCCCACTCTCTCATCAGCGAGATCTCTTCAATCCCAGCCTTCATGAAGTCCCTCGTCAGCGTCGAAGCCTTTGAGTCCTCTGATTTCATCCCCCGGGTAGAGGTGCCTGCCGGCGCTCCCGGCAGTGTCACGATCACCTGATTCCCTTCATAAGAAATAGACCCGTGCGCGATCTGCACTAACTGTCTTAGCTCGATATAGGTCTTATCGCCCATTTCCAAAAGTGCAACTTTCCCTGAATAGTCATTCACCACGAGCGTACGAAAATGTTCTGCTACCTGCGCCGATGTCAAACCGGAGAACGCGAGAAGTAAACACAAGCACAAGTTCGATCTCACTTTGGATTCCATTTGATGTTCCTCAACATGATGCGTGCTTCAGGCGCTCAAGATGAATTGGTTCGCTCACGGCAAAGACAGTCGCACTCTTAAGCCGCACGTTGAGCCGCGGCAACTACGCTAGGCTCGGGACTGGATGGCTTCCACTGTCAAGAATGATAGACCCTTTTTAGGCTTGAAAAGGTTCGCCTTTCAGGCGATTCATGCATGTGCTGCATTAATTTCGATTTCGCTGGAGGTGTGATGTGCCGATACTTAAAGGAAGAGCGCTGGCCAAGCACTTTAGCGACCGCGAGGTCGAGTCATCTACTGTTCCGGAGTTGCAGAGCAGTCGGGTTTAAGCAAACGGGATCGCGGATCGAAGACAATATTTTCGTTCACATCAATCTCCACGAATCGCCGCTTTAAATAGCGAGATTGTATGGCCACGAGCGGTGCGTGATAGATGCCTCGATAGTTCATGCAAGCGCCAGATTCATGTTGCTGATCGCTTCATCAATCTCCTGTGTGCTCTTGAAGCCGACCGTGGCGCAGTCGACTCCCGCGTTCTGGAAAGCGAATCTCATTGCTTTCACGCGATCATCATGACTCCGTTCGAACTGGCCACCACCGCAGAGCTTCATGCCAATCACACCCAGCCCTTCCTTTTTCAAAGTGTGGATGTGATCGACGACTTCGCTCACGTTCGCTGGGTGGTTCGTATCCTCATAAGTGGGACCGTCCATACGCGCGCCGCTGTGGTTGATGCGGATCAGTCCCACGTCGAGCCAGTGGGTACCCGGCATCTGACGCAGCGCCGGCAGCCCGTGCACTGAGGCTCCATGCGTGCGGATGATCTTCCTCTGTTGCGCCTCAAGAATCCCGTCCTGCCAGCGTTTCGTAGTCTCGGGCCAGTCGGGTGAGTGCTGCCAATGCAGCAGCATAATGTCAAAGTATTCGGTCTGCGAGATGCGCCGCAGCTCATCGAACTTAGCCTGCGGCTCAATCCCTGAGTGGAAGGTAGTCACCTTGCTCATCAGCTGGTAGCTGTCGCGCGGCAAGCCTTTCAGCGCCTCTCCCAGCATTCCGGGCGTCTCGTAGGCCTCGGCCGTCTCAAAGAAGCGGATGTCGCGATCATATGCATACCGCACCAGCCGCGTGAACTCCTGCTGCCCCAATGCAGCCTGCACTGCACCACCGTTGGTTCCGGTTCCGAAGGCCAGCCGCGTTACCTGCAATTTTGAGCGGCCAAGAACCACGGTATCGGTCGCGGTGCTCTTCGCGGCAGCCAGCGGAAGAACTCCTGTGGTTGCGATGGCTCCAGCGGCCAGACCTGTTTTGAGGAAACTACGCCGTGTGATTGTACTCATTTTGGCCTCCGCGCGGCTCAGTCGGTGGGCGAGCCGGATGAATGGATGTTAGCACGGGGCCCGCCGCAAATCGTCAGGCAATTGCCCAGCTGCCAGATATGACGGCCTTACTCCGTCCATCAACGTTGGGGCGTTCTCGTCAGTTGTGGAAATCAAGGGGTTATCCGCTATCGGATGGTGAGTAAAATGGGGAGGATTCAACAGAAAGCGACATCCGCGGACGTGACCTTGCGACGAGGGATTAGCTACATGCCTTGAAAGGAGATGTCGTTCGACCGGCCCAGCCGAAGCAACTGCCAAAAATGACAGTTCACCTAGGCGAAGCGCGATGAAAGCCTGTGTTGAGCACTTCTCAAAGAATTCGTCACGTTGGCACAAACGATGTCCCCCGGACGTCGCCTTTGAATCTGAGTCCGACCACATTCTCGGATGCTTGCTGATAATGGCTTCGTTCACGCTCGAAAGATTCGCGGTGTATAGGTCTATTACGCAACTGTTGCGGATGTACGTCGCTGTTCTGATTCTCTTTGCGTTTGGACTATCAGATCGAATACAGGCGCAGGGCGACAATCCGCCAGAAATCCAACCAGGCTCAGTCATCGGGACAGTAAGCAATGTGAACGGCGAATCGGTTGCCAACGCAAATGTTGTGCTCGAAAACTCCAATGGTAACGGTCGACGAACAGTCGTAACGAATGAAAATGGATTTTTCGAGTTCCACGATGTGACCCCAGGAACTTCTTTCTACATCACTGCTAGCGCCGAAGGACTTGCAGAGTGGAAATCGCCATCGATTACGATCACGCCCAGCCAATTTAAAATTCTGACGGACATCCGGCTTCGAGTGCCAACCGTAAGCACTACGGTGGAAGTGACGCAAACTTCCGAAGAGATCGCAACCGAGCAGGTGAAAATTCAGGAAAAACAGCGCATCTTCGGCCTGATCCCAAATTTCAACGTTGTCTACAACAGCAATCCCGAGCCACTCACGACCAGGCTGA
Organism: Candidatus Eiseniibacteriota bacterium; assembly: GCA_035500795.1. Classification (GTDB taxonomy): domain Bacteria; phylum Acidobacteriota; class Terriglobia; order Terriglobales; family Acidobacteriaceae; genus Sulfotelmatobacter. Next base: position 36,816 of record DATJWZ010000066.1, on the reverse strand, counting down.
AGTTCCGGCTTGCCCTTCGAACAGCGATTGATCCAGTCGCGTTTCTGGGAAGCGGATTCCTTGCTGGGCTGCAACAGGCCGCTGATACTCCTGATTATGGTCAAGGCGCACAGGGGTTCGCCAAGCGCTTTGGCGCGAATACCGCAGACGCTTTCACAAACATCATGATTGGTGGGGCCATCTTACCTTCGCTGCTGCATCAGGATCCGCGCTACTTTTATCAGGGCACGGGAACAACTGAGTCGCGCATCCGGCATGCCGTCCTGTATCCGTTTGTGTGTAAAGGAGACAACGGGAGTTGGCAGCCGAATTTTTCCAGCTTAGGTGGCGATCTGGCATCGTCCGCTATCTCGAACGTCTACTATCCGGAATCGAATCGGGGCGCTGGGATGGTATTCACGAATTTTGCCATCAGCACGGGTGCGCGGATGGGAGCCAGTCTCGCCCAGGAGTTCGTGCTCCGCAAATTGACCCGTAGACGAGGCGATACACAATAGTGTCATTATCGGAGCAGATATTGCCATTGCGGCGATGATGGAATTTGAAACTGTGGATTCTATTCGACCTTACTACTAGAAGATTGCCTTAACGCGCCTTCCGTACCCGGCCCTCTCGCGCACTTTGGCATTATGAACAACAGAGATAAACCGGATAACCTAAGGGCCTGCTCCGGGGGGATATTGCCAAACAAAAAGCCGGTTCTGAAAAAGCAACCGAAACCTGTTCGCCGACCGCCCGAACTCGATGAACTGGTCCATGCGACAGAAGAAGGCCAAATCCTCACCCAGGAAGTGGCCCGGTTGCTTTGCGAACTCCAGGACTCAATCGATCAAGTACAACTCATCCGAGAACGGTCGCTAAGGCTCAGGACCACAACGAAATTCTTCTAATAGAATCCCTGGTCTGTAGGCCATCTTAGTCTGTCATTTTTGGCAGTCGCGGAGGCGTGTTGGCACGCGCGATGATCGTTGGGTAGGATCGCCCGAGTTGGCATACTGCTTTGTAGGCTGCAGTCATTCCAGGCTCCACGTCGGGCAAAAAACGTCAATTCGTTGATGCTCTGAACTAATTCCCGTGAGTAGGAAGCAGCGATCTTGCTGCGTTCTAACGCCATGCACGAGTCTTTTGAAGTGATTGCATGACGCCCCAAGGGAGGACTTATGCAATCTCAAGTCTCCAAATCAAGACTCATGCCTGGAATATCCCATAAACTAATCGCGCTAATTTGCGCGTTTCTGGTGATTCCAGGCGACTTCAGCCTTCTGGGACCTGCATTCGCATTTCCACAGGAGCAGGATGCGGCGGCGATCCCAGCGGATCAACTCGATTCTCTGGTCGCGCCGATTGCGTTGTACCCCGATCCATTGCTCAGTCAGGTCCTGGTCGCCTCCACGTATCCGCTCGAGATCGTTCAGCTGCAGCAGTGGTTGGAAAAAAATAAGAACCTGAAAGACAAAGCACTCACGGATGCTGTCGAGAAACAAGATTGGGACGCCAGCATACAGGCACTCGCGCCTCTACCGGACGTGGCCAAATACCTGTCAGACAATATTAAGTGGACCACGGATCTTGGAAATGCATTCCTCGCCCAGCAGGGCGACGTGATGGATGCAGTCCAGCGAATGCGCAAGAAGGCGAAGGACAGCGGGAATTTGAAATCCACCGAGCAGCAGAAAGTAGAGACAAAGGTCGTCGAAAGCAAACAGGTAATCGTCGTTGAGCAGGCGAACCCTCAAGTCGTCTACGTCCCCAGCTACAATCCGACGGTCGTCTACGGCGCGCCAGTGTATCCATACCCTCCCATCTCTTACCCACCGCCAGGATATTACGCCGCCGGCATGGCTATTTCCTTTGGAGTCGGCATGATGATGGGTGCCGCATTCAGCGGCGGCTGGGGCTGGAACTGCGGTTGGGGTGGCGGTGGCCACAACAACATCTACATCAACAACAACAATAACTTTGTAAACAACTCCAACCGCAATACGAATATAAACCGCAACACCAATGTCGCAAATCGGTCAGGTAACAATACCTGGCAGCACAATCCGCAACATCGTGGTGGTACTCCGTATCCGAATCGAAACACAGCCAATCGCTTCAATGGCACGACGCGCGGTGATTCGTTGGCGAACCGTCAAGCGAACGCGCGGTCGCGCGAGAAACAACAGGCCGGCAACCGAGATTTAGGACAGAATGGACAACGCGGCGACCGCCAACAAGCGGGCGATCGCGATCGCGGAGGAAATAGGCCACAACAGGCGGCGGGGCGCGAACGGGTAAATTCCGGGGACCGTCAGGGCGGAGCAGGCGATCGCACAAGTGTGAGTGATCGCAGTGCGAACGGCGGCAATCGGAGCTCCAGTGGAGATCGTGTGGGGAACCGAAGTGTTCCCAGCGGCGGAGGCTCTCGTGATTCGAGCGCGTTTGGCGGAGGCGGGGGCATGAACGGCAACAGCGCCCGCAGCAGTAGCGCGCGCGGATCTTCCAGCATGGGTGCATCGCGCGGTGGAGGTTCACGGGGCGGCGGTGGTGGTGGACGTCGGCGATAAGGAATTGCCAGCGGATAGGAGATTTTATGAAAACTTCACGACGGAACTTCATTGCGCCCGGTGCAATGGTCTGCCTGTTGTTGGTGTTTGCGTTGTGCTCACTCCTGTCTAGGGTTGCGTTGTCTCAATCCGCGCCACAGGAGGAAGCGTCAGCGAACTCCACGGTTGTTCAGGAGTCGTTTGCGACTCCGCAGTTTGCCGCTGCTGCATTGATCAAAGCAGCGACGGACTACAACGTACCCGAGCTGACAAAGATCTTTGGTCCGAACGGTAAGGATTTTATCGGTACGGCGGACCCTGTTCAGGACAAAGCACTCGTCGAAGCTTTTGTGCGCAAAGCGCAAGAAAAACAGTCCGTCACAATCGATCCCAAGAACGGATCGCGGGCAACACTTGTTGTCGGTAATGATGACTGGCCGTTTCCTGTTCCGATCGTCAGGAAATCGCGTAAGTGGATCTTCGATTCAAAACAAGGACACGATGAGATCCTCTACCGGCGTATTGGTAAAAATGAACTTGATGCCATCCAGGTCTGCCGAGGATTTGTCGAAGCACAAAAGGAGTATGCCGCACAGATCCACGATGATTCTGGCGTAAACCAATATGCGCAAAAGATCATTAGCACCCCCGGCAAACAAGATGGCCTGTACTGGAAAAATGCGGATGGAACACCCGGTGGGCCGGTCAGCGAAGCTGCCGCTCGTGCGATTCAGGAAGGCTACTCGCTAGACTCTCCCTCTGGATATCACGGTTACTATTTCAAGGTATTGAAAGGTCAAGGTCCCGCTGCACGCCTAGGCCAGCTGGACTACGTGATCAACGGAATCATGATCGGAGGATTCGCGCTTGTAGCTGTCCCTGCTGAATACCGCGTTACCGGCGTGAAGACGTTCATCGTGAGCTACGATGGCATCGTGTACGAGAAGGACATGGGTCCGAACTCACTTGAGATCGCCAAGACCATGGATCGATACAACCCGGATAAGACGTGGCGGGTTACGGACGACGAATTAGACGACGATGACTCTGTCGCTCAGAACTAGCGCCAATTAAAATGGTTTCTTGAGATCGATCCCCGGTCGAGCCTGAACGGTCGGATGGGAAGTTTTCCGATTCTGCCAACATTGCCGAGGGCCGCAATCAGAGGCCATCGGCATCACGCCTCTCCACACTCGCAGCCAAATATGTTCGGCAGTGGCGCGCACATTTCCAGCGTGGGACTACCGCACACCGGGCAGAGCGGCGCCATGACTGGATGTTGGGACTGGATCCCAATGAACGAGTTGCACGCGCCACACTGCCACAGTGCCGCTTGGGCTGACGGGCCGAGGTGCTGAAGGACGGGAGTTGACATGGTGAACCTCATGGTTACGCGTACTGCTCCGCGATAACTGCGGCAAATCCTACCTGCGCCTACTAATAGGAGTTAACTGCTAGAAGTACCAGAATCTGTCATTTCAACTTCCGTAGGTAAATCGCGGACTGTTCTGATTGACAGTGCCTTTCACCCGTTGCTCAGACTAGTGTTGGCCTCACAAGGCTGAGTTCGGAGACCACGTGAAGACTACTCGGACTTTTCGGCGCGTTCTGATTCTGACTCTTCTCTCAACTGTTTCGCTCTCGTGCCTGGCTCAGAAAGTAAAAGTTGGATATGACAAAGGAACGGATTTTTCGAAGTTCAAAACTTATTCCTGGGCTGAACCCGCCATGCCTCCAGTAAGGCCAGCGCTCTTCGAAGCTGTGATGGGACAGGTCGAGCTCCAGTTAGAGGCCAAGGGCCTCACCAAGGTTCCTAAAGACGGAGATCTGACAGTTACGCCATCTGGGGGAGTTGATTACGGATTTGCGGGAGTCGCAAGCACGCCTATCGCTCCCACCTACAGCGGGCCTCCACCGTCAATCAACGGGGGAATGTGGACGGGCGCAACAGGTCCGTCAGGCGCTGGAACCTATGTCACAGAAGGAACTCTGGTGCTAACCTTCGTCGATCGAGCGAACAACAAGGTTGTCTGGTCGGGATCGGCCAAGCAGAAGCTGGATATCGAACAGAAGAATAAATCTCTGGAGCTTGTCGACAAGGCAGTTATTAAACTCCTCAAGCAGTTTCCTGGTAAGAAGTGAAGCTCACTTCCTCTGTCATCACGAACAGTTCTATCCCCTGCAGTTAGGATCGAAAATTCTACCCCAGTCTCGGGCTATTTAGACGGCAAACAATTCGCAGGTCGCTCTGCGTCATGAATCGCTTCTCTCATCTCGGATTAGGTCTTCTTGGGATTCTTATTGGTCTTTTCGTCTTCTTTATTTCAAGCCCTATGTTTGCGCGGGCGCGCGCTGAGGGCACTGAATCGTTGGCTCCAATGGCATCTCTCCCATCGATCACGCGCTCTGGATGTGATCGGCTACAAGTTGCTGAGAGTTCTGGAAAGACGAACAAGAACTGGCTCAAAACGCAGCAATCGGAATGGGCTCTCGGCAGCAAACTCGCCGCGAATGCAGAACAAAACGTCGAGATGATCAACGACAGTTTCGTCGTCCAGTACGTGAATCGGATTGAGCAGAGGGTTGTTGATCGTTCTGAACTGCCAGGCTGTTTCGTTGTGAAGATTCTGGTCGACCCGGAACCGAATGCCTATTCTCTGCCCGGCGGATTTATCTATGTCACCACTGGACTCGTCCAGCTGGCAGAGACCGAAGCAGAACTCGCGGGCGCACTCGCGCACGAAACCGCTCACGTAACACTGCACCACCTGACCAGATTTCAAGCTCAAACACGGATCTGGGGACGTTTTGCTCTTTTTAGCAACCCCGCCGGCTATCTGCTGCGCCGCTATGTAGGGCCTCTTCTGATGTTTAGCCTGATACGCAAAGAAGAATTCGAAGCTGACAGAATTGGAATGCAATATCAAACAAGGGCCGGGTACGACGCACGTGAGTTCTGTAGGCTTCTGCAAAGTGCGATCCCCGAGGATGAAACCGGGACGTCGCTCCTCGACCGGCTCTACGACACACATCCTGCGACCGGATCGCGAGTGAAGCGGCTGAAATCGCTTAGATCGATTAACTCTCAGGTCGATTATCTTGTAGATACGAGCGAATTCGAAGCGATGAAAGCTCACTTCGCCAATATCACCTCTCCGCAATAGTGATATCTAGGCGCGAGATGAAAAGCCCTGTGGCGGCTTCGATATAGCAACCATCGTCGTGAAACGACTCTGTTACTTCTTCTAGTAGCATCGGCGCAACGTTGCTATAGTCTCGAACTGCACCCCGCAACATATGCGATCGAATTGCGTCCTCTCACTCGTCTCTACCGTGGCGTTCATCGCGTCGCCGTTGCCTCCTCGCGCGTCTTCATGGAATGCAGTCTCCGACCAGGCGGCGGTTAAGACAACTATCCAGGAAGTCGTCGCTGCAGGAAAGCTCGCTGACCTCCGATGGCCCGACTTTCCAGACTACAAAAACGCCGTTACGAGTTTTTACGAGCAGACAGGATATACAGCCGCATGGGTCGATGGTTCCAATCCCTCCGCCCAGGCACTGTCGATGATCAGTCTGTTTCGTAATGCGTCAACGAAGGGTTTGGATCCTGAAGACTATGATGCTTCGCGTTGGGACAGCAGGCTTTCTAGTCTAGATGCTTCGGCAACAAACATCGGCCGCGCAGACGTTGCTCTCACCGTGTGTGCAATGCGATTCATTTCCGATCTCCACATTGGTCGCATCGATCCGCAGCATTTCAAATTCAACCTGAATGTTGACCAGAAGAAGTATGACCTCGCGCACTTTTTGCACGATCGTGTGCTACGGGCATCGGACGTATCCGCAGTGTTGGACTCCGTCGAGCCGCCCTTCCCCGGCTATCGTCGTACTGAAGCGGCATTGGCTCGCTACAAAGACCTGGCCCCGCGGGACGACGGCGAACAACTCCCAGTTCCCTCCAAGCCTGTCGAACCAGGACAGACATACGCTGGAGTCCCCCGCCTCACTCGTCTTCTCCTGCTGGTTGGCGATCTGCCGTCCGACTACAAACTGTCGGATTCCCAAGTTTACGAAGGTGCCATCGTTGAGGGTGTGAAGCATTTTCAACGACGACATGGCCTCGACGATGATGGACGCCTCGGCAAAGACACCATCAAGCAACTGAACGTTCCACTGTCAGCGCGAGTTCGCCAGTTGCAGCTCGCGTTGGAGAGGTGGCGTTGGTTGCCGTCAGAATTCTCCGCGCCGCCGATCATCGTCAACATTCCCGATTTTCGCCTTCGCGCGCTGGACGAGAACAACAAGATTGCGCTGGAGATGCGCGTCGTGGTGGGAAAGTCGATGCGCACACAAACCCCGGTATTCTCACGCGACATGACTTTCGTAGTTTTGCGGCCTTACTGGAATGTCCCGCCCAGCATTCTGCGCGGGGAAATCGTTCGGTCCATCGAGCGCAATCGCAATTACATCGCTGCCAAAAACTATGAGGTCACTACGAGCGCTGGTGACGTGGTCACGTCTGGCGAAATTTCAGACGACGTTCTCGCTCAATTAAAAGCAGGAAAACTCGCGGTTCGGCAGAAGCCCGGACCAGCCAATGCACTCGGTCTTGTCAAACTCATGTTCCCAAACGAGTACAACGTCTACCTGCACAGCACGCCGGCTCCGGAACTGTTTTCGCGAACGCGGCGCGACTTCAGCCACGGTTGCATCCGAGTCGAGAAACCTGCGGAGCTCGCGGCCTGGGCGCTGCGCAACAATTCAGGTTGGACAGTCGAGCGCGTGAAAGAATCTATGGCCAATGGGAAGGACAATGTTTCTGTAACTCTCGGCCGGAAGGTTCCCGTCTTTATTGTCTATGCGACTGCAATTGCGTATGAAAACGATGAAGTTCACTTCTACGACGACATCTATGGGCACGACGCAAAGCTTGACCGAGCCCTCGCCAAAGGATATCCGTACCCATAACGGCAGCAAGATCACCAACGGCGAACACGCCCGGTGTCGACGTGGACGAAATTGGAATGGGCATAGTATCCCACTCCGCCGCGATGCAGGGCCAGTGCTGCGTCTCGCAGTTTGGCGGCGGACACGCCTGGTACGCGAATATCAATGGCTTTCCCCTGCATATGCAAACTGTGCCGAGCGACTCCATGCCCGTGTGTTCGAAGATACTCGTTGGTGTGCGGCGTTCGATAGCCACACACAATCTGAATTTCCCCATCAGCATGACCAACCGAAGCGACCACATCGTGCAGCAGGTCAAACACTCGTGGATCGTATTCACGGATCGATCCTGTTCGATAATCGCGCAAATACTCATTGATTCTGGCCAGAGCACCAGTGTCGTACTGGTCTCCGCGGCGGTACACAACATCGAGACGTTCCCGCGTATGAATGTTGTAGAGGTGGAGTTGATAGTCGGACGGGTCGGGCAGACTGGCCGCAGAAATTCCTTCCACTCCAAAACTCAGGCAAAACAAAATTAAAGCAAGATTTCTTAGACAACTGCTGAACACTCATCACCTCTCGCAGATACGGAAGACCGTGTAGATAGGCGAACGCAGCCACTACCGCGTACGGTTGCTATCAGATTACCGCGTACCGCCCTTGTTTGTCCTTGCCCACACGCAAACATCCCCGCATAAACATGGCCTCGCGTCGAAGGTGCGACAGCCGACCGATCCAACCACGATGTCAGTTCTGGCAGAAGTAACAGTTTTCCACCTGTGGCCTGACTCCCTAGGCTGACGAGTAGCTTGCAAGTTTCTGGACGGCGAACACTCCCTTAAACCCTCACCTTGTGTTCGCAAATCGATTTCGACCGAGGAAGACCATGGCGAGAGTGAGGGTCCGTCGGTCGAGTAAGGGGGGCAGATGTATTGCAATACTCGAGTCCTGATCAGTGTCACTCTCGTGCTGATCATCTCGATGTGTGTGCCGGCCCAGGAGCCTTCATCTCAGCCTCCTGCAGATGCGCCGAAAACCGAGTCCCCAAAAGAACATACGAAGAAAATCACAAGCGCATGCATTCGACCGCATGGACTACACTCGGGGCCTATCAGTTGACCAAGTTACCGTGGAAACCGAAGCTCTCCTACCGTTATGCATTTCTTCGAAGGTGACAACCCCAACACTCTCGAAAAGAAATCTTTCGATCCCTCTACCTAGGCTTTTACGACTGGGCACGTGGTGGCAAGGTGAAATCGCCGGCGAATACTTCCTGGCGAACTTCAACAATATCTCGCACCAGGTACGCGTGCACATGACCCCCAACCAGCAAATTGGGATGGGGCGTGATGGGCTACGGGTTCAACGTCGATCAGCCAGGTATATTTGGCCCCGGCGGCGTTACCTCTTCGAACGCACTTTTCGAATTCGACTCGTACGCCGATTGGAAGTTCTACAAGAATTTCACACTGAGCCTTGTTGGAGCATTCGCCGATCCGCACAAGGCCGTACAAGAGGCCTACAACCGAGCCAGCGCGTGCAAATGCGGGATGGTGTATATTGCCTACTCCTTCTAGCGAAATCGGCGCATAACGAAGATTATTCCCCGGTTTGAGGCCGTAGCAGCGCAATATTCCCTCCAAAATTCGTCGCGTATCGATACCTGTTCGGTATCATTTAGCTGTCTCTTGCATGCTCTTGAGCAAGGACGTACCTTTTCTAATGTTGTAAAAATATCCAGATGCGACAGGACAAGCTTAAGTCCACAACAGTTCGGTTCACTGACTCCGACCTCGGTCTTATTAATTCTCTTCAAGACAAGCTCGGCCTTGGCATGATTCAAGTCATACGCCTCGCCATCAGGCGCCTGGCCGATTTAGAGAATGTAACGGGATCACGGTCTGCCCACAAAAGCGACTAAAACTCCGCCACAACCACCACAGCCCTCACGCAATCTCTGAATCGGCTCCCGCCATTCTGCACGCGACCGTAGAAAACATCGCGTCATTGCTGCGCCGCAACGACCTCGGAAGTCTCCAACAATATTCTGTTCCTAACGGGCCAGGATCGTCCGAAGCTTCTCCAAGAGAAGAATGGGCGTTCGTCAGAGTATTGGAGGAATGATGAAGAAGATCAGCAACGATCCGGAAGCACAGTGGCCGAGTGTCGAAATGGTTGAACAGCTTCGCGCGAAGTTGCGCGATAAAATCGCACGCGAGGAGCTCGAATCCGCATTTCGCATGGAGGCGTTGGATCGCCTTATCAGCGTGCTGCAGTTGGAGCCAACGTCTTTCCAGCGGCTGTGGGTTGAACCACTCCTGGCAGCGGGAGCAACTATGGATGTAGCAATCGCCTCCATCGTCGCATCTTACTTTCAGCCAAACTGATTTGGAGAACCTGATCAGTGGCCGCTTCTGTTGCCTCCGATAGTCGTGATCCCCACTTCGCCGATGCCGCCTCGCAAATGACTTAGCACCCAGGCCAACAATTCTGCTAGTTCCCAAGTCCCCGATCTCCCTTGTATCGTTGCAATAAAACAGTGCGGGAAGGTCACCAAATGCTTGCAAACAATACCTATAAGGAATTCGCGAGATGGCGCGAACACTGGATGTCAATCATGTCGCCGAGGTCAGTTCGTTTCGAGTTATCGACATTCAAGCCGGATGAGAAAACACCATTCGCACCCAAGGAAGTCCGCTTGCGCCAAAATGCAAGGGCACTGACCCACACTCGAAGCAGTCAAGGGCCGAGCCAAACTGAGTCCACGATCACGAAGAAAGTTTGCTCCGCGTCCGAGAAGACTGACCTCGAAGCTCACATCTGGGAGGACTGAGGTTACCGTTTCCCAATCCTCGCGATCATCCTCGTAAGCGTAGTGCGAGTCTAATTCTCCTTCATATCAATTTCCCAACGGTGCGCTTTACGATTGCTCATTCACCTTCACTGGCATTTCTGCCAGTGCCCGTACTCAAACCACATGGATATGTTTTGTGAGACCGCACCGAAGGAGGTGTGTCTGTCATGAGAAGAATGAGCCTGTTCATGGCCGTTGCGTTGTTCTGCTGCACCTCGTCCGCCTTTGTTCTCGGACAAGAGGAAACCACCGTTAAGGGATTGATAACCAACCGGAGTGCCGACGCCCTGACTCTGAAGACCGACTATGGTTCCCAGATCGTCACGCTCACCGATGCCACCAAAGTGCAGTCGCCGAAGGGCCTTGGCCTTCGCAAGCAACAAATGTCGTGGACCAATCTCATCCCCGGTTTGAAGGTCAGCGTGAAAGGCATTTCGACCGGAGAGGGCAAGTTCGCAGCCAAGACGATTACCTTCAGCAAAGATGACCTGCAGACCGCGAGCATGATCCAGGCGGGATTGACGCCTACTGAAGAAAAAGTTGCGGCGAATCAAATGCAGATCGCCAGCAATAAAGAAAACATTTCAGTCAATGAGGCAAACATCTCGGCCAACAAATCGCAGATCGCAGAAAATCAGGAAGAAGTCAGCAAACGCTTTTCAGATCTGGCAGATTACGACGTGAAAGACGAGGTAGCTGTTTATTTTGCATCGGGCAAATCTACCGTTTCGGAGAAGGACAAAGCGTCACTTGCGGCCTTAGCGTCGAATGCGACGAAGCTCTCCGGCTACATCATCGAAGTAAAAGGATTCGCGGATTCCACCGGGAACGCCGCCGCGAACCAAAGCCTGAGCAAAGATCGGGCTTACACAGTGGTGAACTATCTCATGCAGGATTGCAATGTTCCTCCGCGGCACATAGTCTCGCCGGGAGCCATGGGCATCTCAAATCCGGTAGCGTCGAATGAGACTACCGAAGGACGATCGCAGAACCGCCGCGTTGAAGTGAAAGTGCTCCTGAATCGCGGCCTCTCAGCCAGTGGTTCTTAAGGATCCTAAAGAACGGAGGCGGTGGTGCTGCTCTGTACGCACACTACCGCACCGCTAACAACCAAACCTCTTGGTCATTCCGACGCAGGAGTGAAGCATGATAGGAGGAAACTGCTGCATAACGTCGCCGAACGCGCACAATGAATTCTCAACACGAGCTATCTGCGGCGGCCTCCTCCTCGAAATCCTCCGCCTCCTCTCATCGCACCGCTGAAGTTTTGTGTACGCTGCTGACCGAGCGAACGTGCCTGCTGCTGTCGCTGTAGGTTGGCCTGTGGCTTGTCGACAGATTGCCATCCACTTCCGCTATTTTGCGACCAATTTCCTGTTTGCCGGTCGTAGCGGTATACGTTTCCGTCCTTACCTGCGTACACATTGTTGCCGCCTGCTGCTACGCCCGCGCCAGTGTTTGTGTTGTACGCAAACCCGCCCCGTCCGGCGGCGCCTTGCCCGCTGTAGATGTTCCCCGCATATCCAGCGCCACCACCAGCCACGATTCCCGTCTTCGGATCGTAAGCAGCGGCACCGCGCCCAGCGTACGTGTTCCCAGTATAGATATTCGTATTCGTTCCGCGGCCTGCTACTCCGACGGTGCCACGCTGCGTATTCTGAAACGCAGTCCGGTTTGCCCCTCCATAGTTTCCCGTGTAAGGATTCGCCCAGGCTGCTTGCGTGTGTTGATAAGCGGTATTGCCCCAGCGCCCGTACACATTCGCGCTGGCGTAGCCTCCGTATCCATATCCCCACGCCGGGCCCCAGCAGCAAGGACCGTAGTAGCCCCATGGTCCCCACCACGGATAATAATAAGGATAGCCGTACGTATATCCGACGCCAATCGTAAGGCTCCATCCTGTTCCAGAAGTCCATGTAGTCGCCACGCCCACTCCATAGGTGTACGGAGCTCCGTACCAATATGCTCCTACATATGGCGGATAGTAGTAGCCGGTGCCGTACACAACCGTTGTTGTCGTCGAAGACACAACAGTGCCGTAGTAGCCAGGCGTGTATCCGACATAAACTACCTCTGGCGTCGAGCGGTACACTTTCACGTAGGTGACGTAGTGCAACGGAGAACTCGGAGGAATTGTGTAAATCTCCACCGGCACTGAGGTGGCTACCGCCCACGGCCCCGTCGCACTCGACGCTACAAACCACACTGCATTTTCGACGGCATAATATTCGTCCTTAACTTGGATGACCGGAGTGGCTGTATTCACTGCGTACTGCAAAGAAGTCCCTTCGAGTTTGTCGAACTTGGGATCGCCGTCGTACTTCACTTCACAGTGCGCTTCGTTGCGCGTGATCGTCGCCGTTTGCGGAATCGAATTCGCGATCAATGCTTCCTGCGCAGGAGTCGTTCCAGGGACCGACACAAGAACACCAGCTTTAGCACTGTTCTCGGGGATCTTGGCGAATCCTCCAGGCAGATCCTGACCAGCGACAAATCCCCACGGGCCGTGCTCCAGCGACTTCGACCGGAACCATCGGCCAGCCAGAAGCACGTAATAATTGAGGCTCTCAGGATCCCGGAAAATGTTCGCCGTTGTGTTTTTGACGTACTCCAGCTTAGCTTCGGGAATCATCTCAAACTTTGGCGGCCCTTCGCTCATGAGCAACTCAGTAGGAACCGATCTCACATAGATCGCCGGAATCTTCCCTTCCTTATTCGCTTTCTTCAATGAAGGCGGAGCGTCTCCTTCCTCCGTTTTCTCCTGTTGTCGCTCCTGAATCGCCTTCGTGATTTCTTTCATGTCATCTGGAATTTTCGACACGTAGGACCACGGACCGTCCAACGAAGCTGCTCCGAGCCAGCCGTCCATTACGTTCAGGTAGTACTTCGTACTTTGGGTATCCAGCAGGATGAATGCCTGCGAGTTGAGAACTTTCTTCAGCGCTGTGCCGCCGACGTCGCGGAACTGGACAGGGCCGTCAATCACAACGAGCATGGAGAACTTGGTTGTGAAAATGATCTGTGGAGGATCGTTTTTTACGGTCAATCCCGTGATGTCAGATGGTTCGACCGAAAGCGCGGCCAATGCCGTTTCCAACCGGTCGAGCGCGATGACTCTGGACTTCCCCGCCAGCTTGGTCTTTAGAAACGCCTCGAATTCGGATTGTTTTGACTCCAGCGCCGGGAAGTTGAGTTTGGTTAGCTGAAAGTTGTCAAGCGTGACCCGACGGTTGACCTTATCGACTTCGGTTCGAGCTGTGAACCAAACCACGCCGTAGTTTAGTTTCTTTGTACTTTTATTCTTGATCGAGAGTGCGGCATAGAGGCTAATCTCATCATCGTGCCAGCCCTCGAGTTGCGGTTGGTACATCAGGAGTTTTTGGTCGCCAAGATCAGCCTCGCGAGGCCAATCCCAATCGACCTTCTGCGTATTCTTGTTGCTCGCCGTTGCCCAGTCGCCGCTGGCGCTGGGGGCATCTGGCAGTTCGGTTTGTGCGCTCGCGAGCAGGGCGCCGCACACAAGCCACAGCGGAATGATGAATCGCGCGGTCCGCAGCATAACTAAGCCGTTCGAAGAGACTTATGTAGTGCGATCTCAGCTTCCTCAAGACCGCGCCGTCCTTCCACCTACCTCAGCAGAGGAATTTCTGAGGCAAGTTGCAGGTTCACAAGAAGGCTTAACCGGTTGTCCACTTGGAAAAACTTCGCTGCGCGCTTTGCTCCCAAGGCCTTTTCGAACTTGGGCCAATACTGCTGGCGCAGATTCAGATACTTGGCATCAACGTTGAGCAGTCTTTGAACCATGTTTTTTGCCGAATCATCGTCCATCTTGTCATAGCGCTGGGCATAGTCTTTGATTAGCTGCACACGCTCATCCCCAATCGGTTGCTGGTCGTGCACGTAGTCTCGATAGACTGGCCAAAAGGCACCCGATTCCGCATCGGTAAACTGCATGGCGTGGCTGATGATGTCGTTCTTATCCATCTGGATGTCGGAGCGCAGCAGTTGAATGTCATTGTCGGTAAGAGGCTTTGCAGAGACTTCCACCGTCTGAGAGAACAATGACTGGCAAGCAAACAGGGAAAACACGCAAACGATTTTCAGCACTCGCATGAAACATCTCCTTGATTGTTATTTCTTGTGAACGACAAACGACAAATGGTCGTCTGATGTCTGTACTCATCGTGGTGTTCACGCCGCGAGCGAGCCACTGGCAAAAGTGCCAGTGCGCATCAAGCGGGCCGCACGACGAATGGCCATCGTTAGCATCAGGCGCGTTATCCCGGTTGAAATCATGTTGATCCCGGCCAGGAGCCCTATCACCCAAAGTGAATTGGTGGGCCAGTGACGCCAGATCATCAGACCGAGAATCAATGTAATCGCCCCATCTAAGAGCAGCCATGCGGAAACGCCGCTTTTTCTGGTCCGGAAGTAGATGACAATATCGATCAGTCCCTGCATGACGAAGAATGCGATCAATGCCAGTGTGAGTGCTGCAACGCCAAATCCCGGATGGAGCCTTAAGTAGATGCCGGCTGTCAGGTAAGCGATTGCGATCAGGGCTTTCCATACGCCATGACCGAAGCCGCGGCAGCGAAACACGTGGACAAATTGGACGACAGCGCTGAAAATCAGCAACCAGGATGCGACAATCACTACGCCGAACGACATCTCGATCGGCAGCACAATGGCCAGGACTCCACAGATAATCAGTAAGAGGGAGAGAACAATCGAGAACCTCGACGCCTTCTCGGAGAGTTGCTTCGGAATTTCAGCTGCACTATTCGGTGCGATAAAAGGTGATGCCATAAGAACCTCTCTGCGTGGTGGTCTCCATCGTCGCGTTATAACGCGGGCCTTTCGCGACGCACGCCATTACCCAAGAAACTCCACGACGCCAGTCGTCAGTTCATACATAGCTCCTACGATCTTGATGCTTCCCTTCTTCTCCATGTCATCGAGGATGCCGCTGCGCCGGCGAATTTCCGCCAGCCCGAGCAAGACATTTGTTCGGGCCACTGCATCCACATAAGTCGGATTTTTGCTCGACTTTTCAC
This sequence comes from Candidatus Eiseniibacteriota bacterium, assembly GCA_035500795.1. Classification (GTDB taxonomy): domain Bacteria; phylum Acidobacteriota; class Terriglobia; order Terriglobales; family Acidobacteriaceae; genus Sulfotelmatobacter. Next base: position 21,427 of record DATJWZ010000066.1, on the reverse strand, counting down.
CTGCGAATTTTGTTTCCGGTAGCGCGGCCTTGACTCGAGCAAGCAATCCCGTGAGATTGCCCATCACAACGTCATCAATTGCACCTTTTACTGCACCGCAAGCTGTGTGCCCTAAGATCACAACAACCTTCGCGCCAGATACTTTGCACGCGAATTCCATACTGCCGAGCATGTCGTCGTTCACGACGTTGCCGGCAACTCTACCCACGAACACATCTCCGATACCGGCGTCAAATACGATCTCGGCTGGCACTCGCGAATCGAGACATCCCAGTATGACGGCCGCGGGGTATTGTCCCGCCGCGCTGGATCGTTTCTCGGCCAGATAGTCTCGTGGCGACATCTTCCCAGCTCGAAAGCGCTCGTTCCCCTTCTTGAGTTCGGCGACAACCTGGGAAGGTGCCATTCCGTCGCGTTCTTCTTTTGTCAAAGAACGCGACATATCGGGCGCTAACTGCATTAGCGATAGACTCAGACGCGGAGCAGCGCAGGCAGCAGCCGCCAAGCACAAAAATTGACGCCGGCCCCGGTATCTCGTGTCTAGTTGACCTTTCATCATTCCTCCGTCGATTCTCAGGTTGGATATCACCACCCGGATCACTTTCCAGCGATCGGAACCCAGACATTATCTGGAGCAAGCAGTTCTGAATTAGAAAGTTCCGTCTCGATCTTGACGCGCTGCAATCCTGGTTTCTTTTTCGGTATGGCTTGGAACACAACGTAATACTGATTGTTGAGCATCTTCTGGAAGCGATCGATGTAAGGCTTGAAGCTCACAAGTTGCGAGGTTCCAAGCGAAAAGCATTCCCCGCCTGTCTCCTCGGCGATTTTTGTCAACCCTGAAAGTCCAACCTCCAAATCCCATGAGCTCCGCCCCGCGCGCCCGACGCCCACGGCGTAGATGGAATAAACAAGAACGTTGTAGCGTTGGCTGATTTCACTCGCCGAGGTCGCATCAGTGCTGATCGTCGGCATACTGTGATAAACAGGGCCAAAGTTCGGTCCGAGACGAGAAGCCTGAGGCTGTTCACCCCGTAGCCGATCGATTCCATCGGTTACCATCAGCACCACGCGCCGAACATTTTGTTGTGGCCATCCCTTAACCAGGCTGATCAGCGACAAGTACGGACTATCCATGGTGGAAAGATTGCCCCGCGGGAGCCGTATTGCCTTAACAGCGAGATCCTTATCTGGAGTGAAGTTCTGAGCGATATTTACACCTGCATTCGACATATATCCGACACCAATGATCGTCGACGCCGGTTGAGCGCTGATGAAGTCCTTCAAATCATTGAGGTTATTTCCAACGGAAGTGTTCAGAGTGTCGTCGATCAAAATCATCAACTGCACTGCAGCATTATTGTCCTGAGCAGGAATCACTTGCGTAACTTGTAACGAGGTCTTCCCCTGTCTCACCTTCACGTCTTCTTTCTTCAGAGGCGGCAGCTCGGCATCCTCTCGCAGCGCAGCGTCCGTGATCACGACGTGAACCTGAACTCCGTCAGCGTTCGGCTGTGCCTGAGAATGGGCGCTTTTCAGGCCCAGGCAAGCCAGAAAACACACGCCAATAAACACCATCCACAACCTCAGATTGTTCATGTTGCGCTCCAGAAGTTTGGCCGGATCTATCTAGGTGCCGGAGGTGCCCGAAAGCGGCAAAGATTCCTGCCAATAAACTGATGGGATCCGACAAATCGAGCACAGATTGTCTAGAGAGAAGAACTCGACGTGAACTGTCAGTCTTACTAGTGAAGTGTTGGGATATCCGGCTGTCCGGTTAATCGATGACGAAATCCCGTAAAGTCGCGAAGAGACCTAGTTAAATTCAAGTGCCAACCGTTCGGCTGCCTCCAGAATTGGAGCCGAACGGTTCGATGCGGAGTAAGTCCACACCGCCAAGTCCAAATGCTGACTGGAACAGCGGTCTAACTGCCGACGATGCCCTTGTTAAGGAGTAATTGACTTCTGTTCGCTGGCTATCGGCTCTTCCGGCTTTCGTTCATTCGCTGCGAGCGGCCCGCACTCGCCGGTCGCATCCGGCGCCACGATGTGTCGTACTGATACATTCTGACCGCTGGAGGACCGCCCCTGTGATTGTCGAGTGGTTCCCGGAGTGAGGGGCGGTCCTGTGTAGTGTGTGTATGCTGAATATCGGTCATTTGATCGTTTTGGTGAACTGGCAGAAGTAGCAGTCCCGCCGTGTGGGCTCAGGCCTTCATACTTTGGGCCAACCCGTCGTCGCACAACTTGAATCTATTCGAGGGGGAGTAAATGCATGTTAACTTCAACCGCAAACCAGAACGACCCGAGTGTACTTCCGCTCTGGAGCGCTGTCTTCTGCCTCGATTGCGAAGCGATTAGCAACAGCCGTAGTGAAGAATGCGCTGCTTGTAAAAGTCGATCGCTCGTTAGCCTCGCAAGAATGCTCGGGGGCAGCTTACACACGCATCGCGCGCTGCAAGAACACGATAGCGTGCTGTTCGATGTCATGATAAGCATCGAGTTGCAGCAGATGCATGCTAAGGACGTGAGCGCTACGATCGAGAGAATCACTACTGTGATCGCCCCGAAATTAGCGCGCGAAGGCGCGATATTCCACGTCAATGTCAAACCAAGAGTAGACAAGGCTGATGCCCAACCCTGGCTGCGCTTCCAAGAGCGCGATGCGGCATAGGGCATCGGGATAGTGCAGACGTCCAGATTATCATTTCGGGCGCAACCGTTCGGACTGCTGATTATGCCTCCGAACCGGAGGTAGATTTTCTGCGCGATGGCGCACATTGGCGCTTTCTTCGATCTTTGCGGTCTGGCAGCCTCTTCACGGCTATTTTCTGCCCTCCGGCCCTGCAAAGAAGTGCCCCGCCCCCATCGCTTGCTCCTTTGCAGGACCTCTGATCAGTCTTTTCTGATTCACCGGCTTACCTCATCGGTACGATTCAAGATCTCAAACCGCGCACCTAATGCGACATCCGGCGGACTAAGCTGCTAGACTCCCTACGCTGCGGTCCGGGGGAACAAGTTGGCACAGCTTTCCAGCGAAAGTCGAGTCGCGGAATCCTCGAAGCCCACGACGGGCGCCTCATTAGGCGAACCCGCCAAGCTCCAGCGTCGACTTCGTGGAGATCTCGACAACATTGTTCTCAAAGCCCTGCGCAAGGAGCCAGCGCGCCGCTATGCCTCTGCCGAACAATTGGCCGAGGACATTCGACGTCATCTGCAAGGCCTGCCGGTAACCGCAAGCCCCGATTCCGTTCCTTATCGCGCGAGTAAATTTGTGCGCCGTCACAAGGCAGGGGCCGCCGCTACCGTGCTGGTTGCGCTCGCTGTCGTGGGTGGCGTCGCAACAACCTTGCGGGAGGCGCGCATCGCACTCCGGGAGCGCGCACGCGCCGAGCGCAGATTCAATGACGTTCGAAAGCTCGCCAACTCCTTCCTCTTTGAGTTTGATGATGCTATCAAGAATCTTCCCGGCTCCACGCCGGCACGTTCGCTAGTGGTGAAACGCGCGCTGGAGTATCTCGATGGCCTGGCCGCCGAGGCGCGGGGCGACCGCTCACTGCAGATGGAAATCGCTAACGCTTACCTCAGAGTCGGAGAGGTGCAGGGCGATCCCATGTTCCCGAACCTGGGGGACTCGAAGGGCGCCCTGGAGAGTGCGAACAAAGCACGCCTCATTCTGGAGACTGTCTGCCGCGAGGAACCGGGGAACCAATCAGCCCTTCTCGCTCTTGCCGACGCTCACCAGCAAATCAGCGACGTCCTCGACTTTGGTGGTGACGCCGGAGGAGCAGTCGAGCATTCCCAGAAGGCACTGAATATCTACGATACTCTTGCAGGAAACCTGGCGAGTGATCCCGCGTTTCAGAAGCAACGATTGGTCCAGACCTATCAGTATGCAAACCTGCTTCGGTATGCCGGCAAGCTGGATGAATCTGCCGCAGAATACCGGCAGGCAATTGAACTCTGCCAACAGATGATCGCGGCCAATCCAGCGGACCGGGAAGTCAAGATTCATCTGGCGACAAGTCTCGATGGATTGGGAAACACCCTTCAGGAAAAGGGAGATACCGCGGGTGCGCTGGAAAATCGCAGCCGGGGTTTATCGATCCGCGAAGAACTGAGCCGGCTCGATCCGAACGATGCTCACTACCGGCGGCAGTTGGCTTTTTCCCATCACAATGTCGGATTGTCTCTTGTGGAAGCGGGCGACCTCACGGCTGCTCTCGCGCACTTCCGCAAAGAGCGCAGCCTCTTTGAATCTCTCAGTGCCGCCGATCCCAAAGATGTTCAAGGGCGGCGCAATTGTTCACTTGCACACAAACAGATCGGCGACGTCTTGATGCATACTGCGGATGTTCATGGTGCGCTCGCTGAGTATCGTGCCGCGCTCGAGATCGACCGCGGACTTACCATCGTTGACCTCAGCAACTTTCAAGCCCTGCTCGATCTTTCATTCAGTGAAACCAAGACCGGAGCGGCATTGGTAAAGCTGGGTCAACCGAAGGAGGGACTGTCCATTCTGCGCAGTGGAGTGGCCAGACAAGAATCCCTTATCGCGACAGATTCGCATCATGTCCTGATGTACAACCATGTGGCGAACAGTTACACGCTCCTTGCCAACAGCCTTCTCGGAACGGACAACAAGTATGCGATCGAATACTACAGAAAAGCGGTTGCCGCACGTCTCACGCTGTCTGAAAGGAGTCCGAATAGCAGAATGAATCGTGGCGCGCTCGCCGATTGCTATGCCAATCTGGCCAAAGCTCTGGCCACCAGCGATCAAAACGAGGCACTGAAGGAATATAGGAACGCCATCGAACTGCTGGAGCCGCTCACCGCCGCCGATCCGGGCAATGCGCGCAATCGCATTTCCCTGGCCGACGCTTTGTCGAACGCCGCCCGGCTTTATATGCGCTTGGCCGAGAATAGTGAAGATCTCGCCGCCAATATCGAAGACCTGACAAAAGCCAGATCGTACTATCGGTACAGCGAACAACTCTGGCGCGAACTGGACACCGGCGGCAAACTTCCCTCGACACGCCGCACTGCGATTCAGGAAGTGACCGGCGAACTCGCGAAATGCGATGCTTCGCTGGCGAGACTGAAACCAATGCAATGATCGATAATGTCTTTCTCAGTGGGCCCTGCGGTATTTCTCAGCGAACCCAGCGGTAAAAGGGCTCCAATCTCACGAACAATGCAATCCGCATTCAAGCGTGCAAATCGAGTTCGATCGCATCGATCAGCGGCACCAACCACTTGAGCAACGCCAGATGCGCAGGGTGTTGAAAATACGCGTTCAGCGAACCTTCATCTTGAAACTGCATGATACCGCCGAATGTGTAGCCCTTGCCCCGCGGTGAGATATTCGGACCGACGTGCGTCTGCGTGAGTCCCGGGATCACCCCCTGGAACTCCCCAATTTCCTTGTTAGCTCGATCCTTCTGCGCATCCGTCGTGCCCGGCTTCCACTGAAATGCGAACACATGAAATACCCCACCGGACGCGTCCTGCGCCCTCGCCATTTCCGGCAGTTTCAGGGAAAGCAGGCTGCCGCCGACGGCGGCACTTCCGGTTCGAAGCACAGTACGACGCGTTGACTTTGCCATTGCGAGTTCCTCCGGCGGCTCGACGGACACGAAAATGAATGAGAGCAAGATTATCATCGTCGGTCTCCACGCCGGGCCTCGTTCTCGACTGCGCTCATTGACTCGCTTTATTCACCCGCATACCATGGCCTCGCCCGATGCAAATGCGCGGGCACTATAGTGGAAGGCGTGAGACTTATGCTCAATTCTCGGATGATTTTTGCCGTAACTCTCAGCGTGTATGCAGTGCGCCTTGCAGCATCGGCTCAAGCTGTCGATACGATCGATGCAGCGGTGAAGGCTCGCATAGATGCGATCGCAACCGGTGTCATGGAGCAGTACGACGTGCCTTCGGCGAGCGTGGCGGTTGTGCAATCCGGAAAGTTGGTGTACACGCGCGGGTATGGCAGGGCCCACATCGCGCCTGACAAATCCGCGACGCCAGACATGCGCTATTCGATTGGATCGATCTCCAAGCAATTTACTGCAGCGGCCATTCTGATTCTGCGGGAACAAGGCAAGCTGAAGCTGGACGATCCGGTGGGAAAATACGTCCCCGGGCTGACACGTGGCGACGAGGTGACGATTCGCCAGATTCTCAGCCATACGAGTGGCTACCAGGATTACTGGCCGGAAGACTACCTGATGAAACCGATGGAGCAGCCGACAACAGCGCAGGAAATTCTGGATCGCTGGGCGAAAAAGCCGCTCGACTTCGAGCCCGGAACCCAGTGGCAGTATTCGAATACGAATTACGTAATCGCGGGGCTGATCGTGGAGAAGGTGTCTGGACAGAAGCTCATGGATTTTCTTGGAGAACACATCTTTCATCCGCTGAACATGCGGAGCGTTTGGGATTCCGATGAGAAGAAACTGACGCAGACCGATGCAACGCCGTACATACGCTACGCGCTCGGTCCGCTCCGCCAGGCGCCAAAGGAGGGAAGCGGCTGGATGTTTGCCGCGGGCGAGTTGGCCATGACCGCGCACGACCTCGCACTCTGGGATGAGAGCCTGATCGCGCGAAATCTGCTCAAGCCCGAGAGCTATCAGGAGATGTTCACCGAGGTGAAACTGAAAGACGGGAAGGAAACCCATTATGGACTGGGAGTGTTTATCGGTGACTTGGACGAGCATCGGGATATTTCGCATAGCGGCGAAGTAACGGGATTCGTCGCAGACAACCAAGTGCTGGTCGACGATGGCGTGGCTGTGGCGGTGCTAACAAATCACATGGCCAGCGGTGCCACTCAGGTTGCCCGGCTGGTTGCCGCAACCGTCGCGGGACAGAAGCGATCGCCGGCAGAAGAGGAATCGCTTGAGATGTATCGCGCTCTCCAGAAAGGTGAAGTGGATCGCAGCAAGCTCGCGCCGAACATGGACGCTTACTTCGACTCCGAGGCACTCGCTGATTTCAAGACCAGCCTTGGTCCGTTGGGTGAGCCCCTGATTTTCCGCCAGAGCGACATGAGTTCCCGCGGCGGCATGACCTTCCGGTCTTTTCGCATCGTCTATCCCACGAAAAACCTGCGGTTGACAACCTACACGTATCCTGACGGAAAGTTGGAACAGTATCTGGTGTATCCGGAGAGATAAACTCGAAGCATCGCGCATGAGACTGCCAGAGAGATGCTGCGGCAGGCTAGAACCGCATCAGATCGGTTCCTGCAACGACCTCACCGGAGAACAATTTGCGCGCACGCTCCACGATTTCGTCGGAAGCAGACGGCGGAATAATATGTGTGAACACCAACTTCTTGACGCCTGCCTTTTGTGCTAACTCGGCAGCCTGCTCCGGCGTGCAATGATATCGCCTCAGCCGCTCGGCAACGGCATCGCCCTCCCGTCCAAAATACTCCGGCACATACACTTCGCTGACCAGAACATCGGCACCCTTCACGGCTGAAACAGTGTCTTCATGCGGATGGTAGTCGCCGCTGAACACGATGACCCGGCCATGCGACTCGAAACGGTAGCCGAACGCGGGCTCGACGGGTTTGTGGTCGACGGCAAAGGCAATGACTTTCACCTCGCCGTCGTCGTACACCACTCCAGGTTGAATGACGTGTGCATTGATCTCAGCACCGGCGGCGGGCAGCATCCCGGCCAAATCTCTACGGATGTGAATGTCTGCCGCCAGGAATTTTTTTACGCCGTCTGCCGCCTCTTTCACACCTTCTGGTCCGTAGAGTTCCAGAGGCTTGGATCGCCCTATAATCCAGGTCGTTGTGAAGAGGTCGGGTAAATCTGCAGTGTGATCCGAATGAAGATGCGTCAGGAAGACGGCGTCTATGCGAGAAGGCCGCTTCTTAATGGCACTCAGGCGCATCATGACGCCACGGCCAGTGTCGACGATGAACACCTTTTCTCCCACGAGGACTGCATTCGACGGTCCCGCCCGCTCGGGATCAGGCGCGGGAAATCCGGTCCCGAGCAGCACACCCTGAATCGCCGGCGTTTCGGACGAGGGTTGCTCAGAGCCGGATCGTTGGGTGACGGATAGAGGCGACAAAGCGCTCAGAAGACCCACAAATATAAGCACGGACCGCAGCCGCATAGTCTATTCTCGCGATGGTATTATACCGCTGCCATACCACGGACCCGGGAAGCGTCCGGCAACTCAAAATCTCCAACCCGCATCTGAGACCCGTCCATCACATCAGAGGTGGGTACATGTCAAAAGTTGCCGCCGCTCTCGTCTTCTTGCTCGAAGTGTGTTCGGTTTGTTTCGCGAGTTCCGCTCCAATCGAAGTTCTATATGTGGAGACTCACAGCCTTCCGCCGGAGCGCCTCGATCTTCTCTACACCTACAACGTGAACCCACAGACTGCGGTGGCCGAACAGGTTGGATCACCGTTGCCGGTTGCGACGACGTCGATCGATCCGTTGACAGTCAATGGCAAGCACGTTCTTTACCTCTGGAACGGAACCGACGTGTGGAAGTACAACACCAACGCGCAAGGAGCGCCTGAGCCAAGGGCCTCGCAGCATTTGAACTTTGGCTTCCCGTATCCTGTGTGGCATTTCCTTGCCGATCCAAACGGCAAGTTCGCTTACGCCACTACGACTTGGACCGATAATCAAGATAATGTTTATTCCGTCATCCGGCTGTTTACCATTGATCAAACTACAGGTGAACTCGTCGATACACGCAAGAATGTCGCCACATATGGGCCTAATCCATACATTTTCTTCAGAGATTATATTTTTGGTGCTTCTGGAAGGGTAATGTTTGCTCAATGGCAAGAAAGTGCTCCGTTCACGAGTGGTCTCGGGTACGACTATTACGGTGTAGATCAGACGACCGGAAGGCTGAGCTCATTGAAGGCGGTACCAAACTCGGAAACTTTTAACTGCACAGAGTCGTGCGGTGTCGGAATCACGGATCTCATTGTGGCGACGACTAGTAGCTGTTGCGGCAGTCCCCTCGGCATCGTGCAGGTCTCAAACAATGTCACTGGACAGACAATCACCTGTCAAGCGTCGATGCTGTCTGTCTGCGGCGGCGGCGGAGATCCATACATAGATCCTAGCGGCCAGAATGTCGTCCTTCCTGCTTACCAAACGTTTCAGGTAACGCACATCGATTTCGCGAACTCCCAACTGACTGCGGCGGCTTCGATCCCATATTCAAATTCGGGAATTGTGTTCAGCCCTGATAACCGACTGGTGTATAGCTACGACCGGGGAATGTTCTCCCTGAATGTCTACGCGTTTGATGCATCGACCGGTGAGGTTGGCGCGCAATCGTCGATCTCTGAGATTTCTCAACCCGAGAGCGTCACGATTGCCGCTACCACGTTTTAGTTGTCAGCATCGCAAGTTGAGCGAAACGCAATTCCCGATTGGAAAGCGGCGCCGCAATTGATACCATCGCGCGCATGTTCAAATCACTTATCATTGCGCTATGCCTGATGGAGACCCTTATGGCCGCAGATCTGCCCTCGAAGAAATACTTGAACCTGGCTGCTGTTAAAATGATGGTGGCTGGCGCCGAAGCCGAAGCCGCGCGCCGGAACGTCTCGGTCACCATCTGCATCATGGACGAAAATGCTGTTCTGCTGTTTCTGGAGCGAGGCGATGGTGTGTCAGTCAACACCCTGGAGTGGGCGCAGAAAAAAGCCCGGCACGCCGCCTTGTACGGTACCTCGTCGAAAGATGCAGCCGACCGAGTAAAATCAGGAGACAACGCCGCGCTCGCATACCCGAATTTCTTCCCCGGCCAGGGCGGATTACCCATCAAAGTGGACGGCCAGACTGTCGGTGCAATTTCCGCCAGCGGTTCTAAGTCCGAAATCGACGAAGCCATTGCGCAAGCCGGGATCGATGCCCTGCTGAAAAAATAAAGTCGCCCCAAAGGGCTTGCTGTCTTTGAACGTCGCTACCGCTTGGCACTCTGACTGCGGGTGAACGTATAAATCATCTCCGTGTCCTTGCCGTTCTTTCGCCAGGTCCAACGTTCGACAATCTGATCTGCACCAGTGAATGCCAAAACCAATTTCTGCTCGTGGCCAATCGACAAATCAGGAAGGTTGGTCGCGCTCTGGAAAGCAAAGACCAGTTCCTTAACTTCGCCCGAGGCGGGAACGGCCCGCATCCGTGGCTGATTGTTCGTCGGACAGTAGTGAACCAGTGCGATCCCGTCGCGATCAACGGTGTACAGGGTTAACATTTCTTCCATCCCTGTCATTGTTAGAGTTTCCATGACAGCAGTACCGCCCGCGACCAGTTGGAACTTGGTTTTCACCGCATCGCCCGAATCGTCCTTTCCTTCCCAGTCACCCGCGAGAGCCTGAATCTTGTGAAAGGTGCTACTCACATGGCTGGGCGTTTGAGCGATTGAGAATGGAACAAGGGCGGCAGCAAACACCACGATTCCAGAAACAAGATTTCGGGTCATCGAACCCCCTTCTCTTTGTTCGCCGCGAAACAAGTTGCGAGCGAGCATGGGAAGTATTCAAGATGATTCGGTTGACGACAAGACCAGTCACTGCACACGGGCGTGGGGTCGCTGCATTTAGCGCTGTGGGGATGCAACCGAAACATCCGACGTCTGTTTGATTCGCGGCTATTTCGGCATTACGATCACTTCATCCTTCGGAATGGAGTCGAGCGTCGACCTATCAATCTCGAGGTGAGCCATGACCAGTTCCGACGGAGTATGCCTGAGCCATTCCGACAGCGCAAGATCCTGATAGAACCCGCTCTTGAACATCTCCAGGAATTTCAGATCGGTGTTGCCCGTGTTCTGCACATAGTGTGGCAAAGTTTTTTGGATGTAACCGACATCTCCGGCCTGAAAGTCCATGGTGCGAGCGCGCCCACCCGTAGCGAACACTGTCATCCGCCCACTGCCGCTGATGTAGTACTGCCATTCGTCGGCATTCGGATGCCAATGTAGCTCGCGAATTCCTCCCGGGCGCACCGTAACAATCGCAGCCGCGATTGTGGTTGAGACCTTAAACGCGCTCGAATCGACAATCGTGACTTCCCCACCCTGCGTACGCTTTGCAGCTTTCATCTGCGATTTGCGGAAAGCGAAATCCTGCGATGACAAGCCTCGCGTGCCCGCCGTCGCCTTCTGATCATCAGCTAAAGGGCCTGGAACCGCAGCCTGAAAAATAAACTTCTCGCGGCGGACCATCTTCTCCATCGCCTCGCGACTCACGCCGAAATTGGCGGCTAGCACTTCCTGGGGAGTGTGTGCCATCCAGTCCGTGAGCAACACGGTTTCATATTCCGAAAAATTGCCGTCGTCAAAGACCAGCAGGAATTCACATCCGTCCGGATTCAATCCTTGAATGGAATGCGGTATGCCGGTGGGGAAATACCAGAGATCGCCTTCGGTGACATCGGTGACGAAGCTCTTGCCCTCAGCGTCGAGGCCGGTGATGCGAGCGTTGCCGTAGAGCATCATCGCCCACTCGGCAGCGGTGTGCCAGTGCAGTTCACGCACACCTCCCGCGGTCAGTCTCATGTCCACTCCGGCGATCGATTTGGAGACGGGAAGTTCGCGAACCGTAACTTCGCGCGACCATCCACCTTGCTGCATTCGCTTGTGAGAAATCCCAAATGGATATTTGAAGGTCTGAACGCCGCCGGCATCCGTCGGTGGGGGAAAAAACGAATCGGGGTTCTGCTGGTCCATCGACGGGTTGCCCGGTCCGGGAGCGCTGACGCTGCGATCATCCCTGGTTGGGTAGGGTTTCTGGTCTTCGCCTTTCTGTTGCTGGGCTTCCATGTCCGTTGCCTTCAGCATCCCGGCAGCCGCCAGGGCCGCCGAACCCATCCCAAGAAATCCGCGCCGCGAAAGTATTTCTTTCGCATTGTCGTCGCTCATGAAGTACTCCTCCCCAACCGCAAATGATCTGTGTCAAGTTCGAAAACGTCAGTGTACACCGCGAGTTTCGCGTCGGGGAGTGAGACGCGACAGAGAGTTTGTCGTGTGAGATCAGGATTTTTGTGTGACGAAATCCATTAGCTGTCTCGCAAAGCGATCATTGGATCGATGCGAGTTGCTCTCCGTGCGGGCAGGAGAGATGCGACCGCCGACGCGCCCAGAAATAATGCGGCGATGACAGCCAGAACGGAGGCATCGCGCAAATTGCTCTGAGTCCAGCGATGGACGGCATCATTGAGAAAGATGCTAAGGAGAATCCCGCAGACGAGTCCAAGGCCTGTGGTTCGGGCAGTTGAAGTCAAGGTCAGCAAGAGAACATTCCAGCGCGGAGCCCCAAGAGCGGTACGTATTCCGAATTCGCGAGTGCGCTGCTCAACGGAGTATGCCACTACGCTGGCAAGACCAATCGTTGCGAGACCGAGGGCTACGAAGGAGAACACACCGAACAACGCGGCGATGAAGCGCTCGTGCGACCAAACGAACATCGAGAGAAATTCGTCCAGCGAGTAAACGAATCCGACGGCCTGGTTCTGGTTCAAAGCCCGGATATTCGTACTGATGGAATGGAATAGCGCTACGGGATCGGTGGTGGTGCGAACCAGAATCGTTGTGCCGGGAGCCACGAAAATGGACGATGGGAGGTACGCCTGGGGAAGAATAGGGCGGTGCAGACCGTCGTTGCGGACGTCCCCGACTACACCAATGACTTGATACGGCTGGTCAGAGTCGGGCGCGGCCAACAGGGATCGCGGAACTCGCGATAACTCGGCGGGAAGTATCTGCCTGCCGATCGGATTGGAGCCTGCGAAGTAGCGTTGAGCGAAGGTTTTGCTGACGACGGCAAGATGGGCCCCACGAAGAACTTCTTCGCGCGTGAGGGTTCGTCCCTGCAAGAGCGGAATGTGAAGAACCGAGAAATATTCGGAGCTCACCAAGTTGAGTCCGCTTTTATGACTTTGGTCGAACGTTTCGCCGATGATCTGCATCGGTTGGAACCAGTTGTTGAAAGGAGGAACTCCGATTTCGGAGATGCTCGCGGTCGCAACGCCCGGGGTAGTCTTTATCTTTTCGACCAGCGCGTCATAGTAGTTCACCCGTTCCTGCCAAGCGGGAAAAGACTTTTCCGGAAGGTTGACGCGGAACGTAAGCACCTGGTGTGAGTCGAAGCCGAGATGGGCAGCGTAAGCCTGCAGGAAGTTGCGCATAGCCGCTCCGGCCCCGGCAAGCATAAGAACGGTGAGCGCGGTCTGACCAACAATGAGGACGGCACGAGTGCGACCGCCATGTGACGTCGTGCTGCGCGAGCCTGCGGATTGGATTGCCTGACTAATGTGCGGGCTCGAAAACTGTAATGCTGGAGAAAGACCGGCCAGAATTCCTATAGCAACCGACACCGCCGTGCTGAAGAGAAGAACCGGTGTGTTCAAAGTAATGACTACTTCATGCGGGATGGAATACTCGGGGATCAGGCCAGTAATGAGTCGAATTGCGATATGGGCGAATGCGATCCCAAGCGCGCCGCCCGCAACCGACAATACGACGGCCTCAGTCAGCAATTGCTGCACGATCCGGAGCCGGGAGGAGCCGAGCGCCAAACGGGTTGCGAGTTCCTGAAGCCGGGCAGTTCCGCGGGCAAGCATCAGGATGGACACATTGCCGCAACCGATCAGCAGCAACAACGCGACGGCAACAAAGAGCAGAATCAGCGTACCTTTGAACTGGCCAAGCAGCCAATCGTTAAGGGTTTCAACTTTGAGGCGATAACCTTCGCGCGGCAGCAGCGAAGGTTCGGAATGGCCGATCTGTTGGACGAAGCTGGTGAGTTCGCCGGCAGCAGCCGCGGTAGAGACATGCGGGCGCAGACGGATCAAACTCTGGAAGCGGCTCTTCGGATCCATGCCTGCCGGCATCGGCAAATAGACTTCGGAGTCATGCCAGGTGAAGCGTGGTCCAACCACGCCGATCACTGTGTATTTGTGCTGGTTCAGTTCGAGGACTTTACCGAGCACGTCGGGAGTGGAAGCGAAGTGCGTCTTCCAGAAAAGATAACTGATGACAGCCACGGGAGGCGGGGCCACGCCAGCAGGGGCTTCCGCTCCTGTGAAGACGCGCCCCATCAGAGGAGGTGCACCAAGAAATTGCAGCCCATTGCCGGTCATCTCAAGGACCTTCACCGACTGGGGAATTTCACCATCGGTTGCAACCATGCCGGTATCGTTCTGGGCGAAGGCGTCCTCAACGGACTTGGCTTGGCGCAGCTCGTCTACTTCGGCGATGGTCAATGGAATGTCCCGGCCATCGCCCTGCTTGTTCTGCAATGTGATGAAGGCGATCCTCTCCGCGTCGCGATAAGGGTACGGATCGATCAGCACTCCGTAGAGAACGCTGTAGACGGAGGCAGTGGCTCCGATGCCAAGCGCCAACGAGAGGATTGCCGTAAGAGAGTAGGTGCGATTTTTGGTGAGCTGCCTGATAGCGAACGAAACATCCGGGAACAGGGTGAACATGACGCTCCACCTCTCGAATTGACGCACTTCAGCCCCAGGATCAGAGGCAATTCAACTGCCGACTTCACAGGCCTAAGTCTTGAAGAATCATTGTGGCGCACCGAGACATAACGCCAGGAATGTCCGAAGATGAAGCCCCGCGTTCAGATACGGACAATTTCGCGGATTTGCACATTTGCACGCGTCATCACACCATTTCTGAATTACCGTGAAACCATACCCGCGTGAAAATCGTATCGTCTGCTATGCGAATTCGATTAGCTGTGCTGTTGAGTGTTATAAGCATCGTGTGCGGCGTAGCTGGTGCTGCCGATCTGGCACTGACGGGCGCGAAGATCTACATCTCTCCCACCGATCCTCCGATTGAAAACGGATCCATCGTCATTCGAGACGGCGGGATTCTTTCTGTTGGTTCCCGTTCGACGATCAAGATCCCGCGCTCGGCCAAAGTCATCGACTGTAAAGGTCTGGTCGTGACAGCGGGCTTCTGGAACAGTCACGTCCACATCCTTCCGCCCGCTCTGCTTCATGCGAAAGATTCGGATGCCAAGGATCTCGACCAGCAACTGGAAACCATGTTCAACCGCTGGGGCTTCACTACGGTATTCGACATTGCCTCAGTGCTCGATAACACTCTCGCCTTGCGCCGTCGCATCGACAGCGGAGAGTTGCATGGTCCGCAGATACTCACAGTCGGAGAACCCATCTGGACGATCGAGCCGGTCTACGTTCGTGATTTTCTGCGTGAAAATCATATCCAGATCCCCAACACAGAGACTCCGGAACAGGCGATCGCTCTGGTGCGCGATCATGCCGCCAAAGGTGCAAATGGCATCAAGTTGTTTACGGGCTCCGACCAGGGACGCGGCAAAGTTGCCCTGCTCCCCGTGGCCACTGCCAAGGCTGCCGTCGATGAGGCGCACCGGCACGGGATGCCGGTCTTCGCCCATTCCACAAATGTAGACGGCGTGCACATCGCGATCGAGAGCGGTGTCGACGTACTGGCTCACACGCTGCCCCAATCACCACCCTGGACTCCCGATTTCACCCAAGAACTGAAGCGGGCAAACCTGAGCTTAATCCCAACTCTCACCTTGTACGATGTCGAGGGGCGCAGGCAAAACATCCCTGAGCAGCAACTCACGCCTTGGATCGCCCAAATGGTCGGGCAGCTCCGCGCGTATTCCGACGCTGGCGGCGATATTCTGTTTGGGACGGATGTCGGGTACACCGACCACTACGACACGACGATGGAATTCTCTCTGATGTCGCAGGCTGGTATGAACTACAAGCAGATTCTTGCGTCTCTCACGACAAATCCGGCGCGAAAGTTTGGGGATTCTGGCCATACCGGCCGCATCGCGAAGGGCATGAACGCCGACCTGGCAATTCTAAGTGCTGACCCTGCCCAGGATGCGACAGCGTATTCCAAAGTGCGCTATACAATCCGCAATGGTAAGGTCATGTTCCACGAAAGATGATCTCTTGGCTAC
This sequence comes from Candidatus Eiseniibacteriota bacterium, assembly GCA_035500795.1. GTDB lineage: Bacteria > Acidobacteriota > Terriglobia > Terriglobales > Acidobacteriaceae > Sulfotelmatobacter. Next base: position 5,439 of record DATJWZ010000066.1, on the reverse strand, counting down.
GTCAGAAACTTCATCCTCGCAATGAAGGAATGCGGAGCGGGGCAGACAAGCTGCATGATTTCAAACCACTCTTCAGGAATCAGTGGTCTGTTGCAGGAGAGTTCGATTGCAGTGCCGACAGCTTTGCCATTCGTTTGCGCTGCGAGCGGCGCTTCAGGTAGCCGGACAAGTCCGGGCTAAATTCTTTCAACTGGTTCCATCCGACGTTATAGCTCTGATTCACGGCCCAGCCCACGAACAGTCCTCGCACGTCACGATCCTGCCTGGGATAGTAAGAGAGTGAGATTCCCGCCTGTCCCAGTTGTCCGAATACTTGCGACGCGTTGAACACCGAATTGCCATTGTCCCTGCGCGCGATGACTGCTCGCGATGCGGCATAACCGATTCTCGACAGAGCCGAACCCGTGCCCTTTCGGAAGTACCGAGGATCCTGATGGAGAAGTTGAGGAAGTACTCCGTAAATCAGAAAGCTGCCGGTGAATTGGTCGCCCTCTTGCGCCAGAAATCTCTCGCCGAAAGGTCCCCAACCCTGTCCGTAATGTGGTATTCCATCAGCGGCCTGCGAAATTGCTGCCTGCAGCAAGTTTGCAAAATGAGCACTTGGATCCGCGAACTGATGCCATGCGATGTTGTACTTCTGCTTCGTGGTCAATGGGCCGCGGTTTTCAGGCTGATCATTGGCCGTCATAAAGTTCGGGATAATCCAAAAGATCCGCGTTGGAACTTCGTCCAGCACATCTTTATGTTCTTTGTTTTCCTTACCGTCTTTGGAACCATCACCGGTTTTTGACGACGTATCTTGTGCGGTGGCAGCCGGGTCCGGACTCTTGGTTGTCTCCTGCGAATGTCCAGGCAAAATGGCGAGGCATAGCAGGAGCACCAAAATCGACAAACGTTCGGAATGAGTTCGCCAGTGCATCTTTCTCAAATTTCGATGTTCCTCGAGATCTACTTCCGCGGGTGAAACGGTTTCTCGCCTTCCCTTTCATTCACCGGCTCAGGACTTTCGATCTCCAAATTCACCACCACGGGATCCTGCCCACTTCTGACGATCACGGCTTCACAGGGCATGTCTGACCGAGCATTGATTTCCTGATGCGGCACAAATGGCGGAACGTAAATGAAATCTCCTGGATTCGCCTCCTCGCAGAATTCCAGATGATCGCCCCAACGCATGCGGGCACGACCTCGTACAACATAGATCACGGTCTCCAGTTCACCGTGATGGTGCGGCCCCGTTTTGGCGTGCGGCTGAACCACAACGGTGCCAGCCCACAACTTATTCGCTCCAGTGCGCGCGTTCGTAATAGCGGCAGCGCGTGCCATGCCAGGAGTCTGCGGCGTGTTGCTATCGAGTTCTCCAGATCGCACGATTTTCACACCATGTTGTTTCCAGTCCAATCGTTACTCCTCCCCACATTGAGGCGCTATAAACGCAGTATCCCAGCGCTACGTTTCAGACGCAAGTCTGATATACGCCTTTCAGACAACGTTAAACTGGTATCGATGAAAACGACCTCCATCGGCAACGCCCGCGGAGTGGCGAGCCAATGCCAAAAGCCAAGAGGATGGCTCGGCCGCATTCTCTTGTGGAACATGAACTCCCGCCATTCTCACCTGACAGATTGGGGGTTGAGCCATGTCAGCATCGAACCGCAGTACACCATTCTCGATGTGGGCTGCGGCGGTGGCAGGACGGTGAGTAAGTTAACGGAAGCTGCCACACAGGGGAAGGTCTACGGCATCGACTATTCCGAAGCAAGCGTCGCGATGAGCGAGAAGACAAACGCGCGCTTTATCGATATGCAGCGCGTCGAGATCCGACAAGCGTCCGTTTCTCAGCTCCCATTTGATGATGGGTCGTTCGATCTGGTAACAGCGGTCGAAACCCACTTCTGGTGGCCCGACTTGCCAGCGGGCGTCAGCGAAATCTATCGAGTTCTGAAGCCTGGCGGCATGCTGGTCGTGATTGCCGAAGTCTACAAAGGTGCGAATACGACTGTTGCAAGGGTGATCGAACAACGAGCGCCACGAATCGGAATGAAGCTCCTCGATCCCGAGGAACATCGCGCGTTGTTTGCGGATGCAGGTTTTTCGGAGATTCAGATCATTGAGGAACACGCCAAAGGATGGATCTGCGCGATGGGCAGAAAACCTAACATGAAAGCTTGATCCGACTGCCATCGACCGGTCTTTGCATTGGTGAACGCTCTGACCAGAAACGTCCTCTTTTCTCCCGCCAGTGCTCTCGTTGACTGGGCACTCTGCTTGGTTCGGAAGATAGACCCTAAAACAATTCGGTTCATTCCCAAAACTGTTCAGTGTATAAGTGACAGCGGGCAAAAGAGAGTTCCCAGTCGAAAACACTACGAGTAGCCCACCCCAATCCAGGAGGAAACTTTGCTGACCCAGTTTCGGCGTCTAATACTAGGTGTATTTGCGCTGCTCCTGCTCGCGCCTTTCTCCATGGCACAGTCGGCTCGCCACCCTCTCGATGACCTGACCGCAAACGAATACTGGGCCACATACGACGTGATCAATGCGAGCGGCCACCTCGATGCCGACACTCGGTTCATCAGCATCCTTTTGCACGAACCGGACAAGTCGGCTGTCCTCGCCTGGAAGCCGGGCGCGCCCTTCACTCGCGAGGCCGACATCGTTCTCCAAAGGAAAGAAAAAGTCATCGAAGCTCGCGTCGACATCACTTCGCACAAACTCGAATCGTGGAAAGAAGTTCCCGGCGTCCAAAGCGCCTTTACGCTGAACGAAATCGTCGGTTTGAATGACACGATTCTCGCTGATGCGCGCGTCAAGAAGGCTCTTGCCAAGCGCGGCGTGACCGATCTCAATTTAGTCCAATGCTCCGCCATTCCCATCGGCTTCCGCGCTTTCCCGGACCAAGCCACAACCCGCATCGGGTGGGCCGAGTGTTCGCTGGTGCAGGGCAGCTACCACGTCTGGGGCCGTTACATCGCCGGGATTGAAATCAAAGTCGACATGGCAAACCAGAAAATCCTCGAGGTCCATGACGGGGAAGTTGCTCCCCTGCCCGGACCCAATGACTACGAAGAGCTTCCCGCGATTCCGCGTCCCGGGACGAAGCCTGCTTTCATCTCTCAACCTCAGGGCCCGAGTTTCGAAATTAACGATGGCGAAGTCAGTTGGCAGAACTGGCATTTCCGCTTCCGCCTCGATTCGCGCGTCGGTACCATCGTTAATCTTGTCAGCATTGAGGATGGAGGCAAGCGGAGATCCGTCCTCTATGAAGGCATGCTCTCCGAACTTTTTGTGCCGTACATGGACCCGACGCTCGGCTGGTCGCACCGCGTGTTCGTCGATGCCGGCGAGTTTTATCCGGGGGGAGTGCTGCAAACACTTCGAGAGGGACTGGATTGTCCCGCGAACGCCATGTACTTCGACGGCATTTCTTCGGGGGAGAAAGAATATCCGATCTTCAAGTCCCACCAGGCCTGCTTGTTCGAAAACTTTTCCGGCGAAGTCGCCTGGCGCCATGGCGATCCGCCGGAAGTCTTCGGACGCCCTTCCCGCACGCTCGTTTTGCGATCCGCAGCGGTGATCGGCAACTACGATTACCTTATTGATTGGCGCTTCGAGCAGGACGGCTCGATTCACGTTGCAGTTGGAGCCACTGGAATTATCGAGGCACGCCAGGTCAACCTGGAAAAATCAGCAGGCCACGGTCACGACCCTGTCGAGCAATACGGTCAACTCGTAGCCAAAAACACGCTCGGCGTCGACCACGATCACTTCTTTTCGTTTCGGCTGGATCTCGACGTCGACGGCCCGCAAAACAGCTTCTTGATTCACCGTCTGGTACCCAAGACCCTACCCTCCGACAGCCCGCGTAAATCCATCTGGGTCTCTGAACCTCACATCGCCGCGCATGAATCCGATGCCATGATGAACATCAATTTCGAAAAGCCTTCGATGTGGATGTTCATCAATCCCAATGTTCTCGGCCCTCTGGGGCATCCCACTGGATATGAGATCATGCCGGGCGTCACTGCTGCTTCCATTCTTAGCCCCGACGATGGAGTGCAGAAGGTAGGCGCGTTCTCCGAGCACCAGCTTTGGGTCACGCCCTATCGCCCGAACGAACTCTATGCTGGTGGCACCTATCCGAACTCAAGCACGGGAGACGACGGCTTGGCCACATGGGCCAGACAGAATCGCGCCATCGAGAACACCGATATCGTCGCCTGGTACACGATGGGTTTTCATCACGTACCGCGTGAGGAAGACTGGCCGGTCATGCCTACGATGTGGCACGAATTCGTCATTCGACCGTTCCACTTTTTCCCGCAGAATCCGACGTTGACTTTGCCCAAAGAGCCGTAGTTGCCTGGCCCATGCGGCCCACTGTCTATACCATACTCACGGCAGCGACCTCGTAGTCGTCCATGCGGGGAATGGTAAAGCGCAGCACGGAACCTTCGACGTGGAATGGAATTGTTTTCTCGGAACGAAGCAGTTCCACGCTTTTGACTTTCACTGCATTGGGTAAGGTCATGCTGACGGTTTGCGGGCCTAGCGGATAGACCGTGCTCAACCAGCCGTGGTGCGCATTCGGGTTCGTGTAATTGAGCAGGTGGATGGCGTAACCTGGCGCAGTTTCCCACGCAAAGAATTCGAGGAGGCCATCGCCATTGACGTGGATGACAGCCTCGTCATGAGCGAGCCACCGGATTGTGTTGTGCAATAGCCGCAGAAGATCCCCATGCCCGGTAAGCCAGAACGTTCGTTCGATGTCTCCAGGAAAATAAGCCAACCGGCTGGAGCCCACTTCACGCAGCACTACTGCGGGCTCGTCTGTATGCGAGATCGGTGGGTATGCCAACTCCGGCGGATACTGCACGAAGCCAGGCACAACCGTGAGAACCGGATCCTGCACGGGTTTTACGGGCACACGATTTTGCGCGCCCGGCAGCCAGTTCGTGTTTGAAAAGCCGTCGAGGATCACATGGCCGCGTTCAATGCGGCCGTAATAAGCATTGCCGTTTGTTCCGATGACATCTCCAGCTTTACCAATGCCAAGCAGATCGGCGAGGCCAAATTCCGCACGGCGCTGCAGGTTCTCGTCATACAAACTTGTTTCGAAGCTCGCCATGATGGACCCGCCGGAGCGGACGTACTCTCGCATCTGCCGGCAGTGATGGTCGCTCAGCATGGCAATATTCGGCAGAAGCAGCGCGCGGTATTTGCTGATGCGTTCAAGGTCGAGACGATCTTCGTGTACGAAATCGAAGGCGAATCGGCCGTTGAGCAGAGTGGCATAGATCCCGTGTGTCGTCTCGCGCATGTAATCATGAGCATGAGAAGCGGCAGGGGCCTGGTATAGAAGTTGCGTGCTCTGTCCCATGACGACGCCGATGTTGGCCAGCGACCGGCGACCCTTGAGATGAGCGTCATGTTTCTTCG
>DATJWZ010000065.1:0-9460 GCA_035500795.1 Candidatus Eiseniibacteriota bacterium | reverse complement strand
CGAGTTGGATTCGAAATGATACCGGATTTTTTTACCAAGTTTTGCGGCATTGGTTATGTTTCCTGAGACCAAAAGATTGCGAGCGTCCGGATTGTGGGCTCGATACATCCATCTGACGAACTCATCTGAGTATCCTAGCTTGTAGAAATCATCAATGTCCTGCTGCGACAGCGGCAACGCCCGCCACATCGCCAAGCCTTCGCTGGCACACGTGGACTTGAAATGGTCACGTGGCATCTCAATGACGTCTTTGATATGCTCACGTTCCAATGTCTGACACAACGGCAAGTGTAATCCAATCGTAAGACGTTTACGGCGCAGGGCGTTCCTTACGAAGTAGAACAATGACCCATGACAATTCATCCTCATCGCACGGAGGACTTCTTCCTCTGTCTTGAGTCCCTGCACCGGGAGTGTTTGATACTGTTGCATTAACGTGTCTTTGTGTTGCTACCAGCAACATTAAATGTAAACAGCGCCGGAGACGGTGCTCCAGTATTCGTAGCTCCTCCAGTGTAATAAACACTTGGGTCAAAGCTCACTAATGTCGCGGCGCCATTGGTCGGACCGCCCATAATGTTCAAATAGTTGTTGGCCGCTGGATTCAAGTAGACATGGTTACCCAAATTCGATCCTGCTCCTGTTCCAGAGGTCACTGTTCCTGTTGTAATATCAGGTCCGATCCCCGGCCACGGCGACACGGTCCCTGATCCGAAATGCCACCAAGACGGCTGACCACTCAAATAAAACGACGCTGGACAGGTTGATGGACTTGACGAAGTACAAATCGTTGATGGAACCGGATTCGCAAAACCATCCGTCAACCCACTTGGGACTTCAGACGTATTCCACTGAACCGACTTATTTACTGTGTCGTAATTCCCCCAACGCATCAGACTGGTTGTGACATAAGCCTCGTTGTTCGCAGGATAGCCATTGGTGTATCCAAGCGAGTAAATCTGGACGTCGTTGTTGCAACTTCCCGGACTCGGATATGCACATTGGTACGTCGTGTGATAGCCAGCCGTTCCAAATACATTGGCGATTATGTTCCAGAAGCGGTTCACCGGATATAAGAGAATGGCATTGGTTTGCTCAGTTTTACCGCCGACGCTCCCCCCGTTGGGATCGCGACCATTATAGAAGTTACGGTAATGCGTGATATGTGTCGAGGCGCCGAAGACGAGATCGCCAACACCACCGATGCCCACGTCACCTTCGTACAGGCCAAGAGCATCCGTTCCACCATGACGATAGGAACTAGCCTGTTGCCAGCCTGTGTCCGTGCCGCAACCGTGACAATGTGTGTAATAATCGTCGATATCAAAGTTATAGGCGTGAACCCAATTAATACAGCCTTCTGCCATAAAACCAAAGGCTACGTGCTGCCGGATGTTGTTCTGATAAAGCTCATCGCCAGAGGTCCAGCAGGACATTACATAATAATTGGAAACTGGTGGCGATCCATAACTATAGGTGTCCTGCATTGTAACTCGCATCGATTGGATAGGATAGAAGTGGTAAAACCCAAGAGCTCCTGTTTCCGTATCTCCATGCGTGTCATAGAAGCGCACGCCCTTGATCCAAACGTTGTAGCAACCTAAACATTGGTTTGTCGAGAACCGACTCAAGGCATTCGAGATATCGATGGACATATTCTCGATGCCAACACGTTGTATTGGTAAGCCTGAATTACCCCATATCTCAGGAGTGTTACCACTTGTGAACCAGTTAGGCATCCTGATTCCAGGCGTGATGCCAATCGTCCACGGACCTGTGCCGCTAATCGATGTAATAACTTCCGGTTCGGTCAAAGAACGGTTCGAGCAACCAGCGGCTCCTGTCTCTCCGCATCTGCCACTGACGTTTCCGCCGCCGCACAGAGAATTTCGGCTTCCGACCGGATCTCCACGACAGATAGCAAGTCCAGTCGCCGGCGGCGCTCCTGGAGAAGCCGCTGGTTGATTTGTATCAAATTGATCTAAGAATATCAGACTCCCCACTTGCCAGTTAGAAATAGACCCTTTTGTAAACGAATTGATCGTGATCGACGTAGTCCCTTGCGAATACCCGGCTGTCCAACTTGCTCGGTTGTCGGTGGAACCATCAAACCCCAATCCGAAGCCGTTGGCCTCAATGGTCTGAGAAATGCATATATCCGCGCCGCCGGAGTAAGGACAGTTGCTCGCGCTGCCACTGAAGTGAATTGTGGTTGAAGGCGCCCCAGACCCGCGCAAGGTGACGTTGTTGTAGATAGCCGGTGTTGAAAAGGTTATCTCTGTGTTGATATAAAAATCGCCCGGACCTAACAGGACGTATCCACCAGCTCCAGTCAACGGATGCGCAGCCGCACAGCTTGCTATTGCGGAGTTAATAGTTGCTGCTGATGCAGGAGACCCGGACGTACCATAAGCCGCGATAGTTCCACCACATTGCGTCCGTGATTCATTAACATAAGTCGGATCAGCACCCGCTACAGTCCAGGTGTTGTTCCCTGCGCGCGAGTTGGCAATCACGTTCGAGTACAACTGTGCTTGCGCAACACAAGACAATACAACAATAATAACCAGATTCTTCATGGCTGTATGACCCATAGTGGAGGTGTTACTCCTACTCCAGCAGGAGCGGCCTTGAGATGTTCTGCCGCTCCGATGAAATCGGTTGCTACAGAATTTGTCCACGCCCAATTCTGAGTCGCCGTACTCAGGTTGAAATAGTGCCCAACCAAGTTTCCAGTCCCCATGCGCCCAGAATCACTTTGCCCCGTATAAATCGGCACGGAATAAACTGCTCCGGTCGGTGCGGTCGTCGCCGTAGCTGGCCCTGTCCCAGTTTCCGACAAAGCAATCACAATCCCATCCGCCGTGGAAGGCGTGATCGTTGGCAAGGGAGATGGACTGCTAGTCGGCCCAGTGATAACCGCTGTCGGGTATCCCGCTGTGGTGTCATCGCACGCTGAGTGTGACGAATTGTTTAGTCCGCGGATCTTGTAGTAATAAAACATCGAGGCGTTCGATGTGCTTGTGAGGGTCACATAGTCAAGACCCGCACTGGCAAGATTGCAATCCAATGCAACGTTTGGATAACCTCCATTCGCATCCGCGGGCCGATGCAGAGTGAAACTCGCGATTTGACCTGAAGCAGCCGTGAACTGAGTTGCATTCGCGGTGAATACTCCAGTGACCCCAATCCAGAGCGTGTCTCCCGCTTCATAGCTCAGTTGCAGGTTGGTTGTCGCGATATTGACTTGTGAGTCTAAGATTCCGAAACCCTCAATGGAAACACCACTTGGTGACGTTCCGGTCCCATCGTTCTTAAAAGCCGCTTCCATGCATATCGAGTTGTTGCCGGAAGCATATCCGCGTGCGTAGGTGGCAGTCGTGATTGCGCTAGTGCTGTTGTAAATGAAAGAACCTGAAATTGTCGCAAAGCCAAAATCTGCAACGTAGGGTAAAACACCCTTACCAACGAAAATCCCTGTAGATGCCGTGCCGCCTGCACTCAAAGTATCAGCAGAACAAAACCAATCGATCAAATCACCAGAGGCGGTTGGCGTGAGCGCGGCATTCGACATCGTGGGAGCGCCGCCGATATTAGTCACGTACTGATCCAGCGTCTTAAATCCTTTATATTCAACTGCTGCGCCAGTTGCATTATTCCAAACGGAACTAGCCACAACAGTTACCGTAGAACACCCTGAAGCCGCATTTGAGACATAATAGGTATAGCCATCCGTCTTATTCGTCGCATCATGTACGACCGATCCAGCTTGAGTCCATGTCCAAGTGGCATGTCCACTGTCGGAGTTGCAGTAAACGTTGGAAATCGTAGGCTGTGTTGTCGTATAGCCCCAAATCCATCTTGCGATCAATAAATTGGTGGAAAGTGAACCCGTCGCCGATGCCCCAGAAACATTGAAAGTCCAAGTACATGACCCTGTGCAGGCTTCAATGGCCTGACCTGGATAATAATCTGATACTTTGGAACTTTGAGAACTTGCTACAGTCGAAGGTGGCCCAACAATCTCTCCACATGCGGTCGCCCACTTCACTCCGGGAGAAGGCCCTGAAGTTGTCGTCCACGACGAAACATTCCCATTTGTATCCGAGAATGCGTAATTAGTGACTGAGGTTCCAGACCGTAGTGTCATGCCAGTCGGAGCTGAATCCACAGTTCCACTTGTAGACCCGCCAGCGCACACAACCCACGAACTACTAAAGGGATTCTGTAAAGTGAAGCCCACATAACTAAGGGCTCCAGAAGCTCCCGTCGTTCCGGATGGCGTACTGGTTGCCGCGTAGCCTCCAATCGTAGATGGATTAATCCAGCCGTTTCGGTAGACCGCACAGAACGTTACTGTCGCATTGCTGAAGGTTCCACAGGTTGTCTCACCACCGACTGACAATTTCCACTGGAGTTTGAGCGCATTCACACTTCCTGTCGTGCTTTTGAAGACGGTAAATCCAGACCCAGTTCCAGGGGCTGTCGCGGTGCTTCCGTTATAGGGAGCCGCCAAAACGAAGTCGCCAAACTTTGTACTGAAACTGCTTGCATATGTACATGATGTGGTAGTTGCTGGAGTACAGACACCGACTGGCGCGCCGAGTTGCGCCCAAAGCGAACCAGAACACAAAAGAAATAATATGACGCGTCCTATTCTCACCTAAGTACCTGCCAGTTCAAAGTCAACGACCCAGGCGTGATGCTTCCTGAACTTGAGTTACAAACTTTGAAATTAACGTTATTAGCTGTCGGATATGGATAAATCGTCAACACCGCTCCAGTGGCACTGACGCCGTAACCTGTGACTGCTGTGGGATCTCCATTGAAGCCTGCTTTAATTGAATCCGTCGTAGCTACTCCAGTGGCAGAAACGGTTACGACAGTAGCACACGCCCCAGAAGATATCGCGCTAGTTCCCATCGCAGCAGTGCCGCTGGCAATGATTGTTGGGAAGGTAGAATCAGTCTGAGTATGTGTAACCCCGCCGCTGGCTAGCGCGGTTCCTGGAATTAAACCTGTACAGGTACTCGATAAGTTCTTGCTGCCATCAGAACAAACCGGCAACGACGCAGTCAGCGATTGATCATTAAAATGAGTATGCGCTGTAATCGTTGAACCATCAATAGCCGCCGGCGTCGTGCCACCAATCGGACCTGGAACCGGGAAGCCGGTCGTCGAGCCTCCTAACGATACTGATGTACCACCAATCGTGATTGCTGAGTTAGACAAACCAGCATTTGGGATTCCGGTGAAGTTGGTTCCTGTCAGCGTTGGTGCTGTGTTACACGAAAAGCCGGTTGTAGTTGACCACTGTATAACACCAGTGCAAGTCGACCCGAAGGCAGCGAAAGTTGGGAAGTAAATGCGGTTCCAGTTTGTTGCAGCATCTTGATAGAAGAAACTAGCAAACTTCGCCAAAATAGTACAAGTGCTTGCGCTGTCGCAGAGATCAGAGTGACCAGCGTTGGGAGTTACTGTCAGTGTCGATCCGGTGTTATTAAACAACGAAAATGGCAGATTGCTACCAAAACCACTTGACGCAATCGACGGCAGCGCCAGCGCAGTACCCGAGGTCCAATTCAAGTAACTAGCACGGTCCGTTACCAACAACGTAGCTGGATTCGTCGTGTCGATCGGGACGCCAGCTAACTGATACGTCTGCGATGATGCTACTCCCCCAGACGGCGTACTTACTAACATCTGTGGAACACTATTTGGCCCGGTCGGACCCGCTAAACGTGTCGCCGCGCCGGAGGCTCCACCTATGATGAGATCGCCCGCTGTCGTCATCGGATTAGCGAAGCCGCCGCCCGGACACGATTGGAACGTTGGGTCGGACGAAGCTCCATTTGAGATGAAGCAATTGCCAAGTGTTCCTGGCGATGCGTAAGCTGGCTTCGCAGTACCTTCAGAAATATAAACAGAGTGCGCGGGACCATCAAGTGTTCCACTTGTGTAGTGGACCCAGACGCCTCCGGCCGGTCGACAATATGCAGTACCGCTACTCGACACAATATCAGCACAATTACCACCGTCAAAATAAGCGTTGCTGGAGTTATCCAACCAGTAATGACGAACGACCGGATTGTTGGCGTAGGTAAGACGAACGGAGTTGACCAAGTCAACAATGGTATATGCGTTAGCTCCCGTCACACCACCAACACTTGGATTGGCTATATTTCGAGCATCGAAGTTGGTTACACCGAATTTGCCATCAATCAAGAGACCAGTGTAAGTGTTGGTTGTCGGAAAGAAATCACTGATGTGCTCTCCATTAGAAGCGCTAAAACATCCAATGCAAGCACCGACACGCCAACCTTCTGTGTGAACGTTGTTAACTGGGATATCACCACCAGAAAGTTGTATCGCCAAAGGCGGGAACGCACTAGTAACCGTATTGGAAGTACAAGCGGAAGCATTAACTGTCCAATTACGGATGCCTCTTGTCGAAGACGTGTTGTTTTGACTTGCGACGTTGATACCAATGGGATAGAAGTTAGCCGTGCCACAAGACGACGCACAAGCAGCGGTTCCAGTCGGGACGTACATCAAGAAGTGACTAGAATCTACGACTGAATAAACTGTCCAATATCCATGTGTTGTAGATGTCTCGTCTGTGTAAGTAGCAGGAATGTTGGAGAAAGCTGCGCTTCCACCAACAATATCCACCATCGACCCGGCCCACAACGTGTAAGTCGCAGCCAACGACAGTGTCACAGTTGCAATATTACCTGATACAGCAATCGAGCTTATCGCCGTGCTTTGCGACGAAGTGTCGGAACCGTTGGTTTTGCAGGCGGCTTGGTTTGCAACGGAGTTTGGGTTGTTGTAACCAATGACGCCGTTTGAGTAGTCCCCTGAGTCAGCAACAGCGTTGCCATCCAACCACAGACCAAAAACCGTAGCATTCTGAATCTTAACACGGTCGAGGACAGTACCTTCTTGACCCCACTGGTTCCAGTAACCACCGCAACCATCGGTAGGAGTATTCGTGCTACCTGTGTATTGACAGAAAAGTCCCATCCGCCAGACGCGATCTGCTTCTACATCGGAGCTAGCTGTCGCGATCTGATAAACACTTACAACAGGCGACGGAACACTCGAGAGCAGAGTCCAATAGATTGGGCTGGATGACGGAGTGTGTCCGCTATGATTACCGTAAAAAACCGAGTAATAGTTGACGCCGCCTGAGGCCACACCAGAACCACGGTTGTATGTTGTCCCACCCGCGTAAGCTGGAGGACTGGCAAATGAACCCGCTCCGAAGTTAGCCGCTGCACCAGCGGGCCAACCAGACGTTTGGGCCGTCAGTAATGATCCCTGCGCGTTGCTGTAGCCGATTGAGTAGCCTTCTATTTCTGTTTGGCCACCAATAACAATCGGCATGTTGAGCAGGCCGCCGCCCGGAGGTAGGTGAACTGTTCCATGTCCTAGAGGAGAAATGAACGAGTTCGCGCAGTTGTACGTGCTACCGATGAATCCACCGCCCTCAACAACCGGTGAGCTGTTGCTGTTAACCACAGTCAAGAAGGCGTTCAGCATATTAGCGCATGGGTCCGCGCCGCTGAATACCGTAGCAGTTGCGTCGAGTATATAAGGCGAAGCCAGAGGCCCGGCGCTGTTACCCGTCAGGGGATAGCCGCCAGTTGGCGTCATGGAGGTCCACGTTCCAGAGCTTATATATGGAATGCCAGTGGTAGCATGTGTGTCGAGGTTGGTTCCACCATGCGTCTGATTGAGTGTACCACTGACTTCGTAACGAATCTGGTTCGTGCTCGGATTGGATGACGCAAGTGTAAGTCCGGCCGCGTTCGCGCTAGACGCAACGAAATTGAGCCCCGCTACTGATGTCAGATTGGAGCCATTGGTTTGAAAGAAGGCCGCCGGCAGTTTCAGGTTTGCGACAGTGCTAGCACTGAAATCGAGGATGGTGGTGGAGTCAGACGACAGTGTGTTGGTTCCTTTGGTCCAAAACAAATGCGCCGAACCAGCCAACGCGCTGGAGTCGTTGAACTGCATCTGGGTATTGGAGCCGCCCGGCGACGCTGTCGCTGTAATAGCATTGCATGTGTACGCGGAGCCGCTCCAGCCCAAAGCATGTGTCGCATCACCACCGCAGGGCGACCCAGGTACGACGCCCCCGCCGCCGGCCGGATTGCTTGTCCAACCTAGATATTGAATGACTACTTTTCCAGTGCCAACATACGTTGACACATTAACACGCACAAAATTAGCCTGTGCATTGATTATCCCTGAGTTTGAACTAGTATGGCAATCCTGTCCTGTTATAATCCCACCAACGGTCCATGTTGAGTTATCAGGCGACGAATCGAGCGACACAGTGCAAGACGACACCGTTCCAGTGACAGTCCAAATGATTTCATGATATGAAATGATAGACTTCTGGTCAATCGCTTTAGCGAAGCCAGTCGACGTAAACGTAGTTGTTTGAGCGGAGTTGTAACCTTGTCCTTGCGCGTGTGCAAGGACACTACTCGCTAAGAGTAACAACCAAATCAAACGTCGCATGGATTTTTACCTGATGTAAGCTATTACAAGACCGTCTTGCAAGGTGTCTAGGACAACACCGTTAACCCAACCTATCTTACCAGAACGAACTTCTTCGAGGTCAGCAGCACCGCTGGCTTGCCAGACAGTGCGTCCTGTGCTGTCTTTGATGATGGCTAGCTGACCCTGGGACGTGTAACCACTGAACTCGAAGTGTTCGATGCAAGCGTTGCCTTGCCACAGCAACGCGCCCGGTTGTCCGAACGCGATGGGTGTATCCAGACGCCACTGTCGTGAACCAACATCGTTTGGCATAGCAAAACTCCTGGGACTAACGTTAGTTATGCTTGTGCAGGTTTTTGGTCTTGGGACTTCTTTAAGAGATCATGTGTGATGTCAGCTTCGCTCATCACTGTGGCTAGCTGATTTGGGTCGATGCTAGGACGCGGCGGCGGGGCTGCTGTCGCATTCGCGCTGGCTCCGGCGGCGCCCTTGGCGAACTGACGTTTGGGATCGCGGTCCAGAATCTCCAACGCGGTCTTCAGATCACGTTTCTTGCGAAGCTGATCGAGCACGATACGCCACGCCTCTGGGACGGCGTCATCCTCCATCTCGTCAGCCATCTGCTTCCGCAAGTCAGCCCGCTGCGCCAACCGACTGTCAAGTTTGCCGAGCACCTTGTCTTGGACTTCCTGCTCGATCATCCTGTATTCTTCGGTGTTCGTAATACGAATCAAGCCATCGTAGGACATCCCCATCTCGATAGCCACCCGCGACTTAGGAACACCTTGAACAATCAATCGAGCGATCTGCTCGGCTTTCAGTTTGACAGTACGATTCATGCCACATCCTTCCAGTGAGACAACACATGCTGCCGGGTCATCGCGTGTGCGGACTCTTTGTCATGCTGCATGGTTTGCCAGCCGCATTTGGCGCAATGACCACGGTG
>DATJWZ010000064.1:0-11081 GCA_035500795.1 Candidatus Eiseniibacteriota bacterium | reverse complement strand
TGGGAAGATTCTCCGCGGCGATTCCACGATCATCCCATGCGTGCGAAGTCGTTCTGGATCGACAAGTACCCAGTCACGAACGCACAATACAAAAAGTTTCTCGACGCGACTCATTATCATCCGCAGAACGATCTGAATTTCCTGCGCGACTGGAAAGACGGGAACTATCCTTTAGCCTGGGACAATAAGCCTGTCACGTGGGTTTCATTGGAAGACGCGCGCGCCTACGCAACGTGGGCCGGAAAACGTCTGCCGCACGAATGGGAGTGGCAGTACGCTGCGCAAGGAAATGACGGACGCTCATACCCGTGGGGGAACGACTGGAATGCGGACGCAGTACCGGCGTCCGACAAGAGCCGCACCATGCGCGGACCCGACGCCGTCGATGCACACCCGCGGGGCGCCAGTCCCTTTGGTGTGATGGACATGGTCGGAAATGTCTGGCAGTGGACCGAAGAGTTTCAGGACGAACACACTCGCGCGGGCATTTTGCGGGGAGGCAGCTACTATCAGCCGCAGGGCTCGATCTGGTACTTCCCGCAAGCGTATAAGCTGAATCAGCACGGCAAGCTCTTGCTGATGGCACCGAGTATGGATCGCTCCGGCGCTCTCGGATTTCGGTGCGTGCAGGACGCAGAATAAGGTCTCCACAATATAATGCTCAGCCATGCGACGACTGATCTTTGGTACTGCCTTTTTTCTCTTGCTGTGCAGCTTTGTTTGCGGACAGACTCTCACCTCTTCTGAAATCGCAAAGATCGACGAGGTCTTCAGCGATTACGCCAAGCCCGATTCGGCGGGCTGCTCGCTCGGCATCTATCGCAACGGCTTAATCGCTTATGCGCACGGCTACGGAATGGCAAGCCTCGAGCTGGGCGTGCCGATCACGCCCCAAACTGTTTTTGACATCGGCTCGACCTCGAAGCAGTTCACCGCCTTTTCCGTTTTGCTGCTGCAGCAGCAGGGCAAGCTTTCGGTCGATGACGACATCCGCAAGTTCATGCCTGAGATCCCGGACTACGGCCACCGCATCACGCTGCATCACTTGATGACGCATACCAGCGGCATGCGCGACTATGCCGGGCTCTTCGATCTGGCCGGTATCCCTGAGCAGAATCTGACGAACGATCAGGATGCAGTCGACCTCATCGTCCGCCAGAAGGCTCTCAACTTCAATCCTGGCGATGAATGGGACTACAGCAACACGGGTTTCTTCCTGCTCTCGCAAGTTGTGAAGCGGGTTACCGGAAAGACGCTGCGTGACTTCGAGCAGGAAAATATCTTTACACCGCTCGCCATGACCAGCACGCAAATCTTCAACGATCACTCCCTCGTGATTCCGCATCGCGCAACGGGCTACAGCTACGATCGCGAGCGCAAGGCATTCGGCGTCGAGATGTCGAACTTCGAGCAGACTGGTGACGGCTCAATCCAGACCAGCGTGGAAGATCTTCAGAAATGGGACGAAAACTTTTATACCGCCAAACTCGGCGGCCCGGACTTGATCAAACAAATGCAGGTAGTGGGCAAGTTGAACAATGGCGAGGAGCACGGATACGCCGCAGGCCTTGAGATCACGAAGTATCGTGGACAACCGGTAGTTAGGCACGGAGGAGCATGGGCGGGATACCGTGCCGAATTGATGCGTTTCCCGCAGCAGCACACATCCATTGCGGTGTTGTGCAACGTTGCGCAGTCGGTTCCGGAAACGCGTGCGAATCACGTTGCAGACGTCGCTCTCGGCGGGGCGCTTGGGCCCATGCCGGAACGACGGGCGGATAAAGACGCTGTTACCCTCGCCTCAGAACGCCAGCAGCACTACGTCGGAGTCTATCGAAACGACAAAGACCAATATCAACGCATCGAACTCAAGGACGGAAATCTCTGGCTGGCCAATTATGGAATTGAGTTGATTCCCCTATCGTCCAACAAGTTTGGCTTGAAAGACACTGATGGCACTATTTCCTTTTCAGAGGGGCAGATGGTGCTACAGCTTTTGGAGACCGAGAAGCCCGACAAATACACAATCATCCAGACCCGCACGCCTAAGGATCTTAGGCAATTTACCGGCGATTTTTACAGCGCCGAGCTCGACGCAACGTGGCAATTGCGTGTGAACGATGGTCAGCTCACGGCGCACGTGAAACACAGTGATTCACCGGACATCATCCTTCGTCCTATCAACGAAACCACGTTTACTCTCGAAGGAGGTTCGCTGCGATTCGAGAATAACAGTGGTGCTCCCAAACGAGCTCTTCTTACGGTTGATCGCATTCGGAACATCGAATTTGTAAAGAACTGATTGAAACTTGTATTGGGCGTTTCAGGCGCCATGGAAGCGACACAAACATCGCATCACTAGATATTGGCGGCTAAATATCGTGCTACTCGATTCCCAGTTGCCGCTGAATCTGTTCGAGAGCCACGCCCTTGGTCTCCGGAACCATGGTCTGCACCCAGATCAATTGCAGGATCATCATCCCCGTGAAAAACGAAAAGATGTATCCGGCTGGAAAGGCGTCGACCATCTTCGGAAAGAAGCTCGTGAGCAGCGCGGCGAAGATCCAATGCGTAAAGCTGCCTAGGGTCTGTCCTTCGGCGCGATGGCGGTTCGGGAAAATTTCGGAGATGAATACCCAGATCACCGCTCCCTGGCCAATCGCATGGGCCGCAATGAACGCGAAGATACAGACTGGGACAATCGAGTAGTGCGCATTGAAGAATGCCCACGCCGTGAGTCCTAAAGAGCCGATATACCCGAACGATCCGATGTAGAGAAGCGTGCGACGTCCCAGCCGATCAATCAGCCATAAGCCCACGAACGTGAATACCAGGTTTGTAATGCCGATACCAATCGACTGCAGCAGAGCGGCTTTGGCCGCAAGCCCAGTGAGTTCAAAAATTCGGGGAGCGAAGTAGAGGATCGCGTTGATCCCGGAGAGCTGGTTGAAAAAAGCGATTAAGAAGGCCAAGACGATCGGTTTGCGCAACCGCCACGACCAGAAGTGACCGGACGAGACTTGCTCGGTCGATGCTGACATGATTTCGTCAGCCTGAGCTGCGATCTCTGATTCCGCCAGTTCAGGTTCCGTCTTTTTCAGCACGCTAAGAGCGGCCGCCCGGTCGTTTTTTCCAGTGAGCAGCCAGCGAGGACTTTCCGGCAGTCCCAGGCAGAACAGTGCGTAAAGAAGAGAGGGGAACGCTGCCACGCCCAACATCCAGCGCCATGCATTCTCGCCAACTCCCGCCAATGCCGCATTCGACACGAATGCGATGAGAATACCGAAGACGATGTTGAACTGGAACATCCCGGCAAGGCGCCCGCGGTGCTTGGGCGGAGCGATCTCAGAAATGTACATGGGCGCGACAACCGTCGAGATGCCGATGCCGAGCCCGCCGATGACGCGTGCCGCGATGAAAACTTCGACGTTGGATGCGAGCGCCGAGCCAACGGCGCCGACGAAATAAAGAACACCGATCCAGAGGAGAGTGGCCTTACGTCCGAAGTGATCGGCTGGCCAGCCCCCAACCAGAGATCCGACTACGGTTCCGTATAGAGCTGAGGCCATTGCGATGCCGTGAACTCCGGGGCTGAGTCCCCAAAGCGCCTGGATGGTTTTTTCCGCACCCGAGATGACGACCGTGTCGAAGCCGAATAAGAATCCGGCGAGCGCCGACGTGAGCGACCAGAAGAAGATGCGACCGTTCATAAGTTGGGACGCGCGCAGCTTACCACAGAATGCCCATTTTCACGCGTGATTCGGCGCTCAGGAGAAGCGTCAATCCTTCGTGAGAGGAAAATTCTTCTCTCGCCAACCGCGAATGCCGCCGTCCATCGAAATTGCCTTGGTATAGCCCATCTTCTGCAGGTTGTCGGCGGCGAGTGCCGAGCGGAATCCTCCGCCACAGTACAAAATCATTTCGGCATTGAGATCTGGCACACGGGCTTCGATATCGCGTTCGATGATGCCCTTGCCCAGGTGAATCGCGCCGGGCAGATGGTCTTTCGCAAACTCACTTTCTTCACGGACATCAACGAGCAAGAACTTGTCACCCCGATCCATTCGCTTTTTTACTTCGTCCACATTGGTTTCACGAATACGGCTGCGGGCGTCGTCAACAATCTTCAAAAATCGCGGAGGGTGCTGTTGCGCCATAAAAATCTCCTTTTATGATCAGTTCCTCCAACATGGTACCAATCCGTCGTCTGGATGCTCCACCCTCGGCGAGGTCAACGAGAAGTAGGTTTATCACTGTTCAGTGCGCTTTCCGTTCCAGTAGCATAAAAGTTTGCCCCGGAAGAATAAGTCGCGACGGATTGGATTGGCCCGTGTTCTTTCAAAGCTCGGGTACTGCTCGCGTTCACAAGCGGAGCAACTGATTCGTGCAGGTAGAGTCCGCCTGAATGCGAAGCTTTATTGCGATCCCGAAACGCCGGTCGATTCGGGCGGCGTTGTGATCGAAGTTGATGGAAAGCGCATTGGAGCTGAGCGAAAGATCTACTTAATGATGAATAAGCCGCGTGGCCTCGTCACTACCGCCTCGGATGAGAAGGGCCGCAAGACCATTTATTCCATCTTGCGGGAAAGTGGCGAACGTTGGCCCTGGCTCGCTCCGGTCGGTCGCCTTGACAAAGCCAGCGAGGGATTGTTGCTTCTGACGAATGACTCCGAGTGGGGAGCCAGGATCGCCGATCCCGAAACGCATCTGGAGAAGACTTATCACGTGCAGATTGATCAAGTGGCAGATGAGGAACTCCTGCGTGTCCTCGAAAAGGGCGTCCGGACAATCGAGGGAGATTTTTTGCGAACTTCGCGCTGCTTATTGTTGCGGACTGGCGAGAAGAACTGCTGGCTCGAAATTGTGCTCAAGGAGGGCAAGAACCGGCAGATCCGGAGAATCCTCGACGTGTTCAAGATCAACGTTCTGAGACTAGTACGGGTCGCCATTGGGCCTCTGCAACTGGGCACGCTTGCCAAGGCACAATATCGAGAGCTTGCGTCGCAAGAAAAAAACTCGCTTGACCTGGCGACCAAGAAAACATCAAAAGCTCCTCACAGAGGTCACAGGGTCACACAGGGTACAACCGATCGATAGCGCTCACTGTTATGAACGACCTTACATCTTTGACTGCAATTGACATTGCGCGGCGAATCCGCGAGAAGAGAATTTCCCCAGTGCAAGTTGCCGATGCGCATCTGGCGAAGATCGAGCGCCTGAATCCGAAACTGAATGCTTTTGTGCACGTCGATGCCGAACGCGTTCGGCGCGAAGCCCATATTGCCGAATCGGCCGCTATGCATGGCGCCACGCTTGGACCGCTGCACGGAGTGCCCGTCAGCATCAAGAGCTCGGTGGATGTTGCCGGCTTGAGATGCGAAGCAGGCTCCCGCCTGCGTGCTGGCCATGTCCCAGAGATCGACGCGCCTCTCGTTGCGCGGCTCAAGCAAGCAGGCGCCATCATTCTGGGTGTAACCAACACTCCCGAAATGCTGATGGCGTGGGAGACTGACAATCTTCTCTATGGCCGAACCAACAGCCCGTGGGATCTCGATCGCACACCCGGCGGCTCCAGCGGTGGGGAAGCGGCAGCAATTGCCTCTGGAATGTCCGCCGGTGGTGTTGGCAGCGACGGTGGCGGATCGATTCGCGTTCCCGCCCATTTCAGCGGCATCTGCGGTTTAAAGCCCACTCCCGGACGCATTCCTTCGACCGGGCACTACCCGGAATCAGGGGGCCCATTTGCCTGCCTGGGTGTGGTCGGGCCAATGGCGCGAACGGTAACCGACCTGAGAGTCCTTTTCGAAGTCATGCAAGGTCCAGACCATGGCGACGTGTGCTCGGCTCCCGTCCGTCTACATTGGCCCGACAGAGCCGAAATCAAAAGACTGAAGATCGGCTACTTTGAAGATGACGGCCGCACTCCGGTCGCACCGGAGATCCGCCAAGCGGTAAAGACCACGGCTGAAGCTTTGACGCGAGCGGGGTTTCAGGTTGAACCATTTCGTCCAGAGGGCTTGGATCAAGCCCGTGAAATCTGGCGAAAGTTTTTCGTTAAGATCGGTGGAGATCTGATTGGCCCGATGTTCCAGGGCAGACAAGGTGATTTGAGCCCGACACTAAGGCAATTTCTGGAAACATCGGGACGGGAACCGGTTCTGAGTGGAGATTCCCTGCTGCAGGCCTGGTTCGCGCGAGACAGCCTCCGAACCAGGTTCCTCGCGCAAATGCAGAAATACCCGATCCTGCTGTGCCCACCGGCGGCCATTCCCGCATTTCGCCATGGAGAGCGTGCGTGGAAAATCGACGGCAAGACAGTGGAATATCTTGACGCCTGGAGTTACACAGCGTGGTTCAACTTGCTGGGAAATCCGGCAGCGGTTGTTCCGGTAAACCCATCCACCGAAGGCCTGCCGGTCGGTGTGCAGATCGTTGGACCCCCATGGCAAGAGGGGGAAGTGCTCTCGGTCGCTGAGATTGTTGAGCGTGACTGCGGCGGATTGAAGGCTCCGCCGATTCATTGAATTGGGCCGGCTGAGTCACAGCCACTAGTATGTTTCAACTATTCCGCCATCATCCTCGTGCCGATAACTTTGTTGATGCGCTTCGCCAGCCGTCTGTGGGGTTGACGTAGTCTTTTTCCGTCCGCATCGCGCATTTCGGAAATGCCTTCACCTGGGGGAATCATCGGTCGACTTCTGTGGTGGCTGGCTCTATTTCTGGCCATATCCGCAGCATATCTCTATACCTTTCCTCAGGCGAACATCCCTTACGCAGGGGTTGTCTTGCTTCACGCCTTCGGTGGAGCAGTTGCGACAGTTTTGCTCTTGCCTTCGCTCGTGCGTCTTCTGCGAACAGGCGGCCTTGCCACCCGCTCCGGATGGCTGCTGGTCGCCCTGGGTGGATTGATCGGGATCGTTCTGATCAAGACCGGCACGTCGCGCAGTGAATGGAACAAGCTGTACGCGCACATCGTGATTTCAGTGGCCGGCGTTGCTCTTCTTATGGCAGGCTGGCTCACGAACCGGGCTGCAGAGAGCCAAATCGGCCGTCCACATATGTCGTCGGCGCTCTGGCGTACGGCGATTTGCCTGGCCGTTTTTGCCGGCCTGGCTTTCGGATCGCGGTACATTCGCGAAAGCTGGCAAACTCGCAACCGGATTCAGAATCCGACCATGCCGCCCGACACCATGAACGGAGAGGGCGACGGCCCGCAGGGATCGTTCTTTCCAAGTTCCGCGCAGGTCTACGGCAATCAGAAGATTCCCAGCAAGTTCTTCATGGAGTCGGACTCGTGCAAGCGGTGCCATGAAGACATCTATAACGAGTGGTACAGTTCCGCGCACCACTTCTCGTCGTTCAACAATCAATGGTATCGCAAGGCGATCGAATACATGCAAGACACGATCGGCACTAAACCTTCGAAATGGTGCGGCGGTTGCCACGATCCTGCGGTGTTGTATGCCGGCTTGATGGACACACCGATCAAGCAGATCGTGCACCGTCCCGAAGCGCAAGCTGGGCTGGGCTGCATGATGTGCCACTCCATCGCCAACGTGAAGAGCACGATGGGCCAGGCGGATTTCTATCTGGAATATCCGAAGCTGCACGAGTTGGCGGCGACGAAGAATCCCCTGGTGCGCGAGCTGCACGATTTTGTGATCAAGCTGAATCCCGAGCCGCACCGCCGCGTCTTCTTGAAGCCGTTCATGCGCGATCAAACTGCGGAGTTCTGCTCCTCGTGCCACAAGGTTCATCTTGACGTCCCGGTGAATAATTATCGGTGGTTCCGCGGATTCAACGAGTATGACAATTGGCAGGCGAGCGGTGTTTCCGGGCAGGGAGCGCGTTCGTTCTACTATCCACCGAAGCCCGCGCAGTGTGCTGATTGCCACATGCCCCTGCAATCGTCGAAAGATCAAGGCAACATCAACGGGTTCATACACTCGCATCGATTCCCCGCGGCGAACACGGCCGTTCCAACCGCCAACGAAGACGCGGCACAGTTGAAGCTGACCGAAGATTTTCTGAAGAACGGGCAACTCACGGTCGACATTTTTGCCTTGTCTCCCGCGCAAGCTCCGCTGAAGCCGGGCGCAAATACCCAGACGGATCTTTCAACGACCTTCGCGGTAGGAGAAGAAGCTGAAAGCAAAGTCACGTCTGAAGGCGGTGGCGAGACCGCACCAATTACTGCGCCACTGAATCGCGTTCAGCCAGCCCTGCGGCGGGGAGACACGGTTCGCGTCGATGTCGTGGTTCGAACAAAGAAAGTCGGCCATTTCTTTCCCGGGGGCACCGTCGATGCCTACGATACCTGGCTCGAGTTGAAGGGTACCGACGACAAAGGACAGACCATCTTCTGGAGCGGTATGGTCGAAGACAACGGCCACGGACCGGTGGAGAAGGGCGCGCATTTCTATCGGTCGCTGCAGATCGACGCCCACGGTAATCCGATCGATAAGCGCAATGCATGGGCAACCCGCGCTGTCGTTTACGTGCGTCTCATCCCGCCGGGAGCTGCCGATACGGTTCACTATCGTATGCACATCCCAGATTACGCGGGAAGCAAGATCACATTGCACGCGCGGCTATGCTATCGAAAATTCACCTGGTACAACACGCACGAGGCCTTCGCGGGCGTCCCCGATTCCTCGAAGCCGAATGCTGTCGGTCCTGACTTCGACGACCGCCAGACGTTGTTTACCGGGTCACTGGTTGGAATCTCGGCAAAGGAGGAGAAAATTCCAGACCTGCCGATCGTAACGGTTGCCGAAGACCAGGTGACGCTTCCCGTCGTTGCTCACACTGCGCCCGCGGAACAGCCGAGGACAATCGTCCGCAAGGAAGAGTGGCAGCGCTGGAACGATTACGGCATTGGACTATTCCTGCAAGGAGATCTAAAGGGCGCGGCCGCAGCATTCCAAAAAGTCACGGAAGCCGACCCGAGCAATCCTGACGGCTGGGTCAATATCGGGCGTTGCGCCGTTCAGGAAGGCGATATGCCGCGTGCGCGCATTGTGCTCGAGAAGGCGTTGTCGCTTTCTCCAAATCTCGCACGGGCTAATTTCTTCTACGCCAAAGTTCTTCGTTCTGACGGTAACTATGACGGTGCGGCTGCCCGGCTTAAGACTGTGCTGGCGCAATATCCACATGACCGCGTTGCCCTCAACGAATTAGGGCGCGTACTTTTCCTGCAACGCAAGTACAACGATGCTGTCAAGATTCTGCAGTCTGTGCTTGCGGTCGATCCCGAGGATCTCCAGGCGCACTACAACCTGATGCTCTGCTACAACGGACTGGGCAACGAGAAACTGGCGAAAGAACATCAGGAACGGTATTTGCGCTTCAAAGCGGACGAGTCATCGCAGGCGATCACGGGACCATATCGTCGGTTGCACCCGGAAGACAACAACGAGCGCCAATCGATCCATGAACACGTATCCGTACCGCTGCCGTTGAACACTGCTTCGCATCATGTGGGGACAGCCGCCTCAACTGCCCGGCGGGGCGAAGCGAGCCAACCCTCCATCGCGTCAGCCGGAGCTTCCCGATAAATGTTCCTTCTAATAGGTGAATTCACTACGAACTCACGGAGTCACAGGGATCTTTCTTGTTTTTTCTCAAGATTGCTCCGTGTCTCTGTGTCTCCGTGGCTGATCGGTCTTTGCCTTGTTGCGACCGGCTCTGCCCAAATTCATTTTCGCGACATCACAACTCAGGCCGGAATTCATTTCACGCACAATAATGGTGCTTTTGGAAAGAAGTGGTTGCCAGAAACCATGGGCCCGGGCTGCGGATTCATCGACTATGACAACGACGGGTATCCTGACATCATCCTGACCAACGGTGAAGATTTCCCCGGACATCCGCACGGGGGAGCAACCACTCTCAAGCTCTACCACAACAATCATGACGGCACGTTTACCGATGTCACGCGCAGGGCCGGACTGGCGGTCCCCATGTTTGGGTTAGGCGTTGCCGTCGGTGACTACGACAACGATGGGTACGATGATCTCTTCGTCACGGCGCTGGGGCAGAGCCATCTCTTCCACAACAACGGCAACGGCACATTCACTGACATCACAAAGTCTGCTGGCATGTGGGGTCCCAGCGAATTCTCAACCAGTGCGGCTTGGGTCGACTATGATCGCGACGGGAAACTTGATCTGGTCGTTGCGAACTACGTGCAGTGGACGACGGAAACTGATCTCTATTGCACGCTCGATGGCGCCCACAAGTCGTATTGCACTCCGGAGTCGTACAAAGGCACGTCTGTACGCCTCTGGCACAACCTTGGTGGCGGCAAATTCGAAGATGCGACACAGAAAGCCGGGCTGCGCGATCCAACCTCGAAGAGCCTGGGCGTTACGATCCTCGACTACAACGACGACGGCTGGCCCGACATCCTGATCGCCAACGACACCCAGCCCAACAAACTCTACGTGAATAAGAAGAACGGCACATTCGAAGAACGTGGCGTGGCTGCCGGAATTGGCTTCAGTGAGGATGGTGTTGCGCGCGCGGGGATGGGCACTGACGCCGCCGACTACGATCGCAGCGGATACGCCAGCATCATCATCAGCAATTTCGCCAACCAGATGTTGTCGCTCTACCACAACGAAGGAAATGGACTTTTTGTGGACGAAGCGCCGCAATCGGAAATCGGCCGCGATACGCTGGTGACGCTCGGCTTTGCTTGCTTCTTCTTCGACTACGACAACGATGGCTGGCCCGACATTTTCGTCGCCGACGGCCACATCGAAAACGAAATCGAGCGCGTGCAAAAGCGCGTCAGTTACGCCGAGCCTCCGCATCTATTCCGCAATCTGGGAGGCGGAAAGTTCACCGAAGTCACCGATCAAATGGGCAAAGCGTTCGCCGCCCCGAAGGTGGCGCGGAGCGCGGCCTACGGCGACATCGACAACGACGGCTTCCCCGACATTCTGCTGACCACGAACGCCGGGCCGGCCTACTTGTTTCACAACGAGGGTGGAACCAATCGCAGTGTCCGCATCAAGCTGGTCGGAACCAAGTCGAACCGTGACGGAATCGGTGCCATCGTGCGCCTGACCGCTGGC
>DATJWZ010000063.1:0-17194 GCA_035500795.1 Candidatus Eiseniibacteriota bacterium | reverse complement strand
GCCACGGAGTTGGGAGGCGGACTCGATTACGAAGCCAGCCACCGCTGGACGGTCCGACTGTTTGACGTCACTGCGTCCATCACTCATGTCGGCGGAGAAACTCACACGAACCCGAAGGTCGGAGTCGGTCTCATTTTCAATATTGGACACAAGTGATCTGTTGAATATGCGGCCAAGACTCGTACGATGACCTCGCCATCGCGTGCCACAACTCCTTGGCGTTGAAGATTCCTAAACGTCCACCTTCAGAAAAGCAACAATCGTACTTTTGAAGTGCCGCCTCCGACATTTCGGATCACGTCCGAAATGTCGGAGCAATAGTGCTTCCGCCATCATTTCAAACTCCAGCAATTGCATAGTTATGCAACGACTTGCCTGCCACGCCAGTTTGGTAATTGGTTTGCCATAAAGCGGAGTACGGTGGGCGATTCCTCAGAAGAGATGATGCGCCTTAGGTGACCTCCGTCGGCAGCACCGACTTAAAAAAGGAGAAGAACATGGCTGTAAGCACGCTCGTCAACGAAGACACTATCCGCGACGTACTGGGATCATCTTGGTAAGTTGGCCCGATAAGTTGAGTGGGTTGCATGTTATGCGGGGTAGAAGCGACCGTCCCGATGTCTGTACTTCGATATCTTTTGTTTGATTCTGTTGAGGAGGAGTGACATGGAAAGCTTGAAAGAAGTTGCAAGCGGCTGGACTCACGAAGCGACCAAGAATGCTGGGTGGCTCCTCGCACTTGGTGTGTTAACCGTTATCACGGGGATTCTGGCTATGGCTTCCCCACTACTCAGCGGCGTCATTGTCGTGGTGTGCATCGGCCTTGCATTGGCGGTCGGCGGCTGCGCCAGAACGATCGCCGCATTCAGCGCTGGATCCTTTGGCCAAGGTGCCCTCGCATTTCTGGGCGGCATTCTCACGCTCGGGGCTGGACTCATTCTCGCGGTACGGCCCGGAATCGGGTTGGCCACGCTCACGTTGGCGCTGGGGGCGTATCTGCTGCTCGACGGAATCTCGAGCGCCGTGCTCGCACTCCGTTTGCGTCCGGATAACGGATGGGGATCCATGCTCGTCAGCGCGACAATCGGTGTGATTCTGGGATTGTTCTTGCTCCGCGAGTGGCCGCTGTCCGGTGTGTGGGCCATCGGCACGCTGGTGGGAGCCAATCTCCTGGTTAGCGGAGTTGCCATGATCTCGGTGGGCTCCGCTGCGCGATCTCTGGCCAAAAACATATCCGGCAAGTTGGCGTAGGAATAATTCGAGAGGACGCGAACGACAACCCAGCAAAGGAATAGAGCTGCTCTGGAGGCGAGGACTCATCTCGCGCCGCTGATCAACGTATTCTGGCTGAACGAGTACGGCAAAATCGCCAGCCACTTCCCATCCACTGCCAAACCGGCCGGATGTAAGGCCTGAGCACTTCTCAATGGCCCCCCAGCAAGAAATCCCTCCGCTTGTCCATATCTGCTAGTAAAGCGACCGGGCTAAACTAGCCCGGTCGCCCACATCTAGGCGCCTGAACTATTGACGCAACATCGTTAAGGCCTATGCCATGGTCGACCTTGCGACGTCTCCTGCGAAATACCTTGATCAACTGGCCAAGTTGGTAGACAAGTTCGCTCTCGTTCCAATCGCTTTGTTCATTACCCAAATCCCCCGATATTTCGGATTACTTCCGAAATGTCGGAGATATTGTGCGTCCACCAAAATTGCAGGCACCCGCAACGGTTCCTCAGTCAACAACTTGGATAGTCCTCCACTTTGGTAAGTCGTTTGCCAAGACAATACTGAGTTCCCTGAAGTACGAAGGAGATACTACGACTATGCGATTCAGGATTCTATTTCACTTACTAACCGCACTCGTGTTCAGCGTTTCAGTGTTGGCGCAGACGTCTGACTCAGGTCAAGCCTCATCCACGCCGTCGACAACCTCCGCAGCCGCAGCCCCCGCAGTCGACACCGCCGCTGTAGAAAAAGCTCGGAAGGCCGCGCAGAACCCGATTGCCAGCATGATCAGCGTTCCCTTTCAGGAGAACTGGAATTTCGGTATCGGCGCCGCTGATCGTGTCCAGAATGTATTCGTAATTCAGCCGGTAATACCGGTGAGCCTCGGATCACACTGGAACGTGATCACGCGATGGGTTGCCCCCATCATCTACCAACCTCTCACCATTCCACAGGGATCCGGCCCCCCGCTTCAAACCGGCGCCTATGGCTTTGGAGACATGCAACCCCAGTTTTACTTTTCTCCGAAGAAAAGCGGCAAGATAACTTGGGGCGCAGGACCGATATTTCTGGTTCCCACAGCTTCGCAGGCATTACTGAGCCAGGGGAAATTCGGCATAGGTCCGACTTTTGTCGCATTGACACAGCCGAAATTTGGGACCATCGGCGTGCTGGTTAACAACATCTGGTCTGTGGCAGGTCATGAGAACAAGCCCGACGTAAACCAGTTCTACCTTCAGCCGTTTATGAACTACAACCTAAAAAAGGCCTGGTATCTGTCCCTTCAAACCAGCGGCATTACGGCCAACTGGGAAAAAACAACTGGACGATGGGTGGTGCCGATCGGCGGTGGTCCCGGGCGCGTCTGGAGATTCGGGCACCAAGCGGTGAACGTTCAGAGTTTCTTTTTCGGCAACGTCGTCCATCCAAGGGGCGCCTCACCTTGGACATTCAGGATGTCGTTCACGCTCCTGTTCCCAAACATCAAGGGTTAACAGGATAGAAAGTTTGTGGAAGAACCGGAGCCAGGCCAAGAAGTGAATGAGCAGAAGTAAACTGCGGCTCATCGAGTGACGAATCCCACCGGTGGTTCGCGCTCTGGGCGTAGCACATTATTTATAAGTCAAGGAGCAAAGCATGAAAACGATACGCAAACGAAGCTACCTCGCCGCAACTCTCGCGATGCTATCACTCGCCGGCTGCGGGATACTGGCGGCGCAGACTACGTATACGGCCGCTAGCGACGACCTTATCGCCATTGACGTCCTGCTCGAACCAAATCAAGCGATGTTAGACAAAGCCAATTCCAGCAACGCTCGCTTACGGGCGGACTACTCCGCTGGTTATGCATTGGATGCCACCCACGCGCCGCATGTGACGATGCTGCAGCGGTACGTGCGAGTGAAAGACCTCGACGCCGTAACGACAGCGCTCACCAAGCTTTTCGCAACTGAACGACCCACCGAGTTGCAACTCAAGGCGAAAGGATACGAATACACCGTTTGGTCTGGAGTAGCCGTAACGATTTTTGTCGTCGAGCGTACTCCGGAGTTGATGCGTCTGCAGCAAAAAGTAAGCGAAACAGTGGCGCCGTTTTCTGTCAGTAACGGAACCGCAGCGGCTTTTATCGATACTCCAAGCAACTCCGAAATCGTTGGATACGTCGAGCAATTTGTTCCCAAGTCCAGCGGAGAGCACTACTTCCCTCATGTGACGTTGGGCGTCGCACACGAAGATTTTGTAAAACAATTGAAAGCCGCTCCATTCGAACCCTTTGCCTTTGCGCCAAAGGGGGTGGCTGTGTATCAACTTGGCAACTTTGGCACCGCGTCAAAGAAGCTCTGGGAGTATCAACCACAGCCCTTGGCCTCATGGAATGATGGCGCGGCCAAACAATCGATCCTAGATTTTGTTCATCGCGTTACGACCGAAGGTAGTCCGGACTTCGTTCCGGTGCCGGAACGCATTGCCACCTTCGACAATGACGGTACGCTCTGGTGCGAAGAGCCGCTTCCCGTCCAGTTGTTTTTCGTACTGGACCGCATAAAAGCTCTCGCGCCGCAGCATCCCGAGTGGCAGACCACAGAACCATACGCCTCGGTGCTGAAGGGGGACTTGAAGGGTGTGGCCGCGGGCGGCGAACGCGCAATCCTCGAACTTGTCATGGCAACGCACGCAGGAATGACCACGACGGAATTTGAACAGATCGTCAACGACTGGATTGCTACGGCGAAAAATCCGAAGACCGGCAGGCTCTTCACCGAAATGACTTTCCAACCGATGCTCGAACTGCTCGCCTACCTGCGTGCGAACGGTTTCCGTACCTACATCGTCTCTGGGGGCGGAGTCGAGTTCATGCGGCCCTGGGCGCAGCGGGTTTACGGCATCCCGCCGGAACAGGTTGTCGGAAGCAGCATCAAGACAAAGTTTGAAATGCGCGACGGCAAGCCTGTGCTCGTCCGCCTACCGGAACTGGACTTCAATGACAACAACGGTGGCAAGGCGGTTGGCATCAACGAGTACATCGGCCGCCGCCCCATCGCCGCGTTCGGGAATTCCACGGGCGACAAGGAAATGTTGCAATACACCCAGGGTGGCAGCGGAGCGCGCTTCGAACTACTGGTGCTGCACGATGATGCGTCGCGCGACTTCGCCTACGGCCCAGCTCGCGGTTTGCCCAATGTCCCGCTGGTACACTTCACCCCCGAACTCGATGAGTACGCGAAGCAGAATGGCTGGACCGTCGTCAGCACGAAAAATGACTGGAGCCGTGTTTACGCATTCGACGCGATCACGCAGGTCGCAGCGCAAAAATGAAGTAGCTGTTCGAGGGTAACATTGCGTCTCCTGCGATGCTTCAACCGTGAGTGGGAGGAGAGATGGTGCGGTTTGTCCGCCATCACTTTCGATAGGTTTCAGAAAGGAGGGTTTCAACAGAATTGGTGTGGTGGGGAAACTCGACTTCCCGACCGCTGCTTGCGATGATTGGCGCACGTTGCGACGGATCGAGTTCTTTTGGAACGTTCAGGCGACGTCGAACGACCCTCCCCGTCGCAAAGCAGATGAATTTTCCGCGTCGTGATTCAGACGCTTTCAGAGTACTAGACCCGCGTTTCCGATAAATCCTCCTGTCATGTCCCATCCCCGCACGACATTTCGGATCAGTTCCGAAATGTCGGAGGCCATTTGTAGCTACCAAGGTCGAAAACGCTCGCAAGGGTCTCCTTGTTCAACAACTTGGCTTTCACTCCGGTTTGGTAAGCCATTTGCCAAGACCATACCAAGACCAAAGGCTCTTTAATTCTGATCTCGACTGGTCCGACGTGCTGCATTGCTAAATGCCGGACAGAAGCAGGGCACGTTCTGAAGGATAGGATAATGTCTGCCGCGAGAGTCCAACCTACCCACAGTCTCGACGCTGATTTCACAGGAAACCGGGCGTCGAAGTCGACGCGGTTTCTGCTCGGGGCCGCGTGCATCGTGATCATCTCGTCGGGAATCAAGGCCGCATCCGATGTCCTCTCGCTAATCTTACTTGGCTTTCTTCTTGCCTACAGCGCTCTTCCTTTGCTGAAGGTCATGATGCAGCGATTCCGGCTGAGCAAGACCGCGGCTTTGACACTTGCTCTCAGTCTGATGGGGACCTTCGCGGTCGTCTTGGTGTTTCTGCTGTACGAGAACCTCGCAAGCGCAAAAGCGAAACTCCCGATCTATGAGCAGCAGGCGCGTGACCTATACCAGCACGTTGCGATTTTCCTGGATGCTCACAGCATCGATATCACGAGCCTGTCGATTACGAAATGGTCCACCTCCAACGAGATTGTCAGTCTCGCGAACCAGATCCTCCCGGCCATGAGTCATGTTTTCTCCGACGGGCTAGTTGTCGTCCTGCTGGGAGGAGTTCTTCTCTCGATGATAGTGCAAGATACCGAGACAGCGAACGCCCCACGGATCTTGACTCAAGTGCAGAATGATGTGGGCCATTATGTCGCCGTCTGCGCCACGACCGGAGTTCTGACGGCGCTTGCCAACCTGGTGGTGTTGGCCGCCCTTGGTGTGGATTTCCCGCTGATTTGGTGCGTCCTGTATTTCTTCTTGAACTTTATTCCCAGCATCGGCTTCGTTCTCGCACTGCTCCCGCCGGCCTGTCTGGCGCTCCTCATGCTGGGTTGGAAGAGGGCCTTACTGGTCGTAGCGGGGTTAGTTCTGACCCACCTGGTATCGAAATACGCAATCACTCCAATTTTCCTGAGAAAGAAGGGGGTGAAAGTCTCGTCTATGGAGAAGACGATCTCTCTCCTGTGGTGGGTGTTTCTGCTGGGCCCGGTTGGCGGCATTCTGGCGATTCCACTGACTTTGGCAATGAAGAGGCTCGTTCCCTCCTTCTTCGTAATTGAAAGAAGCTATGCACAGCCACACGATGACCGGGCAGTCAGTGGAAGCAGTAATTAGCGATGTGGTTCAGAGAGAAACGCGAATAGATGGAATGAGTACCTTCGGAGGCCGAGAACTTCCGGATCTAATTCAGTTCAGTGCTGATCGACACGGACTGAATTGATGATCTGAGCTTTAGAGGAGTGACTATGACGCGAACTATTGCAATAACAATCATCCTGATCGTGTTGACCGCCGGGGCTACAGTGCCCTGCCCTGCGCAGACAAATGCTGAACTCTTCAGCTATCTCAAACAGGACGTCAAATTGACTCAAGACCAGATTGACGCCGTTGGAAAAGGGGAAGCCGTGGCTAAGAATCTAGAATCCCGCATTCCGGATGAGGTCATCTTGTTCGGTGTCATTTATGTCAATGCAACTCCGGAGAGCTATGTTAAGGCCGCCTATGACTTTGACCGACTTCGCAAGTTGCCGAACTATCTGGCCCTCGAGAAGTTCAGTAGCCCACCGCAACTCTCTGATCTGAAAGGTTTCGAGTTGGACAGCCAAGACATAAAAGACCTCAAGGATTGCAAGCCGGACCATTGCAACCTTCAGATTCCCGCCACCACCATTGCGGACATTCATCAAAGCATCAATTGGTCTGACCCCAATGCCGCACAACAAGTGAATCAACTGGGACAGAAAAAAGCGTTGGATCACCTGCTGGACTACCAACAAAAAGGAAATCAGGCCCTGGGCGTTTATAACGACAAGCACGACCCGACCCAAGTGGCGGCACAGTTCAAATACATGCTCAGCTACGCGAAGGCCCTCCCGAAAGCGCTGCCCGATTACTACAACTATCTTCTGGCGTATCCCGATGGAAAGCCCGCCAACGTGGAGAACATGTTCTATTGGGAAAAGGTGAAGTTTGGTCTTAAGCCGACACTGCGTATGGTGCAGGTTGTCACCATGCAGGGAAGCAATCCGCACGAACCAGCCTACACCATCGCGGAGAAACAACTTTTTTCCAGTCATTACTTTGAGACGGCCCTCGACCTCACTTATTGCATCCGCAGCGACGACCCAAAACAGCCCGGCTTTTACCTCATCATGGTCATGGGATCGGAGCAGGCTGGGCTGACCGGCTTCAAAGGCTCAATCGTCCGCAGTCACGCGGTGGGACGAGGGGCATCCAATCTTCAAAAATCGTTGACGACGATCAAGAGCGCTTTGGAGATGAGTCAGAAAGGTTCTGCCAGCGGCAATCAGTGACAAGGAGAACGGCCTCTTCCCCTGACTAATTGCGAGTTAGTGCTGATCCAGAGGTCGAGGAAGGAGCAGATATGTCGATGTCGAAGAGTCTTAGCAACCTAGCACTGCGATTAGTTGCAAGACAGAGGGGCGTAACACCAACCTCTGACCGAGAAGCGACGCCTTATGCAAGCTTCGCAGATTTCTGCCTAATCTTCCTGCATAACATGGACAGCTTGTACCTATTGTCGTTCCTCCTTACAGGTGACCACACGCTCGCTGAGAAGTGTTTTGTCAGCGGCATCGATAACTCGCAAAAGGGGACTCCTGTTTTCCAGGAATGGGCACTATCTTGGGTTCGGCGGACGATTATTCAAAATGCAATTCAAATGATTCAGCCAAAGCTAAGGCGCGACAGCAGCTCAAGTTCTTCGTCTGGCAGTGGCGACAGGCATTCCACGACGCCGCCAGCCGAGATCGGCAATATTCTTGCGCTCCCACAATTCGAGCGCTTCGTCTTCGTGATATCTGTGCTCGAACGCTACTCCCCTCAGGAGTGCTCGTTACTTCTGAACTGCACCCGGGCCGATGTGATCGCTGCACGAAACTGGACTCTACAGCAGATGGCAAGTGCAGCGGATCTTCAGCGCAAAGTCGTCTGTATCCATTCTGATGAGCAGATGCTCGCGGTGCGCCCGACATCCGTACCGCAGGCCATCCTCGGCACAGGATCCGGACTTCTAGGCATAGTTCCCCGGGCGACGAAAATCGACTGGGATGACCACGTGGTTGCAGCGACTTAAACGACGGAAAGGAAGCGATTATGAATCGTGAAACCGCTGTAGGTAGTAAGCGACCGCACATACGACTGGAAATTGTCTTACCGTTGATTTCCGCTGCGTTCCTGTCAGTGGCGCGAGCCCAGTCGCCCGCAGAAGTTCCTACTCTGGTGATAACTCCGGAAGACAGTTCGATACGATTTTCGGTGAAATCGTCGGTGAAGATCGAAGGCTCGTTCGCGACATGGAACGCCAACCTGACTTTCGCGTCCACCGATCCGACGACAGGTGCTTTAGCGATCACAATTCAGGCAGACAGTGTGAACTCGGGAAGTGGCATGAAAGATGGGAAGCTAAAGAGCAAGGATTTCTTCTACGTCGAAGAGGATCCGACGATCACCTACAAATCAACGAAACTGAGGCAGACCGGACCGGACACTTTTGAGTTTGACGGCGACTTTACGATCCGTGGAGTTACTAAGACCGAGAAACTTATTTTTAAGGTCTCGCGTGACGGGAAGGGCTCGGGCACGATTTCAGGGTCCATGGCGTTCGACCGCAAAGAATATGGCATGAACAAAGGAATTCCGCTGGTCAAAATTGCGGATCGCGTGGAGGTAACCGTTGACCTCAAAGTGAAGCACGTCAGCGGGCCTCTATTGGATCTACCACCAATAACAGGTTCGTAATTTTGAGGAGAAACAAGCCGCCTGCAAGCGCAACACCGCTCCCGGCGAAAAGCAAGGCATAAGGAGTCTGGCCATGAACCTACAATCTCTTATTCCACTCGTCCTGAAGGCAAGTATTTTCCTAACTGTGTTCGCGCTGGGACTGCAAGCGACATTCGCGGATGCAACATTCCTGTTTCGACGCCCCAAGCTACTGATTCGCGGGTTCGTCTCTATCAACGTGATAATGCCATGGCTTGCATTGCTCTTGGTGATGACTCTCCATCTGCACCCAGCCGTGCAGATAGCGCTGGTTGCTCTCTCGGTTTCCCCGGTTCCGCCCATCTTTCCAAAGAAAGTACTCAAGGCTGGCGGCAAGGAAAACTACACGATCGGCCTCCTGGTGGCGACGGTCGTGCTCTCAATTGTTTCGATACCGATCGCGATGAAGCTATTTGAACGGGTCACCGGCGTGCCACTGTCCATTTCTCCAATGTCGGTTGCCATCATAGTGTTCAAAACCGTATTGACCCCTCTGTTGGCCGGGATTGTGCTGCGCGCCGCCGCATCGTCGTTTGCTGACCGTCTAACGAAACCCATTGGCATTGTCGCCGCGGTGCTCTTAATCTTGAGCGCGCTGCCTGCACTTTTCGTTTTGATTCGGAACAATCTGGCTTTGCTTGTCGACGGTACGCTTCTTAGCCTCGCTGCGTTCGCGATGATTGGCTATATCGTCGGTCGCTTTTTCGGTGGCCCGGACTCCGAGGACCGCTCTGTGCTTGCCCAGGCAACTGCTTCCCGTCATCCGGGTCTTGCTCTAGCGATTGCGCATGCGAATTTTCCGGAACAGAAACTCGTCGTACCGACTGTCATTCTCTACGTGATTGTCAGCGGGATCGTCATTGCCTTGGCTCCGAAGCTCTTTAAAACGAAACCGCTTCCAGCAACTGCCATAGGGCCAGCAAGTTAGGGCTAGCACCCCGCCGAAGATTCAAGGTACCTAGGATTCCCGGCGATGACGCAGCGTGCAGTGAACTCGGCCGACATCTTGGCCGTTGTTCGGTCCTCGGGCATCGAGCATCGCGGCGGAGGTATCTGCTCCAGAGTCGAAGCTAACGATTGAAAAGGAAGAGGTCGCCATGAATCGTATCTGGACATTTAAAAGGTCCCGCAGCCGTTCATATTGCCAGTCACTGAGGATCGGGCTGGCACTGCTTGCCATAATGGCATCTCCGTTCATCGCTATTGCCCAAGGGGGAACACAACTTCCCAAGCGGCCGACCGTCGGCGTTGCTCTCGAAGGGGGTGGTGCGCTAGGACTGGCTCACATCGGAGTGCTCAGATGGTTTGAGCAGCACCACATTCCCATTGACTATGTCTCCGGAAACAGCATGGGCGCCCTGGTGGGAGGAATGTATGCAACAGGGAAGAGTCCAGATCAACTCGAAAGGCTCGTAAAGCAGATAGACTGGCCGCTTGTACTTGCGGGCGAAACACCTTTTGAGGATCTCCCCTTTCGCCGCAAGGAGGATGCTCGCGCCGCTCAAAACGATTTGACCATTGGTTTTAAACACGGTCCCATGCTGTCATCGGGATTGAGTTCAGGGCATCAAATCAACATGCTCATTGATCGGGAGACACTGGCCTATTCTTCGGTAAAATCGTTCGACGATTTGCCGATCCCCTTCCGCTGCGTTTCCACGGAGCTGATTTCAGGGAAGCCCCACGTGTTTTCTACTGGACCGATTGGTTTTGCAATGCGGTCCTCCATGTCGCTCCCGTCGATCTTCTCGCCCATGCGCGACGGAGACCAGGTATACGTGGACGGCGCCCTGGTGGATAACCTGCCGACCGATCTCGCGCGCGAGATGGGTCCTGACGTCGTCATCGCGATTCACCTCCAGGTCTCTCCCGCTACGGCCGATGAAATCCAGTCCCTTTTCAGCGTTCTCGGCCAGTCGATCACGATCGGCACCGCAAAAACGGAGATGAAGGGGATGGAGGACGCCGACATCGTGGTCAAAGTGGATGTTCAGAAGTTCACCAGCCTGGAATTCGACAAAGCAGACGCACTCATCCAACAGGGCATGCAGGCAGCAGAGGAGAAGGCTAAAATCCTGTTGCCTTATGCTCTCGATCAGGCTGCGTGGGATGAATACGTGGCGCGTCGGGATGCGCGCAAACAAAACGCCGTGGGCATTCCGCAATTCATCAGAGTAGAAGGGAGCAGCGACGATGCGAATCGAAAGATCCAGAAGTATCTTGAGCCGCTGGTGGGAAAGCCGATCGACACGCAGAAACTGGAAAAGTATCTCACGCGTCTGACTGGAGTGGGAAGATTCGAAAGCGCTACCTATTACTTGACTGAAGCTGACGGCAAAGTTGGCCTTTTGGTTGGCATCCGCGAAAAGAATAATGCTCCCCCTGTTCTGCAACTAGCTTTCGACGTCAATGGTACGCAGCCCGACGATGTGACATTTGCGATGGGAGGAAGGCTAACATTCCTCGATGTCGGAGGACTTGGCTCCGAAGTGCGCATGGACTTCATGTTAGGAAGCATCTACGGAATTGGCGCCGAGTTCTACAAGAGAATTAGTCCAACCTCGCGATGGTTTGTAGCTCCACGCGCAAGTGCAAGCAGTAGTGCGGAGTGGTTCTTTGGCAACGGAGACCCAAAGGCCGACTACCGCATCGGGAGGGCGGGAGCCGGAATGGACCTTGGCTATGCACTGAGCCGGTTCAGCGAAGTACGTGCAGGCTACGAAATCGGTTATCTGAATGCTCATCTAAGGCTCGGCACTCCGGATTTTCCATCGGTCTCGGGCCAAGTTGGTGCTTCGCGATTTCGCTTCACGATGGATCACTTGAACAACCCAGTCATTCCGCGTCAGGGTTACTTGGAGCAGGTGACCTTCCATTGGGTGGACACGAGCCCGGGATCGGCGGAGGCCTTCCCAAGTCTTGAACTCACCACCGAGTTATTCAAAGCCGTATCGCGGCCGAGTTCCGTTTTCCTCGTCGGTAGGGGCGGGTCAACCCTGGGTTACGAACAGACTGGGCTTCCGCAATACTTCCTCGGGAGCACGTCCGGGTTGCTCGCCTACGGACAGAACGAGGTACGCGGAAACCAATTCTTTCTCGGCCGAGCTGGATACCTGCACAACTTAGCCAATCTGCCACCATTTTTAGGCGGAGGCATTTACGCCGTCGCGATGTTCGAAATTGGCAAAATGTACAACGCTCCCGGAGTCAGCAAACTTCCTACTGACGGCGCAGCCGGAGTGATCGCGCAGACTGCGCTTGGACCTGTGTTTGTGGGCGGAAGTGTCGGAGATACTGGACATGCGACATGGTTCTTTTCTCTGGGACGCGTGTTCTAGCCGGTGGTAGCGGACCAATGCAATGAGGCGGAGCTCAACCACAGAGCAGAGTGCATGAGTCGCAAGTTTCCATATGTTGATTCGAACTTGCGAACCCTGCTCACAAATCGTTGTGACCGCGAAATCAAAAGTAAAGGTTGAGCGATATTCCGAAAGCGTTGATCTGGCGATTCGGCGATTTACTTGTGTCGTTTTGATGCTCGTAGTAGGGCTCGATCTCAGTATGTTTGCGGATCGGAAATGCAGCCCCCAAATTCTCAGAAGTTCTACTCCATTTCCCATAATTGCTATCGAAGTACACCTCGCCGCGAACGTAAGGCGTGAAATGATAGGAGCGGATCGAAACTGTTCTTTCCATTGTCAGCCGGTCGCGATAGCGCCATGAAAACGTACCGCTAATGAATCGCAGGTCGGCTCGGTTTCTGACCGAAAATAAGAACCCGGATTTCAGAGCATACCGCCCGGTCACCTCCATAACGCCACGCTGCTCGGCGGGACCACTCGTAGAAGGCACATAGTGAAACCCCACCCTGAATAGAAAAAGTCGGGATTTGGCTTGGTCCGATTGGAAGATGACGCCCTTGTTTCTTCTAAATAGAGGCATGAAGAAGAAGTCGAGGTTTGGTCCAATCTCGGCATCTGTTCCCTGGCTGTTCTCTATCGTTTGTGTTGCGATAAAGTGCAGCCTGAAATTCTGGTTCAGATTGATGTAAGTGTCGATCTCAGGCCAGGTTTGATAAGTCTGGGTCTGCGTCTGGGTATGGGTCTGGGTCTGAGCCGATGGCGAGAAGAGTGCTACAAGCACACCTAGCCCCATGGCACGGAAGCAGTGTGACGGCCCGTCAAACAAACTGAATTCTCTTCCGATCATTTGCATTTGGTTCTGCACTCTGAGAAACCGCTGATTCACTCGCGATTGCGAACTCTCTGCGTGCCATTCCAAAGCGCCACTCGCAGAAAATCGTCCTTCGTCAACCTCTCAAAACTGCCATAGCTGACAACAGGGAACGGTCGCGTGGTTACTTGTAACCCTTACCCCAACTGTAGACATACTTCACTCCGAAACCGGTGTAAGCCGCACCGTTGTCGTGCACCAATGCCTTTGCAAACACCAAGACAAGCGTGTTCCGGGGATTAAGTGAAATATTCATCTCGCTTCCAAGAACGAAATTCTGTTGTCCGTTGTTCTGGTCTATGCCGTTGACAGAGGTATCGCCGCGAAAGGAGTAGCGGGTATCAAAAGCTGCCCACAGTTTGGAGGTAACGGCGTAGCTGACGTGTCCTTCGAGTCCGGTTAGCGCCTGCTGCCGGAGGATTTCTGTTTCTTGATAAGAAGTGTTATCGGTGAAGAAATAGGCATTTGCGTAGGCGTCGACCACCCACCTCTGCTTTGGTCCGAAGGGATGCGAGATTCCGATTTCTGGCTTGAACGACCAGCGATCCGCACCAAGGTTTAGAGCCTTGTCAGCATTGTATAGCCCAGTAGGCGCGGTGATGGTGATGCTCGCACCCACGCTGGTGGTCGGTTTGTAGCTCGCGAATTGTGCCGCATCGAGCGCCGCCCCTCCCCACAGCAGCATGGCTACTTCGTAGGCGGAGTCGCCGGTGCCAATGATGGAACGGTCGATGTTAGCGCCGCTCACAGAACCCTCGAGGCCGGCGATGGGAACCAAGGCTTGGGCCCAAGCCGTCCGATGAAAGAGACTGAAATAGCGCGTGTATCTAACCGTTCCCTGATTCAGACTTAGTTTTGCGCCTTCAACGATAAGTGAGGTATCAATCGACGCGTTCGCGCGAGCATAGGCGTAGTCCAACTCGACCTGATTGATGCCAACCGGATTGTTGCCGTAGTAACGCGGATCTGTGAACTGGGCATACAACGCGAGCGAATCGCAAAACACAGCGAGAACGATAAAGACAAACACTAGTTGTTTACCCATGGCAGTTCATCGAATAGAACTCCAACAGCGCTCGGGCGGCGCCTTAAGGCACCTCCAGCAGGCACCGGCGTTCATTCCGGTGCGTCTGTCAACCTCGACCCGCGATGTCGCTGCAGCAAAAGCCAGCCATCTTTGACTTAATCGATCTGTGGCGGCACCCGGCTCTTACTACAATCCCGCGATGCCCTTATTCTGAAG
Source organism: Candidatus Eiseniibacteriota bacterium (assembly GCA_035500795.1). Classification (GTDB taxonomy): domain Bacteria; phylum Acidobacteriota; class Terriglobia; order Terriglobales; family Acidobacteriaceae; genus Sulfotelmatobacter. Next base: position 2,874 of record DATJWZ010000063.1, on the reverse strand, counting down.
AATTCGGACGACGACGCGACGGTTCTCGGCCTCGCTATCTGCTGTTTTATCCTTAACTACCTGGCGACTCTCGCCCATTGCGCCCGGGGCCAGCATGTTGGTAAGCGGGACATGCCCCTGCTGTAGCAAGATATTCGCAACATTGTTGGCGCGATCTTCACTGAGCTTCTGGTTCAAGGAAGCACTGCCGGATGACGAGGCGTACCCTTTTACCTGGACCATGTACCCCTTGATGTTCTTTGCTTTTTCGGCCAACGCTACCAGTTGCGGAGCGTACTTTGGATCAACTTTCACCTTACCGTTGGCGAAATACACGGTTACTTCATCGAGGATGTAGTAGTCATCGAGCTGGCCGAAGCGCGCAACTGCGGCATCGATCTCTGCTTTGTTTGCGGCCACTTTTTCACTCTGCTCTTTCAGGGCCGCATTCTGCTCTGCAAGCTCAGCGTTCTGCTTTTCCAACTCCTCTTTATTTTTCTCCGCTTGCTTCTGCGTCTCAGCCAAACCGGCCTGGATCGCCTGCGCTTGTTCCAAATCGTTTCCCTTGAACCTTACCGTCGCAGCGACCAGCTGATTTTCGGAGTTGTAGGTCCCCTCTACTTTGATGGGAAGCCCGGGAACGAGGGCGGCCATAGACATGTGTTTTGTGCGTGCTTTGAGTGCGCCCTGAAACTGGCCCACATCCGTGCTGTCCGTCAGCAGAATGATCACCTTCGGCGAATCTGCCGTTTGGAGAATTATTTGCGCTCCGTTGCGTCCTTTAATCACTCCTTCTAACTTGGTTTGGGCGGAAGCGATTGAGCTTGACAAGGCAACTAACACAAATAGCAGCGTAATGATGGACATGATCCTGATAAATCTTCTGCAAGTCATGATTCCTCCTCTGTTACGTCCTCTCGCATGAGCTGGGCTACCCTCTCGCGATGAGGAACTGTTAAAACCCACACTTTGTAGAACCGGGTACCGGATATGATTTGGCTTGGTCATGGTTCTTTCTAGAAGACGTATTGGATGCGGGTCTGGAAAATCGTGGTGTAGCCGTTGAGCCCTTTGCGGTCGAGGTTGACCAAGCCGCCGGCCATTGCCAATTTCCATCTGCGGTTGAGGAACCAGTTCAAATCGAGAGTTCCTTTATTCATCAATCCGCCCTGAATCGACTTGTCATTCAAATCGAGGCGTGAGTAGCGAGCCGTCAGTTCTACCGCTCCCCAGCGGCGTTTCGGGATCGGGCGCCGGGCGAAGCCGACGTTGCGATCGTACGGCCGGTGCTCTCCGGTAAAAAATACCGAGCCAGTCACGTAGAATCCATAGAAGGAAGGATTGGCGATTTGAGTAGCATTCACTTGGGAGCGTGTATATTCGGTGAGGACCGAATAACGATCGCGTGTCCAGAGAGCTTCGAGCGCAAACTCCTTCTGATTGGAGGCCGGGATGTTGCCGGTATCGACGTAGTAGCTCGATACGTTCGATTCCGCCCTGCCCCGCAGGCGGACCACGCCATTATTCGCTCCCGAGTAACGTGCACTCGCGCCGACGTGCAGATACCTGGAACCGTCCTCGTTGATCGAAATTAGCCCGGTCACTCGACTCGCAAAGTCATTCCCGGTCTCGTCGAAAACGGTCTTTTGCACCCACCACTGATTGAACCACCCGGTGGTGTACGTCATGCGTTTCTTGAATGCGGTATTGCTTAATTGGAGGCCCACACTTCGAGAAGGGAAGAACGGGGTCAGCACGCGATCGATTTGAGGGAGAAATGTGGCGTCACCGACTATTTCGTAAACGAACGGTTCCTTGGTCTTGCCGAAGGTCAGCGCTCCCAACGGGCCGACGGGCGCCGTGATGATTAAGTCGGTAAAGCTCCAGTCCTTCTTGCCATTTTCGTGAGCCTTGGGACCATTCCAGCCGTAGGCTACATAGTAATGCGTCTGGTATACCTCGGGTCCAATAGTCCCCAAGAGAATGAAGCGGGTGGAGCGGTCATCCCATTGGTCGTTCTGGCGCCCAACCTGGGTAATGCTGTTTGAGTCCTGCTTGAAGTGGTTGTAGTCGACAAGTCCAACAAACCCTAATGTCGTCGAGAAATATTTCCCTTGATAATGAGGCAGGCGTGCCAGCTTTCTGGGAATGTCTGGAGTGCCGAATGATTTCTTCTTCACCGCTTCAGAATCCTGCGAACTCACCTGCTGCCCCTTCGAGAGGGATGCCGCTTTCGTCTCGGGCTGTGGGAGATCCGGGTCGTTACCGCCGGCATGGATTGAATCCGGCGTCTGCCCCATCGCGCCTCCTGCACTCATCAGCAGGAGCGAAAACGCGATACGAGCTAGTAGTCTCCTCATATAACGATCTTTCCCATTCACATCGAGCTTCGTGCTCGTCTTTCGAATCACATCTTGAGCCTTGCCATGCGCGATTTCGCTATCAACCCGAAGGCGGAGCTACTTGACCGAATATCCGCGTGCGTCCATGCAAGCCGAGAACCCTCGTTTGAAGGTGTCCATTTGCTTGTTGTATGCGGCCTTGGCCTGACTGGCTTGCTGTTGCATTTGTGCTCCTGCCGATTGTGCCGCCTGTTCCTTGGACTGTTCGTTCGCTGCGCGCTGATTTCTTCCGCCGCGCACAGTACCAACGGTGGCGCCGACGGCCGCTCCCCTACCAGCATTTCCAGTAATGGCTCCCAGAGCCGCTCCTCCCAAAGCACCTCGCGCCGCTCCGCGGGCCCTGCCACCTTGCGCTTCAGGTGCATTAGCGGCCGCCTGTTGTTCGGCAGCCTGCACCTGGGCAGAAGATGGACCCGATGGCGCCGGAGCCTCTGGGTCAATGCCGGTCTGCTGCTGGACTGAGTTGTAGCAGTCGTATTCGTCTCTTAATTGC